>CBDUUV010000026.1:0-26204 GCA_965370495.1 uncultured bacterium
AGACGTACAAGCGGTATCAAACGATTTTTTCTCCGCCTCACAATGGGGCTCGGGAAGCTTCTCGGCAGAAAGGCGGCGTCTCCAGCCATGGCCAGAAAGATCGCCACTGCCGGAATGGAAGGTATCAGGTTATGTGTTTCGGGCGCAGCTTCCCTCCGCCGCGACGTGGAAGAAGCTTTCTTCGACACGGGAATCCCCCTGATACAGGCTTACGGCCTCACAGAAACATCACCGGCGGTCACAATGAATCACCCGGACCGGCCGAAGATGGGGTCTGTCGGACCGGCAATACCGGGTGTTGAAATCGTAATAGCCTCGCCCGACGCCGATGGTATAGGAGAGATCCTCGTTAAGGGCCCTAACGTGATGAAAGAATATTACAAGAACCCTGATGCCACGGCAGAGGTTCTCAAAGAAGGATACTTCCATACAGGCGATCTGGGAAAAATGGATGAAGAAGGCTATCTGACTATTTCCGGCAGGACAAAATCACTGATCGTGACAGCCGGCGGAAAGAATATCTATCCCTTCGAACTCGAAGCATTGCTCAACAAAAACCTCTACATACTGGAAAGCGTCGTCCTTCCTGTCGAGGACAGGAGAGGAAATACACGTCCCGGAGCGGTCGTAGTCCCCGACTACGACATGCTCGGCACTGTGGATGAATTAAAGAACAACCTAACAGAGGAAAACGTCCGCAGTTTCATAGGAGCGGAGATCAAGGCGATCTTCGAGAACCTGCCGGATTACAAACACCTGCTGGATTTCCAGGTCAGGGACAGGGAACTGCCAAAGACAACAACGCGCAAGGTAAAGCGTCACCTGGTAACATGGATCAAGAACTAGAAAACGGCGATGCTGCACTGCTGAAAGGAACCGGTCCTTCAGGTTACGCGGATCGTGTTCTCCCCGATTCAATCGATCACACACGCCCGCGCTCTGACAGTCGTCCTCTGCTCGAACCAGATGGCCAGACGCGGCCGGGCAAGCATACACGATTCTTCGACTATATTTTTCTCGCGCGGCCAATGATCCTGATACCTGTCTGGACATTCTTCCTGCTGGGTGCGTACCACGCCGGCATCTCCGGCCCGGTGGAGGGAAAACCCATTGAACTGATATCCGGCCTGACGGCATTCACGCTGCTGCTTGGCGCCATTTACATAATCAACCAGATAACGGACCGTCGCTCAGATCTTGCAAATAACAAGCTCTTCCTGATATCACAATCTATCGTTTCATTGAAAGCGGCATGGATCGAGACGGTTTCTCTCGTCGCTGCTTCGTTTATAACGGGATGGCTGTTTCTTCCGCCGCGTTTCGTTCTGATCCTTGTCCTGAGCCTGATACTCGGTGTCCTCTATTCGATCGAACCTGTACGCCTGAAAAAAAGGCCCTTCCTGGATGTGTTGGCCAATGCGGCCGGGAACGGGATTCTAAACACACTTGCCGGATGGATCGCTGCCGGAGCACCCCTTTCGGGATGGACAGTCCTCCTGCCATATCCCCTGGCGGTCGCCTCGGTACACCTTTCAACCACACTCGCTGACATCGAAGGTGACCGCGATAGCGGCCTGCGGACCAGCGGAGTTGCCCTCGGCATGAAAAAAGGGATAATCATATCGGCAAGCCTCATGGCAGCAGCCTCCGTGGCCGCAGCGCTGTCAGGCAACAAGCTGGCGCTGTATGCCACTCTCCTCTCGCTGCCAGCCTACTTCATAAAGGCCAGGACAGGCGATGACAACCTGCCGGTGAAGGACCCACTCCTTCCTGCCAGGATGGCCACCCTCATATTCTCTGTAGCAGCCGGGTTGTTCTTTAAATTCTATCTCCCGCTGCTGGCAATCGTGATTTTCTGTACAAGAATCTACTACAAGCGGCGGTTTGGAGTAAAATATCCGTCTTTGCGGACATAGATATGGATGTCCACGGCACAAGCTATTCAGGGGAGCCGCTTTTTCATCTCGTAATAACCCGCTGAGTTTCTCTCTCTCCCGGAAACGCCGGGTAAGCTTTCAATAATTGCGGAGACATTCCTTATCCTGTCAGATGTTGGAGGATGAGTCGACAGCAGCTCTTCCAGCTTGCCCGGTTCCCTCTGTTCCACCGCACGGAGCTTGCCAAGCAATTCCATCATGCCGCCGGGATCATACCCGGCGGAGTAAACATAATGTGTACCCAGCCTGTCAGCTTCAAATTCGTCTTTTCTGCTGTACGCAAGGAAGCCGGCGGTCGAGAAGATATTCGATACGAGCTGCGCCATCATATTGGGATTTTTGCCAAGGATGAGATCTGCAAATACCTGATAGCCATACATCATAGTAAGCCGCTCCGTAGAGTGCCTGGCAGCCACATGCCCTATCTCATGAGCAAGTACTCCAGCAAGCTGGGATTCATCGTCCATTACCGCCAGCAAGCCCGTATAGATATATATGTACCCGCCGGGAAGGGCGAATGCATTCAATTCATTCCTGTTGATCACAGTAAACGTGTACTCTATATCTTTCCTGTCAGAGACCTGGACCAGCCTGTCACCAACCCGTTGAACATACCTGGTTACTCCGGCATCCTGATATATCTCGAACTGGCTCTCGATCTCGACCGAGAACTTCTTGCCCATCTGAACTTCTTCCGGCGAGGTTACCAGATTGAGCTGCCCGGCGTTGATCCCTGTGGTAGCGCATCCTCCGGCTGAGATGACAACCGCGATGGCAACAATAACGACTGGTATCTGTAATGGCTTGAATTGCATGCTATTTTCCCTTCTTTTCCCTGATTTTCCCTGTCATCGGCACAAATCGTACCGCGATGGAAGAACGGAGTTTCAGACCCTCTGGACTTTTTTCGTATACATTAAGTTTCTGCGGGAACCTGCCTACAGGTATTACAAGTATTCCGCCCGGCCTCAACTGCTCGACAAGCAACAGGGGAACCCTCGGAGCCGCAGCCGTTACTATCACACCATCGAACGGCCCTTTCTCCGGCCACCCGCCATACCCGTCACCACACCGAACCTCGACATTCCCGTACCCCAGGGAATCAAGAAGAACCGAAGAGCGCAATGCCAGTTCGGGAAGAATCTCGATTGTAAAGACCGAATCGACTATCCGGGAAAGGACGGCTGCCTGATAGCCGGATCCCGTCCCTATCTCGAGGATCCTGTTACATTGATCGAGTTCCAGTGAAGCAGTCATCAAGGCCACGATATACGGCTGGGAGATCGTCTGCTCGCTGCCAATCGGAAGAGGGCTGTCGATATACGCCACACCCCTGTACTCCATCGGGACAAACATGTGCCTCGGCACACTCAGCATCGCCGATATGACCGCTTTGTCGGTTATACCACGGTCGACAATCTGCTCACTGACCATTCTGTTTCTCAGCTCGTCATAGACCTGCTCTCCGACCGTACATCCCGGCAAGGCATACGACAACAGGATTGCCAGTATTGCGCCAGATGCCAGGCGAAAAACCTTTTTCTTCCTGCTTACCAGAGACACTGGATCTGCACCACTTATGACCAAAAGTGAAAAGTTGTTTTAATCAGAGCCATTTTGTCTTACATTATTAAGGATTTCAAGTCATTTCGATATAATTCGGAATATGGAAATGGCCTTTTGACAAGTCTTAATTGACAGGTTTCTCTATGAGATTGCTCAAAGCCTTCATCAGGACGAAGCTCCACACGAAGATACTGATCGGTCTTCTGGCGGGCATACCGATCGGTCTTCTTCTCGGTCCGCGCGCTGAAATGATCGAACCAGTGGGAAAACTGTTTATCCGGCTGATCCGCATGATCGTAGTCCCCCTTGTTTTTTCCTCACTTTTTGTCGGGACAGCCAGCCTCGGTAATATCAGGAAACTCGGCCGGATCGGGGCAAAGACCATCATCTATTATCTCTGTACGACGGCTATCGCGATCACCATAGGCCTTGCCCTGGGAAATATCCTCAAACCGGGTGAGGGAATCGACAGCGCAACAAGACAGAGCCTTCTCGCTTCATATGAGACGGAGGCCTCCCGGAAAATCGATATTTCGAAAAACAAACCCGGAGTCATCGAAACAATAACCAATATCGTACCTGAAAACCCGCTTGAAAGCCTTGTCGAAGAAAATATGCTGCAGATCATCTTCTTTGCACTTCTTTTCGGCATCGCTGTCACTCTAATCCCGAACAACAGGGGAAAACCATTAATCGATTTCTTCGAAGCAGTCAGCGAAGGCATGATACAGCTCGTGCACATAGTAATGAAGATGGCGCCGATAGGAGTCCTTGCCCTCATCGCGGCAGTGGTCGGAAGATTCGGGATTGATATTCTCTTCTCGCTGATCAGGTATTCGCTCGTTGTCTTTTCGGGGCTCGTGATCCATGCTCTTTTTATCTATTCAGCGGCAGTCCGGATCTTCTCAGGGATGGGACCTGTAGATTTCTTCAAGGCCATAAGGCCCGCGCAGCTTATCGCTTTCTCTACTTCGTCGAGCAATGCCACCCTTCCCGTTACGATGGAGTGCGCCGAAAAAAACCTCGGTGTATCTGAAGAGATATCGAGTTTTGTCCTGCCGCTGGGTGCTACGATCAATATGGATGGAACTGCCCTGTACCAGGGTGTTGCCGCCATCTTCATCTCGCAGGTATACGGCATATCCCTTTCTTTCGGCGACCAGCTCACCATAGTACTGATGGCAACTCTTGCCTCTATAGGAGCGGCGGGTGTGCCGGGGATCGGAATCATAACCCTCGCGATGGTCCTGCAGACGATTGGAATCCCGCTCGAGGGGATCGCCCTGATCCTGGGAGTAGACAGGTTGCTGGACATGTGCAGGTCAACAGTGAATATTACGGGAGACGCTTCGGCCGCGGTAGTAGTGGCCGCCACTGAAGGAGAGCTGTCGCCGATCGTTAAGGAGCCTGAAAAGGAGAACCTTTGATTAAGCAGACACGAATCCTGTTCGTCGGATACCTCATACTTGTAATCCTGGCTTCCACACTCCTGAAATCGATTCTCTGGGGCGAGAATGCGTGGTCCGCGGCCTCAGTCACATTCGGAGCCACCCTGGCCCTTATGAGCCTGCTGCTGCTCAACCGGAAGATCAACGGAAAAGCCCAGGGGCTGATTCCTGAAAAACTCTTCGTTGGAAAATGGATCACTATCCCGGTATTTATTACACTGCTTGTCATGATGTGGTATTTCAGATACGGCCACGATTACTGGGGTGAGCGCCAGGAGATAGCAACCGCTGTATCCAACGGTATCACGTTCCGGCCTGGAGCCCCGCTGGCAATGTTTCTCAACTGGCTGATCTTCAGGGCCATCAATTCAACCCTGTTCTGGAATGCTGTTTCCTCGTCATCACTGCTCAGTGTTCTATGTGGAGGCTCTTTTATTTTAGCTTCAGCCAGCGTATCGCGAATCCTCCACGAGGACGGAAAAGATGCCTGGAACCATCGTTTCCTTTCGACACTCTTCATCATTTCGAACGGGTTTTTTGTGCTCTTTTTCGGTGGGGGCGGCAATATGCCCCCTGTAATCGTTCTCACGCTGTTTTTTATCATTTCATCGATACTTCACATCCGCGGAAAAGTATCCCTGTATCTGCCGGCTACCCTGTTTATCTTTTCAGTCCTGACCCACATGTCATCATTATACCTCCTGCCCGGGTTTCTCTATATTCTGATCAGGAATTTACGCGTGCCGGGGCCCGGGAAACATACCGTTGGCGCAATCGTGATATTACTTGTGGGCTGGTCAACCATGGAGGTTGTACTCAAATTCTTTCAGGGCATGCCAGGGCTATCGAGCCACTTTTTAACCACTTTGGAAAACACCGTACTGCCGTTTTTCCAGGGAAAGATCAACAGGCCTTTTGCCACCTGGGGAAACTCTCTTCTCATCATTGGGCCATCTTCGATAGTAGCTGTAATTATGCTTGTCTCATCTTTTGGAAAAAAACGATCTTCAGAAAGAAAGGGCGCAGCCGAAGAGAATTTCCTCGCAACACTGACTGTCAGCGCCCTGGTACTCCTTCTCTTCGGTGTTGGGAGGATCGATTCCGGGCTTAGATGGGATCTCTTTGCGGTGGCCGGACCGGCGTTCGCAGTATACTCATTATGGGCGTTGAAGGGCCGGCTGGCGTCCCGTTCCGGTTTCGGCTATGCTGCCGTTTTGCTGGTGACTGCCGGTATCTTCCACACACTTCCGATGATCGCATCCAATTACTCGCCCCTCAAAGGGCAGAAACTCATCCTGTCCCATCCACTCGCGCCGGGCAGAGCGGAAAAGATCGTCGGTATACGATATTTTGAAACGGAGAACTACGTCGAAGCCGCTGAATGGTTAAATGTCTCCGCAGAAAAGAACGACAGGGACGATGTCACCTGGTTTAAAATGGGAATGGCCGCTACATATAACGAAAAGGATATAGACGCAATATCATTCCTGATCAAGGCAGTGAGGCTCAAGCCGGATAATCTCGAGTACATGGAAAACCTCGCCGAAGCATATATAAATAAACGATGGATGAAGGACGCAGCTTACGAACTCGAGAAACTGGTCCAGGCCGATTCCATGCAGGTCAGGTACTGGACCCGTCTCGGTTACGCGCGAAACCACGGAGGGATGCTGGACGGCGCTATCAAAGCATATGAGACAGCCCTCGCCTTCGACCCCGAAAATGATCTACATATCAAGAATCTTACATCAGCCCTTCTGAACAAGGGAGCACAGCTTCAGAAAGAAATAAAGTTTAAGGAAGCTGAAGGCTATTACTACAGGGTAAAAAGGTTGTATCCTCTTGACTGGATCGGATCCAACAACCTGGCGCTGATGGCAATGGAGGTCGGGGATTTTCAAAAAGCCCATGACATACTCAGCAACGCCCTGGGCATGAACGATCAATCCGCAAAGCTTCATTTCAATATGGGTCTTGTTGAAGAAGAATTAGGAAACTACCAGAAAGCTTTCGACCACCTGCGCCGAAGTTCGCAGCTGAGCCGTGGGACCCCCCCACCCAATGATCACATAGAAAGAGTATGGAAAAAAATTCAGGAACAGAAATAACCCTTATCAGGTTGTTGAAATCAATCCCTGTTGAACAAGCCCGAACTATTCCCAACGGAATCCGCCGAGAAGCCCCTGGGCGATATTGGCAAGGTGGTCGCCAATCTTTTCCAGATAGTCCACGCAATCAAGGAATATCATCCCTGAATAGATCTCGGATGTTCCCTCGTTGAGGCGTTTCACATGATGTTTTCTCAGATCGATCTGCATCTGGTTGATAAGATCTTCTTTTTTGAGAGCTCTTTTTGCGTACTTGTTATCATCTGTTTCGAGGCCTCTGGTTACATCTTCGATCATCCCTGTTGTAATCTCGACCATCTTCTGCAATTCCTCGTACGCAAGAACCGTAAGATCGATTTTCCTGTCGATCTTACGCTGGGCAAGCTCTGCAATATTTTCCGCATGGTCGGCTATTCTCTCGATATCATTTACCGAATGGATAAATACAGGTATCATTTCGGCTTCTTCATGTTCGAGATTTTCCATCGAAATGGCGATCAGATAGCGTGTGATTTCAGCCTGAAGATTGTCAACAGCTTCTTCGCGCCTCTCGACCTTTTTACCCAGTTCCGGATTGCCGGTCATGAACATTTCAAAGGCGCTTTTTACGGCGGATCCAGCCAGCCCAAGCATCCTCAAGACCTCCAGGCGGCTCTGATCCAGAGCAAGAACCGGAGTCTCAAGAAGATGCCTGTCCAGGAACTTGGGTTCGACACTGACAACCTCTCCCGACTGCGATATCAGCTTCTCGACGACCTTCTGGAGCCCGGGGATGAAAGGAAGGAATAACAACGCATTGAAAACATTAAAGACAGAGTGGGCCATGGCTATGTGAAACATGACGTTCCCGCCGGTAAGCGGACCGGGGATGATCCACTTGATGAACCTGTCATATACACCCGTATAAACGAATACCATCATGTATATCGTTCCGAACACGTTGAACAGGGTATGAGCCCAGGCAACGCGTTTAGCCCCGGTACTCCCCCCGATAGTCGCTATCTGCGCGGTTATCGTTGTCCCGATATTGTCACCTAGTATGATGGGAATAGCTGCGGGAAAATCGATAAGCCCCCTCAGCGCGAGAAGCTGTACAAGCGCGATCGTCGCGCTGCTGCTCTGGAGAAGCATCGTTACCACTGTTCCGACCACAACGCCCAGAATCGGGTAACGGCTTAAATTGACCATGATATTCATGACATGTTCGCTGCTCTGAAGCGGATCGAAAGCATCTTTCATGAACCCGATACCGACAAAAAGAATGCCGAAGCCGAAAATAACCTCGCCCCACTGTCTCAAGATTGCCCTGCGCTCCATCATCATGAAGAAAAACCCTATTCCCACAGCTGGAAGAGCGTAATGCGTTATCTTGAAAGCCGCAAGGAAACCGACGATCCATGCCGTAAATGTCGTCCCGATATTGGCCCCGAGCACTACCGGGATAGCCTGCTTCAGGGTCAGCAGCCCGGCATTGACGAAACCGACAACCATGACCGTCATAGCGCTGCTGCTCTGGATGAGGGCAGTAACGCCTGTGCCGACAAACATCGCGATGAGTTTGTGTTTTGTCAGAAGAGAAAGGATATTTTTGAGGCGGTCACTCGATACTTTCTTGAGACCCTCCGACATGATCTTGATACCGAACAGGAAAAACCCCAGTCCGCCGAATATCATAAATACCATTTCGAGAGCCAAAACCAGACCACCCCTCTGTACAAGCGTGCAAGCATCAAACCTGCAAAAGTCAAAGGACAATCACTATATGAAAAACACGTACATTTCGCAAGAAAAAGAGTCAAAAAAACAAATAAATTACCCGGGTGGCGAGAAAATGGCCGCGGAGAAACCTCAATCCGTCAAAAGAGACGTGCCCGGATTGCCCGGGTACCGGAACGTAGAACGCGCCGGCTCAGACAGCCCCCCCCTCCCCACGCCGGGCCCGGTTTGCGGCATCAAACGGCTTTTAAAGGATTGGAGTTAATTATATTGACTGTCCATAGCGTAACTTCTTATAATGCTGGGTGGCTTTAGAAAGGATAATGAAGTGGGTTCGTCGCGACAGAAAACTGTTCTATCCATATCACTGATCCTGCTGGCGGTTCTTTCCTGGAACACGGCTGCACGCGAGGAACAGGCAACTTTTATCATAAACTTCCCCTCGATCTCTCCAAATGGTGATGGGGTCAAGGATTACCTTTCCGTCTCGATGATCCTGACCGAACAGGCCGATACTCTTGCCCTGACTGTCGAGGATCAGTCTGCAACACAGGTATATGACACACTCTTCTTTCTCGCTCCTGCTCCAGGAGGAGAATATACTGCCGTATGGTACGGAACCGATTCACTCGACACCCAACTCGGTGAAGGCGAATATCTCATGCGGCTATATGAATCAACAGGCTCCGCGCCTGAAGAACAGACAAGAACAGTAATCATCGACACGACCCCGCCGACCATTACGATCGACAGGATCGAACCGGGAGTCTTCTCTCCCGGATATCCGGATACTTCAGCCAATGTTACCATCTACTACATCGTCAATGGTTATGAAACCGGTTCGGATGCATATATCTCGATAACAGACCCCGAAGCTGTTACCGATCTTTTCTCCCTGGATGTAACTTCGGACGGAGAGTATTCCTATATCATAAAACCTGCCGCCGGCTGGCCAGAAGGCATCTACATGATCGAATTAACGATCATCGATGAAGCCGCCAACAGTACGACCGATCAGGGAGCGCTGGATGTCGACAGCAGCGGCCCGGTTATCATGTTCGTTACTTCCATCCCGGCCGATACGAGAGAAGTGCCTCTCCATATAACAGGATACTGCCATGACAGGAGTGGTGTGGAGGATACGCTGTATCTCTCCTGGGGACATAAGGACCAGGATGGTAATTACGAGGAAAGCGACTACTTTCAACCCGATTTCACATGGTTGCAGGCCGACAGCCTCTACTGGACATTCAACACACCCGACAGTATCAACGGGATCGAATCGTACATCGAAGGCACCTACTCGTTGAAAGTAACCTCATCGGACAGCTACGGACAGCAGGAACAGAAAACACTTGAAGTCAACCTTGACAGAACCGCTCCGGCCGTGCCCGTCATCAGCAACAGCAACGGCCGGGTTATAGAATCCCCCCTTGAACTAATCCTCGTGTATGACAACGACGATTCCGATTCACTCCTGATATACAGGTATTTCGAGGATGTGTTCACCGTCAAACGGATAGCCAGGTATATGCCTCATACAGTTGACCTGGGACTGGGGATAAATCAGATCTGGGTCGCGGCAAAGGACAAGGCGGGGAATCTGTCTGAAAACTCTAATATAGTGACCATCAACTACGACCTGTCTGTATCTATCGTCTATCCGGAAGTTTTCAGAACTCCCGATCTATTCCAGATCATAACCGAAGATATCATGCAGCGGGTCATCATAGATATATATGACCTGGGTGGTGAACATGTCAGGAAGCTCTTTGCATGGGGGCCATCGACACAATTTGAGATAGAATGGGATCTTAGAAATGGTGACGGTGATACGGTTCGTAACGGACCCTATATCATGGTCATGACGATAGATTACGGGACGCGAAAGACCATCGAAAAAAGCTTTATCGCGGTTGTAAGGTAAGAAATGAAGACAAAAAAAATTAACATCATTTCGTTTATAACAGTTTTTCTGATCCTGGGCATCACGGGCAATACTACGGCCGGTGAAAGTTCGCGTGGAGGAACATTTCTTCCTCTCGGATGGGACGCGCGTGGTGAGGGGCTTGCCGGGGCAGCCTCCCTTCTTGCCAGGGATGATGGGGCTGCCTACTGGAACCCCGCGAACCTTGTATTCCTCGGGTCTGCGCAGATGACGCTTGGTACTACCCGGCCGGTTTCCGGGATGGACAACCTGTACAGCATATTTTCGATCGGTACAGGACTGTTGGATTCACGGGTCTCTCCCGACAGCCTGGTATCGATGAGAAGATTCGGCGCGGCCATTACGATCACGCACCTAGGACTCAGGCTTGCCAGCGGATCGGAATGGAATGAAGGCACGATAGGGTTCTCCGGTGCATTCTCCCCTAACCATTTCAACAGTATCGGTATGAGCTGGAAAATGCTCAAGAGTTGGACGCAGATCGATAATGCCGATTCCTGGGGCATGGCTTTCGATATCGGTTGGACAGCAAGATTGCACAAAAATGTCTGGTTCGCGCTTGTCGGAAAAAATTTGAACGGAACGGTACATTACCCCGAAAGTGACGATAACCTGGACTCTTCATTCAACTTCGCGATTTCATGGGAAAACATCCTGGACAGAGTATCTATTGAATTCGATGCTGTCAGGAAAGAGGGAGAACTCAACCGCATACTGGGCGGTTCCGAGATCATCATCGTAGACGGCCTTCTTCATCTGCTCGCCGGTGTGGACAGGCGCCTTGTCAATGGCAAAAGAACTATTACTCACTTCGGTATCTGTTCATGTTACAGGAACGCGAAGATCGCCCTTTCCTTCAGTTTTGATCCGCTGGATACTTTCGGAAAACAGACCCGCCTGTCGATCGGCTACAGGCTCTAGACTCGTTGTACGCGTACCAGGCTATCGTCGGAAAAGCCATTGCAAGCCAGAAATCCAGGTTAAACGCCACAGGAATAAACATCGAATTGGCCAACACCGCGACCTGCTGGATAAACAACACTCTGCCGAGCTGGGACATTTCGGGATCATCGTACCGGCTCATGAGCCTTTTTATAACTCTGAAGTTGTTGATAATGATCCAGGTTATTACTACAAGCGCCAGCAGACCCATATCCGAAAATATCTGCAGAAGGCTATTATGGACAACATTACCGAAGGGAACGAATCTCGAGGCGTAGAATAAAAAATTCTCTATCCCGATCCCGAACAACGGATTTTTCAATCCAAGGATAATGGCGACTTTCATCGTCTCGATCCTCGAAAGGATTGCGAAATCCGCTGAAAGGCTGGATTTGATATCGAGCAATGAAGACAGTCTCTCCCAGTAAACAGCAGGAGCCAGTAATCCTCCAATGATCATCAGGGCCAGTCCCGTAAAAAGCACGACCCTGTTTTTTCTCTCAACAAAAAACAGGGTAAGAAACATAACAACGAGGCCAACAAACCCTCCCCTTGAAAAACTCAGGAAAAGAATAAATATATTTCCACCGATGAAAGCGATAAGTAGTGGACGCACAAACCAGGGCTTCCTGAATTTCACAACCAGAAAAAACAGGATCGGGATCAGGAAATTCAGGCCGAAAGCAAACATGTTCGCTTCCCTGTTATAACCTTCGTACCTGAAAATACCCTGGCTCCACATGAGGGAAAGGTCGGCATGTTTCTCTGGAAGAGACAACACAAAGGGAAGAAAATTATTCAGGAAACTGGCCAGGGATATCACTACGAGTATCCTGACAAATTCTTTCCTGTTCCTCGAAAACTGTACTATGAAAAATATATAGACCATATGACGAAAAAACTGGCCGATCCTGTTGATCGAGCTGTCTATATCCCGAGCCAGCGCCATAGACTGAAATGCAAGGATAAGCATAGCTGCGACCAGCACGAGAAACTTCCGGTCATGGATCACGATGCGGCGACCATTCACACAGGCTACAGAAAAAGACACGATCATGAAAACAGCTGTCAATCTGATAGCCGGCAAATCAGTAAACAGATAAAGGTTGGAAAATATGAGAGCCAGTAAAAAATAGAGGATCCATGCAGGCCTGTCGAAAAATATCAGCATGACTGGCATTGCAAGAAAGCCCATTACTGCAAGCCTTATAAGGCCGGCAGGAAGAAATACACCCGCGACTGCGAATATACCCGTCAAAAGCAAAAGCAAGAGCAACAGTTTCCGCATGTCGGCATGTCCGCTGAACAATCCCGGTCTCATCAACCTTTTTCACCCTCCAGGAATCGTCCTTCCCTGAACTGTTCCAGTACGAGAAGAACAAAACATACCCAGAACAACGAGGCCAGGGTAAATACCATCACTATTTGTTTTCTCTTCGGCCACGACCTGATCTCGGGGATATAGGGCGGATCGATGATCCTGATTACACTCACTTTTTCCGACGCAGAGATCCCGGCATCCTCGAGTTTGACCATGACAAAAGCAAGGGCGAACTCCTGCAACATTTTTTCACTAACAAGAAACATGTATTCCGCGCCGATCCCGGGTATATCCTTCAGAGGGGGAAACAGCGCTCCGCCTCCATCTCCCTCGACCATATCTATTAACTGTTCCTCCAGTTTTTCAAGTTCCAGGTTGATCTTGTCCAACTCCGGATTACCCTCCCTGAACGATACTTCCAGAATCCTCATTTCCACCTCCAGCATCTTCTCCCTGGCGCTGATTCCGGCAAGTACGAGGAATGCCGCCCTTGCCTGCTGCTGAACATCATAGATACCATGTTGCTCTATGAAAAACTGCAAAGTCGAATCAGATTCGGCTAATCTGTACTTTCTTCTATTCTTCTCTTTTTCGAGATACCTGTATTTCGATTTCGAACCCTCAACAACCATATCGACGAGCATACTGTCGATATATTCCACATATGCTAGGGCCATATCCCTTGCCTGTACGGGATCCCTGTCCTCAACAGCTACTTCCAGTATTCCTTCATCTCTAACGATCACACTCGTACACTTTTGTAATTCTTTTCTCACTTCCTCTTCACTGTCAGCCTTGTATTTTTTCTGTAAGTCGAACTTCTCCGACATCAGGCGGCTCATCGTCCTGCTTCGCACGATATAATCAATGATAAAATTTCTTCGAATACGAACCAAAGTGGCGTAAGTGTCTCCAAGCATCCCGAGATTCGAAAAGAAGCCGCCGCTTCCGGCCAGCTCATTTTCCACGCCGGCGGGCATAAAAGCAACAGTAGAAATATACCTTGGAGGAATAACAAAGCTCAGCGCGGCTGATACCAGGAACCCGGATACCGTGACAAGTATTACCAGTTTTTTATGTCGAAGAATAATCGAAAAAAGTGAAAACATAACACCTGACCGGGATAGAATATCTCGCCGGAACATCAGCCCAAATACATCATGCCCTGTACGCAGAAATGTAACACCGCGCGTACAGACCGGCAAGCTCAAATTCACCGGCCGGCAGGCCCGATTCAGCCTGCACACGCGCTATCGGCTACACGCGGTTTTCATGAATCCGTTACGAACACCCTGTTATCCTGTTCCTTCGAGCCTGTGCAGTATGCCCAGTAATTTTTTATCTCCGGGAATTATCTCAAGCGCCTTGATGATCCATGAAATGGCTTCTTCGGTTTTCCCTTCCGCAAATGCCATTCTCGAAAGAAGCTGGCACGCGAGGACCTTGTCGCGGTTTCTGTCCAGCCCAAGTGCATACCGGAAGATTCCTGCCGCCTGATCCCTGTTTCCCATCTGGTCGAGCAATAAACCATACTCTATCGCCAGAATCGGATAATCTGGATCCATTTCAAAAGCGGATGAATACATCTTATGTGCCTTTTCGAGATTCCCCCTTCTCAACAAGACTCTTCCGTAGTTTATCCTTGTCATCACGAGCCCCGGAGCGAGCCTGTATGCCTCGGCAAATGCCTCTTCACCCTTCACATCCTCACCGGTCTGCATATAGTGATTCCCCAGAAAGGTGTAAGCGGCACTCTTGTCGACTTCGACCATCTTCCTGCCTGACATCAGCAGCATTACGGTTGCTCCCGTCAGTACCAGAGCCATCGCCGGTTTCCATTCCCGTGCCCTGATCCAGATTGCGAGCCTGACGATACTCAGCGCCGCCATCACTATTAATACGGGCACTGAAGGGATCCTGTAACGAGAATTGATATAGAAAAGCATGATCGAAGCCAAAGCGGCAGCGAGAAAAATCATGGATACCGCTCTGTTTCTGCGCGCGAAAAATAGAATGCAGAAACCGGGAAACGCGAACACCGAGATGAAGGCAAAGGGGATGAACATGACGTTCAGAATGCCACACTCTTTCCTGAAAATCGATATCTCAATAATATCTGATACCTCGGTGCCGTTCCAGAACAGCGTGAATTTCCTGAGGAGAAGTTTTGCATACGCTCCCGGGTTGGTAATAATCCATTCCATGGATCTGCCAAACCAGTAATCGGAGACCTCTGCTTCGGTCATATCCCTGCCTGATATTCTTTCCGCAACCTTTCCGGCATCCTCGATAAGCCCCCTCATATCAGGCCTCATCCCTTCAGGCGGCAAGTAGATCCCCGTCGAACCAGGATTATTGCCTATATAGAAATTGATGCCGCCATGAGTAGAAACCGGTACGAATCTTCCGGTCTGTGCCGCATTATAAACGGTTGATGGAAGAAGCATGATGAAGGTCCCGGCAACACATAACCCCGCAAGAGATATACCAGCTGCCTTCCCCTTTGCCCTGAAGAAAAACCACGCGGGAACAGCCAGTATAAGTATAAAGAACAGATTAGGCCTGCCGAGAGCCCCGGCACCCAGGAGGACTCCCAACACAAGGGCAGCCAGCCAGGATGGGATTTTTCTGGAAAAGACACTGAGTTCACGGATACCCTGAAGGTGATGATCCATGGCAAGCACCAGCAAAAAGGACGCCGCGGTTATGAATGTTACCAGTGTCGTTGCCAGGAGACTCCCCTCGTAGAGGATAAACTGGGGATACATCACACCTATCGCGGCAGCGATCAATCCAACCGCGGAACCATCGACAAACTTGTTTTTCTCAGAAAGCACGACAAGCCGACCGGCAGCGAACAAAAAATAGACTGTCACAAGGCCAATGATGGATTGAATGATCCTCAGCCAGGCCAGGTTGTCTCCAACCATCCTGAAGATACCACCCAGAAAAAAAGGATAGAGAGGATTAAACGAGATTCCTCCATCCGGAAAGCCGGAACCAGCGGCAATCGACGAGGCAAGTTCCCTGTAGAAGAGCATGTCCAGGGGAAGAACCTTGCCGATATCCGCTCCGCTGAGCTGGATAATATATATGATCCGGAACACAGCTCCCGCTAGAAATATCAACAGTAAAAAGAGGTTCAAACGATTCTTTTTCAGGATATCACCTCTGATCGTTCTTGCTCCAACACACCGGGTTGCCTTTGTGGAAATGACTCAATAATCTGCTGACAGGGGGCCAGTATGAGCTATACCTTCAGCAATGTCAATGTGGGAGTCGCCCGCTGGCCGCAAGCAACCCGTAACGATATCACCAGGTGGAATCATGCTTAAGCGGAGAGATTTGCTCTTGAACCGGAAGGGGTTGATCGGATACTGTAGAGTAGCAGGTTTCGAATCCGGCAAACGGAGAAGGGGGAGGCGGGGCTGAAGTACTTTCAGGCCTTGCGGATAATTTTACATGAGAGACATCAATCTTACGGTAAGGGAAATAGACGACCTTCTTGAACGCTTTTACAACAGGCTGAAAGGGAAAAAAGAAGGCCTTTCGCTGGCCGAACCGGCAGCTATCCTGCTTTCTTATCTCAAAAAATATGCCTCACAGTCCTACCTGCTGTACGCGCCCGGGTTTTTCCCTGTCATTATCGACGTATTAACCACTGAAGCGTTCGCATCGTTCGGATGTGAAGGGCTCGAGTCCCTCCTGGACGTGGCATCTGATATACCTGTTATCTCCGATGACTACACTCCGGGTATTGTCGAAGATAACCTGGGCAGGATCAGAAAAACACTTGAAAGGATATCTGCCGTTCTCGGCGGAAACGACCCCGGCGACAGGACCCTGCCTGCAGACGGGGAAAAGGACGAACCCGCAAAAACAGGATTCTTCCGGGAAGATGTCCGGGGATCTGTAGGCCTGCCTCTTATCTCTAACTATACTTCCGGCAAGGCACTATTTACAACCAGCCGTATTTTCAGGATAAATGCCGAACTGCGGATAACGGGAGAATTGAACATCAGAAAAAAACTGGACCCTGTCGTCACATTCGATCACATGTTGCCCGAGCATAACAGCCGGCTCAAAAAGCAGATACTCACGGCCATCAGGCTCGCGGAGAATTTTGTGGCTTCAACGATGCATATGAAAAGCATCTTCAGGATCCCGAGACAGTACACGATATCTCTCCCCGACACCCTTTTCCTTCCATGCCCTGTGGCTGGAATGATGACAGACGACCCAGCTGGACTGGCAATAACCACCCTGCTGATCTCGTTGCTGGGAAAGCTCGATCTGTCCAGCCGGAAATACAGAGTGCGGGCCGGGAGCGCGTTCACCGGCACGATAGACGACACAGGAAGGATCTTTCCTGTCGAAGAACCCTGTATCAGCGAAAATGTCCGTTCTGTTTTTTATTCCATATATGACCGGCTCGTGGTCCCGGCCAGGAACCTGGAAACAGCGGAAAATGAATTTTCCAGACTCGCCAGGAAACATCCAGACAGAAAACTGGAGATCATTCCTGCGTCAAAAATTACAGAGATCTGCGCTGATACCCGGGTTATGGAGATTCGCAGAACGCCTGCCGGTAAAATGATTCTACAGCGGATATTTCACTCACGGAAACATCTTATCGCGGGAATCTCTGCCGTGGCAGCCGCATTGATATATTTCCTGTTTCTTTCCCCTTATCTCGACAAGACCGTTGCCAGAGTCAGAATGGTCGACAGCCTGCTTGTAATGACTAACCGCAATGGCAACAAAGTAAATACCTATAACACAGGATTTACTCTTGTGAAAGAGAATCAAAAAATCTATCAGAGATACTATATAGACGACTTCAACGGAGATGGAAAAAATGAGATCGCCTGCCTGCTCTCCGAATCGCGGATGCCGAAATCAAAGCCCGGTCTGTACAACCGGCTCCACTTTCTGGTCTTCGACCACAGGGGAGATCTGATGCAGAAATATATCTATAACGATGAAAAGATCATGGGAGAAGAAATCGGAGAATGGGGAATTAACCAATCCCTATCAATGCAGAATATCAATATCCTTCCTGACAGTACAGGGTGGGGGGTATTCTATATCTCTACCAATCATATTTCTTATCCTCCCTCGGCAATAATTCGTTTCTCGCTTAAGAGCAACAGTTGCCAGATGTTTTTCCATAAAGGTATATTGCGTAACATGACCATAAAGGACTTTGATAAAGACGGTAATCCCGATATCGTCCTTTTAGGTTACAACATAGAACTCGGTTCAGCCGTCATGATAGTCCTCGACCCCCGGTATATCAACGGTTCCTCCCCCGAAGGGCATAACTATTCGGTTGATGGATATGACACAGATATTGCAAAGTACTACATCAGGTTCCCTGAATTCCGTCTTTATAAATATTACGCGAAGAAAACGATGCGCCTCTTTGTCTCACTGCACGAAGACACCAATGGGTTTTCCATCCTCGTCAAAAGCATGCAGGAAGACGTACGATTTTTCTTTTCGGATAATGTAAAATGCACAAAAACCGATATAGTCAACTGCTATTTCAAAGGCTACGCAAAACCTGACAGCATTGTTGCAATCGCTGATTATAACGGAAAAGAACAGGACAAAAAGAGGCTTTTAGAGGGTATACGTTACTGGGACGGCGGAAAATGGGTCGACGAACCGGTAATGAACAACTCATACCTGAAATTCATCAACAATTCCCTGGGAGGCCGAACAGGAAGCGGCCCGGAATAAACATTGTATGAAAGATCTTGATCTGAGGATAAAGGAAATCGACGACCTCCTTGAACACCTTTACAACAGGTTGAAAGGAAAGAAAGAAGGCCTTTCGCTGGTCGAACCGGCATCTATCCTGCTCGCTTATCTCAAAAAAAATGCCCCTCAGTCCTACCTGCAGCATGCGCCCGGATTTTTTCCTGTCATTGTCGACGCATTGCTTACGGAAGCGTTCTCTTCGTTCGGATATGACGGGCTCGAGTCCCTCTCGGACGTGGCGTCTGATATACCTGTCATCTCCGGCGACTATACTCCGGGTATTGTCGAAAAAAACCTGGGCAGGATCAGGAAAAAGCTCGAAGGGATATCTGCCGCTCTCGGCGGAAACGGTCCCGGCGACAGGATCCTGTCTGCAGGCGGGGAAATGGACGAATCCGCAAAAACAGGATTTTTCCGAAAAAATGCCCGGGGATCTGTTGGCCTGCTTCTCGTTTCGGTCTATACATCCGGTGAAAAGCCCTTCACAACCGGGCACATTATCAGACTGCATGCTGAAATCCGGATAACAGGGGAATCGAGCCTGAGAAAAAGACTGAACCCGGCTGTCGCATTCGACCATATATCGGCCGAGCAAAACAGTCAGTTCGAGAAACAGGTCTATATGGCGGTCAGGCTCGCAGAGGATTTTGTGGCTTCAACAATGAAGATGAAAGGCGTCTTCAGGATGCCGAGACAGTATACGATATCTTTCCCTGAAAGCGCTTCCTTTTCTGACCCGGTAGCGGGGATAATGACAGGCGGCTCAGCCGGGCTTGCGATAACCACACTTCTTATCTCGTTACTCGGAAAGCTCGACCTCTCGGGGCAAAGATATCTGATTCGTCCCGGAACCATTTTTACCGGCGCTATGGGTGATACGGGCAGGGTCCTGCGGGTGGAGGATTCCCATATCGGCGAAAAGGTCCGTGCCGCCTTCTATTCCACATATACCCGGCTTGTCGTACCGGAGGAAAACCTGGAAACGGCAAAAAAAGAGTTTGTCCGGCTCGCCGTGGAACATCCGGACAGAAAACTGAAAATCATTCCGGTATCGACCATTACCGGGACCTGTGCTGACACGGAAATTATGGATGTGCTGAAGATCCCGGCAGGCAAACCGGCCCTTCAGCGCATCCTTCACTGGAGGAAACACCTGGTGTCAGGAATCTCTGCTGCCGTAGCGGCGTTGATATTTTCCCTGTTTCTTTTCCCCTGTCTCGACAAGACCGTTACCGGCATCGAACTCATCGACAGCCTGCTTGTGATGACCAACCAGGCAGGCAAAAAGGTAAATACCTACAATACCGGATTTACTTACGGGAGGAAAAACGTCAAGCGGGTACAGAAATTCTGTATGGATGATTTTAACAAAGACAGCAAGAACGAGATCGTTTGCCTGCTCTCCGAAACACGGGACATGGGATCGCTGCCAGGCTTATACAACCGTCTCCACTTCCTGATCTTTGACCATAAAGGACACCTGATACAAAAATATATTTACAACGACGAGAAGATCATGGGACAGGAAATCGGAGATGGCGGAATCAACAGCCACATATCAATATGCGATGTCAACATGCTTCCTGACAGTACAGGGTGGGGGGTATTCTATATACGTATCAATCATTCCATCTTCCCCCCCTCGGCAGTTATCCGTTACTCGCTTAAGAGCAACAGTTGTCAGATATTTTTCCATAAGGGAATATTGCGGGACATGTCGGTAAAGGATTATGATGGAGACGGCAATCACGATATCATCCTTTCCGGTTACAACATGGAACTCGGTTCAGCCGTCATGATAGTCCTCGACTCACGTTATATCAACGGTTCGTCTCCCGACGGGTATGACTATTCGATTGAGGGATTTGACGTGGATATCGCGAAGTATTACATCAGATTCCCTGATTTCCACCGTTACGAATACCTTCGCCTTCCCGCGATGCCCCTTACCGTGACACTACGAGAGGCCGATGACGGAATTTCTGTTCTTGTCAAAAGCAAAAAAGAGAGAGTACAATTTTTCTTCCAGAAAAAGATGGTATGCTGTAAAACAAAGGTCACCGAAAATCCCCGCACACGCAGGATAATTACATCCAGTAAAATACCTGCTGGCGATTATGACGAAAAAGAGCAGGACGAAAAGAAACTTTTAGAGGGTGTACGCTACTGGGACGGGGAAAAATGGGTCGCCGAACCGGTGATTAACAGATCATACCTGAAATTCGCCGGTAATATTCCAAGCGGTAATACAGGGGCCGACAAGTGACAGAATCATTCCTGAAAGACAGCACAGAACTGAGCCAGCTCTACAGGGCAGCGGAGAGAATCGATTCGGCTTTCAAGCCGCTGGCCGGCCTTTCGCTTTCCGATGAGGAAATAGACGATGCCGAATCGCTGGCAAATAAGGATATCAGAATAGTCTACCAGCATCTGTTCGCCCTGGCTGTCGCCGAACTCAAGATCCGTTCGAGATCTTCCGACTGGTTTTTTCTCAACACCGTATCGTACGAATTTGACGAGATAGCCCATTTAATAGCGGCATCCCCCTTTTCCAGAAGAGAAGACACCGGGTTCCTCGAACTGACCGGACTGATTATGAGATTTTTCCATAACAAAAAGACCCTCGGAAAAGAGAACTTCTTCTATTACCTGAAAGGGGTCACCGGGAATAATTTCAATCAGGTGATCAAACAGATCTCGAGATCAGAGAAAAAACTGTATCATTACGTATATACCGCGGTAACAAGACACATCCGCAAGAGCACGAGATATGAACGGACAGGTGATACCATAACAGATATGAAAACCAGGGAAACAGGATCATCCTGGCGGGAAGCGTCTATCGAGGAAGTTATAGAAAAGTGTTCTTCCGGACTGAACAGCTCAAAGACTCCCGGCAGCATAGTAGACATGATTTTTGACATTATCTCCCGTGATGGCAGGTTCAGTTCGCGCCTTCATATTTCCACCCTCAGGTCAGCTACTTTTGAGTTGATAAAATCGCGCTTCACTTCTCCTGCCATGAAAATCACACATTTCGACCCGATGCAGGAATACATTCAATCGGACATGCTTCTCCTTGCTGATGAAGCGCTTGCAGAAACGATATCATCATATGGATGGAGAAACGGGGGTTCAGCCGACTTCAGAGAAGTATACGAGAAGGTCGGGCGCGACCTTCTCGTGGAAACTATTATGGATGGAGAAAGGTCTCCTGTTCATGAGATCTTCTCGATGTATCTGAAAGATAACAGCGATGATGAGTACCGGGAAAAACACAGGGGTAGTTTTCAGAATTTCTGGAATGTACTCTGGAATAATTTTCTGAAAAAAATTCGTGCGGATCTTTGAAATGCTTCCAGTAAGGAATATAGCGAGTGCTGAAAAATGCAACACCGGAAAGATATATCCTAGGGGAAGGATTGGGTGTTCGCTACTAGAGCACTGGAGGGGGCATTCAGTGACAGAGTCTTTTGGGAAAGATCCAACGGGTTCTCCGGAGGATTTTTCCCTGTCCGGGTGGGTTTTGGATCGCATCTGGAGGTGTACTCGATGTGCAGGAAAGAGCTGGAAAAACTGATAGAATTCTTCGGTTACTATCAGGAAGCGCTTGAAAACGCAGACATCGACAAGAAATTCGATGCCCTGACAGGTAATATCTCGCTACGCTCTGCTGTCCACGAGGAATCGGTGCCGGAGGGGGTCAAATTGTTCTATGAACCCTATAATAAACCATTTGCGGAAAAACAATCCTGGGCAGCAGCTACCAGTCAGCCTGAAAAGGAACTCGTCAGGTTCTGCTCGAAGGACGGCAGGTTTGTTTTAAGGGAATTTTTCGATTTTGCTTCGGGAAAGAAGCTGTTCTATCTTGTCGGGAGCAGGGGATTCAGGGTTGAAAACGTCGAAGTGGTAATCGATGGGAAAAGCCTGATGCCCGGCGAAAACGGCCTGCTCGATATCGATGTCGAAGGGATGGATATCACAAAGGATTCGAATATCCTTTTGAAAGGCGATTTCCTGAACTGATGCCCTCCAGCTGAACTGCGGACCCAGGGGAGCATACATGATCTGTCGTATGCCCCCCCGTCCACTCTCTCTTTTCCTGCTTCCGACCACGCATATCTGCAACCTTGCCAGATCGATGTATTTATGATATCATATCAATACAAATTGATACCAATGAATGGATTACGGCATGAACACCTTTATTGCAACAACACTTGCTATCCTGCTTCTGGCCACCTCAGGATCAGCCCAGACACCGTTTGAGATCATCCACCGTGATATCCTGCAGAATATCGATGCGGCCCGCGCTGCGCGCGCCATTGGAAGAGACATGCTGCTGATGCCTGACCCTTCCCCATCACAGCTTCAATATAATGTTCTGCATTATGACATCGACATAGCGATAAACGCCTCGAGCCACGAGGTGGAAGGGATCGTTATCATTACTCTCGAAAGCCTGGTGGATGAACTAAGCCAGGTAGACTTCGATGCGGACGATGTCCTGAATATACTATCGGTGTCTATTATCGGATATCCGGCTCCCTCATGGAATCATATTACCGATCTGATATCAATCACCCTTCCAGCCGGGCTCGCTACCGGAGAGCAGATCCAGGTCGAAATCACCTACAATGGATTTCCGGAAAGCGCTTCCGATCCCGGGTTGTTTTTTCGATCGTATAACAGTGTTCCCGTAATCTATACACTGAGCGAGCCCTGGGGCGCGCGTACCTGGTACCCCTGCAAGGATTACCCTGATGACAAGGCGTTATTCGACATCAGCATTGCGGTCGATCCATCCCTTTTCGCCACTTCAAACGGCGAATATATAGGCCAGAGCGACACAACTCACTGGGGAGCCCCCTACACGCGATACCAGTGGCGCGAAAACTACCCTATGGCTAACTATCTTTTCTCCGTGGCAATCTCGGATTATGTGCGCCTCGATGATTATTTCGTTTACGCGCCGGGCGAGACAATGCTGGTAACCAGCTATGTTTACCCTTCCAAGGTCGCTGCCGCAGAAATAGACCTGAGCGTCCATGTACCTGCGCTCGAATTCTTTTCTTCGATATTTGGCCTTTATCCTTATATCGATGAAAAATACGGAGTAGCTCTCTGCTCGATAGGCGGCGGAATGGAGCATCAGACCCTTACGAGTTACGGAGCCGCTTTCATCAATGGAACCCATTATTACGACTGGATACTGGTGCACGAGCTTGCTCACCAGTGGTTCGGCAACCTTGTGACATGCAAAGACTGGACGCACATCTGGCTCAACGAGGGGTGGGCCAGCTACAGTGAGGCCCTGTGGGCCGAACACCTCGGAGGATCTGTCGAGCTTCGGAGTTATATGGAGGGCAAAGACATTCCACAGTACTGGGATGGCCCCATCTTGAGGGACCCTGACAATAATGATCCATGGTATTACTTCAACAATGTCGTTTACAGCAAGGCAGCCTGGGTGCTTCATATGCTGAGGCATATCATGGGAGACGGGCCGTTCTTCGATGCGACTCGGGCTTACCTGAACGATCCCCGTTTCCGTTTCTCATATGCGGATACAGATGATTTTACCGGGATCTTCGAAGAATATTACGGAGCTTCGCTCGACTGGTTTTTCGACCCCTGGCTGACCAGGGAAGACCGGCCTGATTACACATGGTCATGGGATACGTTCATTATAGACGAAACCGGCCATCTCGCCATCTCCGTTCTGCAGAACCAGCCTGCACCATATACGATGCCTGTCGATTTCAGGATAACGACCTGGACCGAAGTGATTGATACAGTTCTGTGGATCGTCGAGGCTGAGGAGTCATTTCATATCACAACGGACGACTCGATCCTCGATGTCGAGATCGACCCGGATCACTGGATCCTTCGAAATATAACCGGTATCCCTGTCGGAGGAAAAGAACTACCCGTCACTTGTACTCTTTCCCAGAACATCCCGAATCCTTTCAACCCCTCTACACGGATCAGGTTCACTCTGAAAGAACAGGTAAACATCACTCTGAATGTCTTTAACGTCTCCGGCGCACTCGTGAGTACCCTTGCCAACGGGAAATATCCACCCGGAAATCACGAAGTATCATGGAACGGCACCGGCAACCGCGGCGCAAGAGTCTCATCCGGAATCTACTTCTACCGCCTGACGGCTGGAGAGTACACAGAAACGAAAAAAATGGTCCTTCTGAGATAGCTCCCTGATCTTCTGCCTGGTTGGTATTCTCATCTTTTTTCAGCCCAATCCCCTCTTTGGCAACGCATCCCTGGACAAGTCCCAAAAAAGGAGCGGCAGACGGTCAGCCATCAGAAAACCCTCCAGCGTGGGAACCACCCGGTCTCCATCTATCGAAACAATCGAATCGGCAACCAGCTGTCCCAGGATCTCCTCTCCGGAACAGTAGCTCCTTATAACCGAAAGCGGGACACCATCCCTGGTCCTGAACCCCAGGTAGAGGCTTTCCAGGGCAAGCTGCCCTGCTGAAAGCTCTTCCTCCCCGTCCACCGGCTTCTTTCCCTCCTCCAGCAACCTGCAGTAACCGTCTACGGATGAGATATTCCACCATCTTTTTCCAGACAGAAAGGAATGCGCCGACGGCCCGAGCCCCAGATAATCCGTGTGATCCCAGTACCTGCCGTTGTGCTTCGAAATATATTCTTTCCCTTTTGCAAAGTTCGAGATTTCGTAATGAATATACCCGCTGGATGTCAGGATCTCATTGGTCAAGACAAAAAGATCCCTCTGAAGATCGTCCGGCAATTCACTGATCTTTCCCCCGGCCTTCATCCTTCCCATCGGTGTCGATCCCATAACAGTCATCTGGTAACACGACATGTGTTCAGGCGAGAATTCAAGCGCCTTGTCGAGCGACCTGGCCCACGCATCGAGCGAATGCTCGTGAAATCCGAATATCAGGTCGATCCCGATGTTCGAGAACCCCGCCTCACGGATCATTCTCAAGGCCTTCACCGCCCCTTCCGCGTCATGCCTGCGCCCTAGAAATCTCAGTTCCACATCATCGAAAGACTGGACACCGACACTGACACGGTTGACACCCGCCGCGATATATGTCTCCAGTTTCTCCATGGTAATATCATCGGGGTTGACTTCGACAGTGATCTCCGAACCGGGCTCAAATTCCAGCAGATCCCCGAGATGCTCGATGATCCCTGAAATATACCCTGCTTCCGGCAACGAGGGAGTTCCGCCGCCTATGTACAATGTGCCAAAACCGGGATAGCCGGAGTAATCCCTCTTGTAAAACCCGGCCTCCACACGGAGAGAAGCAAAAAACCTGTCCAGCAGGCCATTACCGGTCACCGAATAAAAATCACAGTAGGAGCATTTCGTTCTGCAGAACGGGATGTGGAGATAGAGGCCTGGTAATCTGTCAGTCGTCATGTGTCCTGAGAATTGCTACGAAGGCATCCTGGGGA
>CBDUUV010000027.1:0-25876 GCA_965370495.1 uncultured bacterium
CCAGCATCTCTCCGGCCATGAAGAGGTGTCTCAGGTATGCTCTTGAATAATTTTTGCAGACGTAACATCCACAATCAGGGTCGAGAGGCCCGAAATCCCTTGTATTTGACGCATTCTTCAGAATCAGCCTGCCCGTTGATGTGAAGACAGTCCCGTTCCTTGCATTCCTTGTTGGCATAACACAGTCGAACATATCTACTCCGCGTGCAACAGCTTCTACAAGATCCTCCGGGAATCCTACTCCCATCAGGTACCTGGGTTTGTCAACCGGCAGCAGCGCTGTTACCAGCTTCGTCATCCCCAGAAGGTCATTCTTCGGCTCACCGACAGACAATCCGCCTATCGCATAACCTGGGAAATCGAGGGAAACCAGTTCCTCGGCCGACCTTTTTCTGAGTTCGGGAAAAACCGATCCCTGGACAATAGCAAAGAGGACACGCTCATATCCATTGCGCGTGATTTTCGCGCCATGTTCCCTGAGACTCCTTTCAGCCCAGAGCGTGGTTCGTTTCAGTGCATTCAACCCATCCTCATAACTGCATGGATATTCAACACAGTGATCCAGCACCATCATAATATCTGAACCTATATCAAGTTGGATATTCACAACGCTTTCAGGCGTTAGAAACCTCATGGTCCCATCGATGTGGGATTTGAATTCGACGCCTTCCCCGGTTATCCTGTTAAGGTCGGCAAGGCTGAAGACCTGGTATCCACCACTATCCGTCAGAACAGGCCCGTCCCAGGACATAAAACGCTGGATACCGCCTGCATCGCGTATCAGTTTTTCTCCGGGGCGAAGATGGAGATGGTAAGTATTCGAAAGAATGATCCCGGCGCCTACCTGTTTCAGGTCATCGGGCGAAAGTGATTTTACAGTACCCTGCGTACCGACAGGCATAAAGGCAGGCGTTTCGATCGTACCATGATCCGTCTCGATACGTCCTGTTCTGGCTCCCGATGGATCAACCGCTATCAACTCGAACCTGAATGGCAAACCGGAACACTCCTTCATTATTCAGTTAAACACGCCCCCCCCCCAAGCGAACATCGCAACCTACCGGATGAACATCACATCACCGTAACTGTAGAACCGGAACCTCCTCTGCACCGCCCATTTGTATGTTCGCCGCACTTCTTCCCGACCGGCAAAAGCCGAAACAAGAATATAAAGGCTGGACATCGGAAGGTGAAGATTTGTCAAAAGCGAGTCGATTATCCTGAACTTGAACCCGGGATAGATAAACAGGTTTGTCCAGCCGGTGATATATTCGACATGATCTATCACCTTGATTTCTTTCTCTTTCAGATTCCCGATTGCGAGAGCCTCGAGAACCCTGGTGGTCGTCGTGCCGACCGCGATGACACTTCTTCCGGTTTTCTTCGCATCCAGTATCTCATCCCAGTAATCTTTTCTGATCATTACATATTCCGAGGCGAGGATATTATCTTCTACCGTTTCATTTTCAAGCGGCCTGAAAGTTCCAGACCCCACATGAAGAGTAACAGGAAGAACCGTACTCCCCTTGTGTTCTATATCTCTGAAAACTCTGTCTGTAAAATGAAGCCCCGCTGTGGGAGCAGCAACCGACCCCTCAGTTCGGGCATATATCGTCTGGTAACGTTCAACATCCGCCTCCTCGACTTCTCTCCTGATATAGGGAGGCAGTGGAACCTGCCCGAATGTCTTCATGAACTCGGTATTCGTAAATCTGTCCGGCAACGAAACGATCCATTCTCCATCGCCTATTTCTTCCTCAATAGTCACCGCGTTACGGGCCTCGCCGATATATATCCTGTCCTTTGTCTTCAACCTCTTTGAAGGGCGGCACAGACAGCGCCACATGTTGTTCCCGAGTCTCCTTGTCAGAAAAATTTCTATCCGGGCACCGGTATCCTTTACACCATACAACCTCGCCGGAACAACCATGGTCTCATTGATGACTATCAGGTCCCCTTCCTTCACGTATCTTGCGAAGTTCAAAAAACGGGTCTCCCGAACCTCATTCCGGTTCCGGTTGATTATGATCATCCGGCTATCATCCCTGTTCTCCACGGGATGTTGAGCTATCAGTTCATCAGGAAGTTCATAGTTGAAGTCGTTGAGTTTCATATTGTCTCTTGTTATCAAAAAAAAATTGATCTAGAAAATATTCCCCTGTGTTCCCCCACTGCCGCTCCGGCTGGTGCCCATATGTTTGTAGCCCGCATCGGTCACCATTCTTCCTCTGGATGTCCTCTGCAGGAATCCCTGCTGGATAAGGAATGGTTCATAAACATCTTCGATAGTTTCACCCTCTTCCGCGACAGCAACAGATAGAGAACTGACTCCCACAGGCCCCCCGGAGAACTTTTCGATAATAGTGGAAAGTATCCTGCGATCCATCTCGTTTAGCCCCCTGGCATCTACTCCGAGCATCCCGAGAGCATAGTCAGCCATTTCCAGGTCTATTCTGCCCTTTCCCTTGATCTGCGCGAAATCTCTTATCCTGCGAAGCAACCGGTTGGCTATTCTCGGTGTTCCACGCGACCTTCCGGAAATCTCGATGGCGCCTTCTTCATCTATGTCTACTTCGAGAAGGTTTGCCGAGCGCCCTATTATCTCCAACAGATCATTCGGGGAATAGAAATCCAGCCTCAACACGACGCCGAATCTACTTCTCATTGGAGGAGTGATCATTCCGGCGCGAGTCGTAGCGCCTACAAGCGTAAAAGGTTCTATCGGCAGGGAATAATGTCTCGCGTGCGGCCCCTTGTCGACTATCAGTTCGCAGCGGAACTCTTCCATCGCAGGATATATATGTTCCTCAACAACTCTTCCAAGCCTGTGGATCTCGTCGATAAAAAGTACATCTTTTGTTTCGAGTTGAGTCAGGATGCCAATAAGTTCCGCGGGGCTCTGAAAAACAGGTCCCGAAGTAGTCCTGATATTAACACCGAGTTCCCTTGCGATGATATGAGCCAGAGTGGTCTTGCCGAGTCCCGGGGGGCCATAGAGAAGAACATGATCAAGTTGTTCGTTTCTCTGCTTCGCGGCCTGGATGAAAACAAGAAGGTTCTCCTTCAGTTTCACCTGGCCCACGAATTCATCGATAGAAGTCGGCCTCAGCCTTGCCTCGGACCGAAGTTCTTCGTTCCCGGGATCCGGGCTCGGATCGGTTATCATCCTGTCAGACAATAAATCTCTCTCTTTCTCCGGGCAAATTTACAATGATACCCGTTTCAACGCTATTTTCACAATATCTTCGACTCCGAAAGATTCTCCAAGATCTGCCATGTCGATATCGTCGAGTATCCTTCGAGCGCGAGACCTGTTCATCCCTATTGAAACAAGCGCTTCGACCACTTCATCCATGAGCTTGTGAGTCAGGCCTGCATATTCCTTCTCTCCAGAGATCTCGTAGAACGAGATATCGATCTTGTCCTTCAGTTCAAGGATCAGCCTCTCTGCCGTCTTCTTTCCTATTCCCGGCAATGCAACGAGGTTTCCCACATTTTCCTGATGAATAGAATGGGCTATTTCCGACGCATCGGTGGCCGAAAGCATTCCCATCGCCACTCTGGGTCCTATCCCGGTAATACTTATCAGGGACAGAAACATCTGCTTTTCCATTTCAGATGGAAACCCGAAAAGTGAAAGTACATCCTCCCTTACATACAACCATGTAAGAAGGCGAATCCTTTCACCCTCGTCACCGAACGTGGCTAGAGTCCTCTCCGGAACAAAAACCTCAACCCCCAATCCACCTATCTCTACAATGACACTTGATTTTTTTTTGGCTGCAAGAACACCTTCGACCGATGCTATCACACCAACCTCCCGGCGATGCCTGTTATTCTGAGCATGTGGCAGAAAGCTATAGCAAGGGCATCCGTTTCATCCTCTGTTTCCGGCTCTTTTTCCATTTTGATCAACTTCCTTATCATAGCGGCGACCTGGCGCTTGTGTGCGGCCCCCGACCCGACTACGCTTCTTTTAACTTCCCGTGCTGAGTATTCATATACATCGGCTCCCGACTCGGCAGCGGCAAGAAGAGCGACCCCCCTGGCCTCTCCCAGGGTCAGCGCACTACCAGGATTCTTTGCGATAAAGATATTTTCGACCGCTATCGATACGGGCTTATACAGATCGATCACTTCATCCAGTCCGCTCTTTATCCGGGAAAGCCTGACAGCTTTCGGTTCCCTGACATTCACTCTGATAATACCCGATCCCACATATACGATACTACTACCCTTTTTCTCGATAACACCGTACCCGGTTACCCGGCTTCCCGGGTCTATACCCATTGTCAGTGACAATTCTTCACCCCGATATGATGTCCGAGCATTCACCCCGCGGACAGGCTGGCAGGAATATCGGACTCGCCCGCAGATATTTACAGCAGTACTAGAGTTCCTCTTCGATTTCCAGCAGGATATCATCCGGTATATCAAAGTTGGCACTCACGCGTTGCACATCATCGTTATCCTCGAGTGCACTGATCAGCTTCAGAACTGATCTTGCAGTATCAAGATCCAGCAGAACGGTAGTCTTGGGATGCAGGGAGATTTCAGCCAGCTGGTAACTCATTCCGGCATCGACGATCGTTTCCCTGAGCTCTTCGAAAATACCAGGCCCGCATATAATTTCGAAATGGCCGCCTTCCGATCTTACATCCTCGGCTCCATTTTCAAGAGCTATTTCGTAGATAATATCCTCGGCGGCGTCATTTTCATCTATGACGATCATGCCCTTGTTCTCGAACAGGTAGGAGACCGAATGTGGCTCGCCGAGATGCCCGCCGAACTTGCTGAACATATGTCGCACTTCCGCTGTAGTGCGGTTCCTGTTATCGGTCAATGATTCGACAAGTATCGCGACACCACCGTGCGCATATCCTTCAAAAGTACATGAATCGTATGTTACTCCGGGAAGTTCGCCTATTCCCCGCTTGATAGCCTTATCGATATTAGCAACCGGCATATTGGAATCGCGCGCGCTTTGGACAGCTGCCCTCAGCCTTGGATTGGCTTCCTTGTCTCCTCCGCCTTCCCTGGCTGCTACTGTGATCTCCTTGATCAGCTTGGTGAAGATTTTTCCACGCTGGGCATCGAGCTTTCCCTTTTTTCTCTTGATCGTACTCCATTTGGAATGTCCAGACACAACAGCCTCCAGGAATAGAACTAATTCGATTCTTCTTTTTCAGCCTCAGCTTGCGCGATAAGTTTCTGGGCGTTCTCGTGCGGCAATACATCGTAGTGTGAGAACTCCCGCGTATGCGCAGCCCTTCCCTGTGTCATCGAACGAAGCGCTGTTGCGTATTTATAAAGCTCGGCAAGAGGTACTTGGGCCTTAATCTTCTGCATACCTGTCTCTTGTTCGGTACCCTGGATCTTGCCCCGTCTCATCGACATATCGCCCATAACATCTCCCAGGTATTCATCCGGAACGATTACTTCCACATCGTATACAGGTTCAAGTAAAACAGGCTTTGCCTGCTTGACAGCAGCCTTGAACCCCTTGCTCCCGGCCATCTTGAACGCCCCGTCAGATGAGTCAACGTTATGAAAAGATCCATCGTACAGAGTCACCTTGACATCCTGTACCGGGTACCCGGCAACAACACCCTCTGCCATGGCAACAATGATACCCTTTTCAACAGCAGGGATATACTTCGTGGGAATGGCTCCACCGACAATAGCGTTGACAAATTCAAAACCTGCTTCCCTGGACTGTGGCTCCAGCTTCAGCCAGACATCTCCGTACTGGCCGCGGCCACCGCTCTGTTTCTTGTGTTTTCCCTGCGCTTCGGCAACACCGGTAATTGTCTCGCGGTACGGAATACGGGGCGCGACCATATCGATTTCAACCCCATATTTTTCCTTCAGGCGTCCAAGAATGACTTCGAAATGAAGTTCGCCCTGGCCTGATAGAATCGTCTGTCTGAGTTCCGCGTTGATTTCCATTATAAAAGAAGGATCCTCTTCGGCAAGCCTGTGCAGTCCGGCGCCTATCTTGTCCATATCACCCTGGACCCTGGCTTCTATCGCGGTATGGAGCGAAGGTTTGGGAAACTCTATTCCCCTGAGAACGACCATTTCAGACTTTTTGCACAGAGTATGGTTGATCTTGGCGGATTTCAATTTAACAGCTCCCCCCAGATCACCTGCGGGAATCGAATCGGTCTCTATACGTTCCTTGCCCTGAACCACATACAACTGGCCAATGCGTTCCGATGATTCTGAATTCGCGTCATAGAGTTCGTTGCTCACGCCCATATCTCCGGAGAATGTTCGTACGTATGCGATATCCCCGATATGCTTCTCCGAGAGGGTCTTGAAGACAAAAGACAGGGTAGGTTCCGCCGGTCCTATCTTGATCCGCTTTATATCGCCGGAATCCGTCCTGATATCGACTTCAGTCCGCCATGCTGGTGAAGGCAGCAGCGATACAATCAGATCCATGAACTGCCTCACACCAATATTCTCCGTCGCAGAACATGCCACCAGCGGGACAAGCGTTCCCGCCCTGCAACCGGCGCTGAGTCCCTGAGCAAGCTCTACATCGTTCAGTTCCCCTCCTTCGAGAAATTTCTCGAGGAGAGAATCGTCTGCCTCTGCGGCAAAATCCATCAGTTTCTGGCGCCATTCAGCAACCCTGTCCACCATGTCAGCTGGAACTTCTTCTTCGGAGAATTTCCCTCCGCCGGAATAAACAAAAGCCTTCTTCTTGAGAAGATCGACAACACCTTTGAACGAACCCCCCTGACCGATCGGAAGTACCAGGGGCATGATCTTTGAACTCAGAGATTTCTGCACCTGCTCAAGGCAATTGTCAAAATCAGCATGTTCCTTGTCCATCTTGTTGATACAAACGAGCCGGGGAAGCCCTTTTCGATCGAGATAGCGCCATGTCTTTTCAGTTCCGACCTCAACTCCACTATCCGCGCTAATAACTACCACACTTCCTTCTACTACCTCGAAGCATGACATGACCTCTCCTACAAAATCCTCGTACCCCGGTGTATCCAGGAGGTTGACCTTGCAATCACCATGTTCGAATGAAGCCAGGCCGGTACTGATCGAGATCTGTCTTTCGATCTCATCAGGGGAAATATCAAGCATGGTGTTTCCATCCTCGATCTTACCGATCCTGGTGATCAAACCCGCATTAAAGAGCACTGACTCGCTCAGAATCGTTTTACCACATGACTGATGGCCAACGAAAACAATGTTTCGTATGTTGTCGATTTTATATTTTTTCAACTCTACCTCCTGGCTCCTGGCAAATTTTTTCGATGTTCTGTATCTTCAGCTTGCGGCTTTCAGACCGTTTGAATAATCAGCAGCTGATCCGGGCCGGGGCCAGGATCAGCCAATTCCACCAGCGAACTTCTGACCAAGCATAATAAAACCCAGCCCGATCAACCATATTACAGCCGCAGGGACAGCTGCTTTCGTCTTGTTGATCTTGAAGATTGCCGCCAATCCAACAATAAAGACAATAAAATACCATATTTGAAATACACTCAAAGCCCTTAAAACAGCAGCGAAGACCCCCTCAGCTTCCGTGAATAGAGCCCCGGGGCCGAGATGCACCTCTGTATCAGCTCTTGATTCGATGGTCTCCAACCCCTTGAAACGAACGATAAAAAACGTAATCAACTGCTCGAGCATACCTATCAAGCCCGTGAAACAGACCAGCGAAAGAACTTTCTTGAAGTTGGACCTGGCACTTACCAGATTGATGATAAGGTTGACCAGGCCAGCTGTAATCAGCAGAACAACCAGCGCGATGATGGGAGCTAATATTGCCCCTACCCACCCGAATTTGCCCATCAACTCGAGTTGTTCACTGCTGGCTCCATTGAACTTCGCAATCTGTATTTCAATCGGAAGAGAAAACCAGGCAATTGCCGCATTTACAGCTGCGAGGACTACAAAGGGTTTCCACCACTCCAGGCCCGCATCGATCCGCCCGAACACCTTCATAGGATCCGTAAAGACATCGATCAGGGATGCGAAAAAACCTCCGGTCCCCTTCGTTTCGGGACCTGTTTCAATCACGTTTTTTTCGACACCGTTACCAATGTTCTCATTCATATCCTTTACTCCTCTATCCAGGTGAATGAATCCCATTCAGCAGTACATATACCTGCCTTCCGGCGGGAAATGAACAAAACTTAAAATAGACTACTTTTGCCTGTCTGTCAAAGTATTTAACAATACCACGGGACCGTGGTTGTCAGCACAGAGTTATTGAAACCGGTATGGCAGGGTTCTAAAGGCAGCACTGTTTCTGAAACCAAACCTGTTTTGAATTCAAAGGAAACCAGGGCCGGAACGCTGTCAACCGGCCCTGTTGATGGAATCAATATCAGTCTTGCTTTTTTTCCAGTTTCTCGAGGCGTTTTTTCAGTGTCTCCATATCATCCCTGAGCTTTTCAAATTCCAGCTCCTCGATGGGACGGTTCTTTTTCAAGGTCTTGAACAAAATGCGGTCATCGTCAGTATTAACCTTGAAATGTTTGAATATTTCTTTCATTTCGGTCATATCGGGCTGAAAAAACAGTGTTGTGCGCCCACTCTCTCTCAATTCATCGACATCGAATCTAAATACCTTATTCTTTCCTTTTCTTATGACAGTGACAGATATTTCTTCGGCATCTTCATCAATATCTTCCAGGAACTCCATAAGTTCCCCGGAATCGGCGATATTTTCTTCTTCTACCCTGATTATGATATCACCGCTCTTCATTCCCGCTTTTTCAGCTGGTGTGTCTTCAAGTACTTCCAGAACAAGGACACCTTCCCCATTATCCATGGAAAAATAACCGGCCATATCGTCGCTCAGGTTCTCGATCCTGATTCCAAGACCAGGCCTGTCCCTGCATAACCAATCCGGGCCAACTCTGCTGCTACGGATGATGATGTTGTCTGTGCCATCTTTGCAATGCACCTTCAAAGTTTTCATGCCGTTCATCCCCGCCAGGGCACGCTCGGCTATCTTCAAGCCATCCTTACATTTATCTATTCTTATAATGTGTTTTCCGATTTCGTCTCCGAAAAAGACATCTTCATCATCAATATTGAGAACGGTATAGAATTTCCTGGCCTTTTCACCCAGTTCCAGTTTGTATTCCTTCTTTTTTCCGTCATGATAGATAACGATATCAATCACATCACCAGGATCTTTATCTCCAATCAGCTCCAGGAGATGCCCCTGGTCTTTTACTTTCGTTTCATCGAATTTGTAGATCACATCATCGATTTCCAGCCCGGCTTTCTCTGCGGGACTGTCTTTGACGATATCCACTATCCAGACGCCTCTTGTTTTCGGATAATCGAGTTTCCTGATTGCTTTCCTGTCGAGCTCCTCCATATAAATTCCCAGAAATGCTCCCTTTTTTTCAATTATCTTGACGTTGCTATCGCTAATGACGACTTTTTCGCCGGCAAATGCGAATGCTGTCATGGCAAGTATCATCACTACCACGAACGAAAGAGAAATCAATATCACTCTTTTCATAATGCAAGCTGCTTCTGGCAGCTTCTCACCTCCTCCTGGGGTCCAGCACTTAAGGCTACAAGTTCTCTTCATGTCTATATATTCTTCACTGCCCTGAAAGTTTCCATTTTTTTCATTTATTTTATCTTCTTTGAACTGTTTTTCTTTTAAGAGCTTTAAATGGCTTATCCAAATCAACATCTAAATCCATTTTTTATACTTTTCTATAAAAAAATCTGCATAACTTCTGGATTAAAGAACTATTCATTTTTTTCATCATCCATATTTCCGCAACACGTTTGCTCAAGAAACCCATAGTAGGAAACGAATGTGCTTAAAACATAACACTATGCAGTCTGATTTTTTTCTGAATTATAAGTGCCCATTCATTTATCATCTCTCCTGAGCCATCACCAACAATGCTTACACCAAAAACTTTACCAAAAGAATTCGTGAAGACCTTAACAAAGCCGACGCTGACGTTTTCCGCAATTGCAGCACCGTAATCCTCATATTTAACAATATGGGTCTCATACTTAATGCGTTTTTTCTTGATATCTTCCTCCAGCATTCCAACGTATGACACTTGAGGGTCTGTAAAAACCGTCCACGGAATAACATAATTTTTATATTGGAACCCTGCAAAGGGGCTTACAGCATTCATAATTGCAAACATGCCCTGATGCATTGCAGCGTGAGAAAGCATGACGCCGCCATTACAATCTCCCACAGCATAAATATGTTTAACAGACGTTCTGTATTTTGCGTCAACCTCAATTGCCCGTTTATTGAACTGAACACCTGCTTTGCTAAGTTCTAATCCATCAAGATCAACTTCCCTTCCAGCTGCCAGCAGTATTTTCTCGGATTTAATACAGATTTCATCCTCTGTGTGTAACCATATTTCGTTACCTTTATTTTCTACGCTTATAATTTTTTTTGAATTATAAACTCCAATACCTTCTTTTTCGAAAATATCTTCGAGCAAATTGCCTGCTTCTTTGTCACCGAGAGGAATGAGGGAATCATCCATATGTACAATAGTACACTTTGTACCAAGCCGGGTGAATGCCTGAGCCATTTCACAACCGATGGCACCACCACCGATTATCGTCATATTCCTGGGAACTTCGGTTAAATCGAATACATTTTTATTAGTCAGAATGTCTATGTTTGAAATGCCATCAATCCGTGGCACCATAGGTTCAGTGCCAGTTGCAATAAATATCCTTCGGGCAGTGATAAACCTCTCACCAACATTGACCGTATGCGAATCTACAAAACTTGCGGATCCCTCGCCTAAAACAAGATCCACCTTTTTAAACATCTTCAATGTTTTTTTGTCTGAAATATAGTCTAAATAATCTGCTATTTTCGAGAAAGGAGATTTGATATCTGGTATTTCTCCCTCCATTAAGCCCATTTCTTTCAGCTTTGATAATGAATGTCTTAATTTAGAAATTCTAAGCAAGGATTTGCTGGGTATACACCCGACATTCATGCATTCTCCGCCAATTTTATTTTTTTCGATAGCACAGACTTTCAGTCCCATTTCCGCCCCCATTACAGAGACAGCCATTCCTGCGGGACCTAACCCGATACAAATCAAATCAAAATCATATTTCATATATTTCTCCTCACTGAATTTTATTTGTCAGATTTTGACCTTCTGTACATCCAGCAGTTTGTTGAAAACTTCAAGGATTCCCCCCCCAAGCTGGTTATGTCATATTGACTGATAATTCTCTCCCTGGCCATCCTGCCAAAATCGGAACGCTTTTGCTCATCATCAATAAATGATTCCGCGGCAGCCGCAAACCCCTTTACATTTCCGCCCTGAACAATAATGCCCGTACCGGACAAAAGATCCGGCACTCCTCCAACGTCACTTGCAATACAGGGCAGGCCACATGACATCGCCTCGAGCAGAGCAACAGGTACCCCTTCTGTCAAAGAAGGCAGGACAAAGATATCAAACAGCGGAAGCACTTTCTCAGGTTCCGCACAGAATCCCGGCATCGAGAGACAGGCATTCAGGCCAAGCCTCTCAGACAGATTTTCCAGCCCACTCCTTTCCGGCCCATCACCCAGTATCACAAACCTGAAAGTAACCCGCTCCGCACATCGATCATCTGCCACTTCGGGCTCACGACACATATCTTCCGGGCTGGATTCACATGCACTACACGCCAGTCTTGATGCTCCCTGGCCATAAGTCAACCCGGACGCCGCGTAACCATCTTCCAGCCTGGCCGCCATTTGAAGAAAAAGGCTATGGTTCTTGACCTTCCTCATCCCTCCAAGAGTCCCTATCACCAGCTCATTGCCTTCTATGCCGTTTGTAAAAAGATCACTGAGCCAGGCCGCTTTTCTCCTTCCCCTTTCTGAATCACTTGCCGGCGTGAACCGATCCGTATCGACACCGCTGGGTATTGTTAATACCATGTTTTCCTGAAATCCTGACTGAACCGCTTCCGAGGCGCCCTCTTCGCTTACCGCAATTATCCTGTCGATCCTGGAGCGGATCGCCCTGATCACACGCTTTTTCCCTCCCTCGAATTCCAGGCCGGAACCATGCCTTGTTACGACAAGCGGAGCCTTTGTAAAAAGGGATGCGACCGCTGCTACGACTTCTCCATGATACAGGTGAGCATGAATGATATCCGGATCGATCTCCCGGATCACTCTTCTCAATGAAAAGATCCTGCCTGGCATCAGCAGATCCATGAGCGAAGAAATCGGGAAATACCGTATCGACACTCCTTCAACCCGCAATGCATTTTCAAGTTCATCCTTTTCGGGTGAAATTGTCATAACCGTCGCCGAGAATGACGTTTTCTTCAGATACCTGCACAAGTTCAGGATATGATTCTCGGCCCCGCCACCAGCCAGTGAACTCGTAATAATCAAAACCCTGTTATTAACCATCACCATGCCTCTTGCTACCCCTGCGATAACCCAGCAGCACACGTATAGCCGCGGGGAAAAGCCTGAGATCGGATACCGTGGGGATAAGTAGCTCTGATGCAGCTACTCCCGTCATCCTGACGTAGAATACTATTATAATAACAAGATGTACCGTGTACGATATCGACGTTGCCAGGGCGGCTCCACTTATCCCGATCTCTGGTATAAGAATTACATTACAGACAATATTGATAAAGAGAGAAAATGCGCCGGCCCACATGTTGACTTTCGGAAAACCTCTCGCGAGAAGGTCGCCTGAAAGAATCCTCGATATACTCGCGGCCAGAACTCCCGGCAACAACAGGAAAAGAGGGTTGAGGGCCGCGAGAAAAAGATCCGTATACAAAAGCCCTATGGCGAATTTCCCGAAAAGCAGAACACCGAGATTGCAGGCAATAACAATCATGACAGCCTGGCGGCAGACTGCTGCGGTAGCCATGTTCGCTTCAACATCATTTCCGTGAGCCACCCTGGGAAACAGGACGATCCCGAGCGAATCGGGAAAATACCATATCCTCTCGGATATCATGACCGAAATCGAATAAAACCCGACAGCTGCGGGGTTAAGAAAAAAATTGATCAACAGCATATCCAGGCGGAGGTTGAGAAACGTGAGTATATTCGCGAAATGTCCCTGAATCCCGAAACGGAGCGTTGACCAAACAAGGTTATTATCCCATCTGAATCTCAGTCTGATCACCCTGGACCACTTAACGCTCACGACCAGCGCCATCACAATATATGAAAACGTGTAAACAGATATCGCCAGGATTACCCTGCTGCGGGAAAAGAAAATAACAAATACCGGAAAAACGATCAGGAATACCAACTTCTGTATTATCTCTATCGCGTTAAAACTTTTGAAATCCGAGTTGGCCCTGAACAACATCTGGAAATTATAGACGAACACCAGAAAAGGAATGCTCAGAAGAGAAATAATGATTACGTTGAACGGAACTGCAGGCAGAACAAAACGGGTTACAGCAGGCGCGGCCGCAATAGATATCCCCGTGATAATAACACCTATGATCACTGAAAGACTCAACCAGTTCCCGGCCAGTACTTCCAGATTCACTTTTTTGCGGCCAAGAAAATATCCGGAGGCTGTCCCCACACCCATGTTCGCAAAATTGAAAATCACGGCTGCCGAAAGAATTCCAAGCGAAAAGAGCCCCTTACCCCCGGCACCAAGAGCTCTTACAAGTATAATGCTGTTGAAGACACCGATTATTAAAAGCGCTATCTTCGCGGCGAAAGTAAGAGAAACATTTTTCGCAAAAGACAACGACAACTCCCGCGTTACAGTATTCGGCGGCACAACAAGGCATCCGCCCCAAGAAACAGGGCCGGTTCCCGGAACACGATTCGAACCAGGTCCCCGACCCATTTATTCTATACCATAAGTTCGCTGCGATGTCAGGTGATCTTGGTCAACTCTTTGGCCCGCTTCGAACGCTTCTTTCCTTCGACGACAAGAAGTCTCGGGGCCTCAACATGGTATTCCTCAACATTGCGTGTTGTTTCGGCCTTCTCCCAGGATGAAAAACGGCCACCGGCGAAATAAGTGATGATTGCGGCAAGCGCCGCAGAATTGACCATCACAAAATAGAAAGGAATAAAAAACAGCCGGGCCCGGATACGCCCCCTCTGCAGGATTGCGCCAATAACTGCAAAGATATAGAATATATTCTGCAGTATGAAAAATACTCCGAAAAGCCTGTCATGCAGGATAAACATGTTAGCTATATACAAAACAGGTAGCAATACTCCGACCCACCAGCGAAACATCTTCCTCGAAATAAACTGGTAAATGCGGAAAAACCCTCCAAAATCAGCTTTGAGATGATTAAACCCTGTAAGCCCCCTGATCACGATACGCCGTTTTCTACTGAACTCCTCGGCAAAGTAGTTTGTCGAACGTTCAAAAGCTACAGCCTCACTATCGTAAACAGCTCCATACCCCTGGGACGCAACTTCAGCAGGGATCTGGAAATCGTTTGCCACATCCCTCATCACAGGACGGAAGAGTTTCCGCCTGATAGCGAAAATCGTTCCTGTCGCGATAAGTACCGATTTCAAACGGCTCTCGAGGCAATTCAAAATGCCTTCATATCTCTGGTAGAGACTTTCACCCCGGCCCACATACGAATTGTTATCCATGTATCTGAGTCTTCCTACAACACACCCAACCTCCTCATCGGCGAAATTCCGGACGAGCTTCCGGATTGCATCTTCCTTGTAAAAAGAATTGGCATCAGAAAAAACAAGGATATCTTCTTCGATACCCAGTATGGCCTTGTTAAGAGTGGCACTTTTTCCTTTGCGGAAATCGAATGCCTTGAGTGTGATATTCTTGTTTTCATATTCGCGAACGATGCTGTCCGTATCATCTACCGAGCCGTCACTGGCTACAACGATCTTCAGCAGGTGTTCCGGATAATCGATCAGGAGACTGTTTTCAATCTTTTCCCTGATAACCCGTTCCTCGTTATGAGCGGATATTATCAAGGCAACAGACGGCAGATCCGCGTCAGGCCTCAGCCCTCCACGTTTCTTGAACAACCCCAGCAGAAAAAGGATTACCGGATACCCGATGTAGATATAGAAAATAAGTCCAATAATCGCCGCAATCAGGAGTTTGACCACTACATCCATCCTGTGTCTCCCTCACATGAACGAAGGTCACCTATTACTATCATGCCCTGTTAATTACAGGTCAGAGCAGATACAAAAACACGCTACCTGTTTTCAACAATACCTTTCCAAGCCCGGAAAAAATACAAAAATCTTAAAAACAGTAGCGTTCGTTCTATATAACTCCTTTGCATCAGTAATATACAATCTGCCCGTTCCCGTGTCAATCACGTAAAGATTCCCACCACCCTATCTTGTATCATTCAAGACAGTCACTCCACCCCAACCTGTACCGGCCCAGATACGTCCCATCTCATCTTCACAGATACTGAGAACATGGTCACCGGAAATACCGTTCGCAGTTTTCAGATTGATCCATTTGCCGCTTCTTCTAATAAATAACCCCTCACCTGCTGTTCCCAGCCATAGTTCTCCCCGGCGTGAGCCCAGTATGGACAGCGGAACAATCATTTTGCCGGTATACGGAATATCTATAACCTGCCATCCGTTCTCTGAGTATTTGAATATACCATCCGATCTGCAGAACAGGCAGTTTCCAGACGCATCGATCCCAATGCATAACCCCTTTGAAGACAAGACACCTGATTGCGGTTCCTTTCCTTCGCCGACAAAACGTATCGATGGATCGAGCTGTAACAGAGATCCCTGTTTATCCCCCACAGAACGCTTTCTCCTCTGGTAAGACAACTTGATTGATTCCCATTTATCGGAAACGAACCTTGCAATCCTGCCTGATTCCGAAAGGATCCAGGGAATGCCTTCTCCGTCCGTTACCAGACCGATGATTCTGTTGGATGGAAGACCGTTTCTCTCGGAATAATGGGTCCATCCATCCAGGGAAAGCTTCAGGATACCGCTATTGAAAGTACCGAACCAGAGGTCGCCTCCGCTGCCTGTGGAAACCCACGTAAAATGGTTGGCAGGGAGACCGAGCCTGCGGTCGAATACCTGCCACGCGCCTCCATTGAAGCGGAGTATTCCGAACCTTGTGGAGACCCATAGTACTCCAGAGTGATCATTGGCAAACCCGGTCAGGGCCCCCTTGTACCATGAATCAGGCAACGGGATATTTACAAAATCTTCCCGGTAACGAAAGATCTCAGACCCGGAGTTGAACCACATAACACCATTGAACTCTTTCACGAGAGATACTCTGGAGATTGGAAAAGCCTGCGGGATCTCGATTACTTTAACAGAACCCATGGAAAGAATCAGCAATCTTCCCTCATCCGTTCCGAGATAACAGATTCCATCAACATCGTATCTGATCGACAAAAAATTATATCCCGCAAACGAGTAGCCAGCAATGCGCAGGGGGACCCAGCCTGAACCATCGTACATACTGATCCCTGATCTTCCCGCGGCCCAGACCCTTCCTGTCGGATCGAGGCTGAAAGCATTGATCTCGAGGCCGGGCAGCCCCTGTCTTCGACCGTATTTTCTCACTCTCCCGAGGTTTAACCTTACGATTCCCTGCCGCGCAACAGCAAGAAAGAGGTTTCCTTCCTCATCAAGGATCATTTCATCTATCTGGCCAATCGGAATCTTGTATCCATATCGCATCGATCGCCAGCTGAAACTATCCGCCATGCACAGACCACTTGCAGTACCAAAATATATTTCGCTGTTACTCTTCTCGATAAGAACCATAACCCTGTCGTCCAGAAGCGAATCGGCCCTGCTGAGAATGGTCAGAGAATCAGATTCAAGGTAGCCGCACCCATTGCCGTATGTCATCACCCACATCTTGTTGCCACCATCGTGAATCCCGGTGACAAGCTCGAAAAAACCATAATCGCCCGAAAGGTAGTGGAACCATCTTCCACTCCTTCTGATACTTACACCCTTATCACCACCAACCCACAGAGTTCCCGAATCATCGAATTCCAGAGAGGTAATGGAGCCGACTGCCGGGCCGCTAACACTGAATACCGAATCGAGTGAAGTGCAATATGCGTACAGCCCCCCTTCGGTTCCGATCCAGAGTGTATCCCCGTCACAGAGCAGGGCTTTCAATAGTTTTGCGGAATTGTATGTGCTGAGAGCCTCCGGGGGAAACACATGCGTACTCCTGCCTGCATTTGACAGGTGTATGACCCTGCCTGCTTCGATCCAGCCGGCCGTTCCAGTTTCGTCACGTATGTTATCGTATTCGAGTGCCGATAAAGGACATATACAGGTAACAAAAAAAATAAAAAGAATGCTCGACAGAAAGGCTGTTCTTCCCGGTATCTTTGTTACAGGCATTTGGTATCCCTGCTTTCCTGGAATCAGGCAGCTTCATACTGACCAGGTATCCGCCTGATATAAGTGTGCCACGGATCATACAGATTCTCCAGCGGAAAACAATGTAGTACAGAACACGGATTAAATCAAGAAGATACCGATTCATCCGCCCTGACCAGCACGGCGGGCCGGACAACAGGCGTCCAGAACAACTTGCTGCTCGGAGGTACACTCACCGGCAAGAATGGATGTGCCCCGCGTGTGGACAAGATCGGCAAGAAAATCTTTAAGGTCACACCCTGTAAACGCGAGTATCGACTCGATCAGAAATGTTTCATCGATCTCTACGCCGCCAGGGTGTTGCTTATAGATGCCCCGGAGCACATCAATGAGACCGGCACTGCCGTTCGAGAGGTCTCTTATCCGCAAATCCAGAGCCTCAGCCGCGAGAAAACCTCCATCGTACAGCATATTTACCATATCCTTATCGGAAAGGTCATTGTTACCCGCCATCCCGATTGCAACAGTTTCCAGGTATGGATTTTCGAGGTATCGGTTCTTTATTGTATCACGTTTCCTTGCGTACTGGCCGCGGCTTATGATGTTTGTCCGGAGAAGTACCACATATGAATAATATACCGTGGCTCCCTCGGTGAACCACATGAACGCATCAGAAACCGGTCTGATGACTTCACCGTTCCAGTTATGAAAAAACTCATGAGCGATGATAGCCATGGGAGTATCATAGAGTTGGCTTCTGTCCATCCTTCTGTCGAGAAGCAGCAAAATACTGTTCCCGAAATGCACACCGTAGAAATCAAAACCCTTGCTTCCCCTGACCGGGTTCTCGTCGCAGACAAACAGGTATCTCTGCCTGGGAGCTGATCCGAACATCTCGATCTCGCTTGATACAACACTCCGGACGACCTCGAGTAATTCCTCATCCTGAAATGACCATGGCCCGGCTATGGCCAGGGTTAGATCGATACCGGCAAGATCGGCGCATAGGTACCTGAAATCACCGGCGACAGCCAGTGCGCATGCAAGATCGTTCACATCAGGCACTATAAATCTCCTGCCTGTACCTGGTTGAGTGGACTGCAGCCGCACATGAGGATATATCGGGATATCGACAACAACACCGGTTGAAATCTCATCGGTCGGGATCAGGAAAAGATCCCTTCCCATCAATCTGTACCTGTCCCTGTAAAGTACACTGAGCATACCGCGTACTTCGGGTGAATACCTGTCCTCAATTGTCAGCACGATATCATATGAGAATCTCATATCCTGTCTGTTATTTTTTATAATCCAGGTATTTTCCCGTCTCCTCACCCCGAGCTTCGTACCATCATCGCTATGAGCGACAAACCCTATCGGTTCCAGTTTTTCCCCGATACCCGGTGGCGGGAGGGCCAATCGTACCCGGGTGGAGGTCACTCCTTGCAGAATACCGGTTACGGTGAGGATATTCAGGTCCCTGTCCTTCATTTCAACTTTGTAACGAAGAAAGGATGTATGGCCTGCATCGTTTCCACCGGTAACAGCACTTGCTGTTATTACAGCGGGAATTAATACGGCAAACAGCCGTAATCTTATGTTACGCGCTCGTTTCATCAGGTTGTTAATATGCAAGTCATATTCCAAACGACGAGTCGTAACAAACAAAGTTGACCATCAGAGGTTTCCCGGTATATGATGACATCCATGATAGAGAAGATCAAAGTAGCCGCGGCCCGTATTGCGCGAGCGGAAAAGACAATCGCTTCGACAGGAGCCGGTATATCAAAGGAAAGCGGAATCCCTACCTTCAGGGACTCAGACGGCTTGTGGAACGGGTACCGACCTGAACAGCTCGCTACAAGAGACGGGTTTCTCTCCGATCCGGGACTTGTCTGGAGATGGTACAGAGACAGGCTTCTCACAGCCAGGGATCATCAGCCCAACCCGGGTCACTACGCCCTGGCAAAACTTGAGGAGATCCTGCCCTGGTTTCTCCTTATTACCCAGAACGTCGACAACCTCCACAGGCGCGCTGGCAGCCGGGAACTCGTCGAACTCCACGGGAACATCGAACGGTTCAGGTGCCTTGATCATTCACACTACTGTGACTGGAACCCGGCATGGGGCGATCAGCCTCCTGCATGCCACTGCGGATCGATGATCAGGCCTGATGTCGTATGGTTTGGTGAGCCGTTACCACAGATCGAGCTGGAAGCGGCATTCGGCGAATCCGCCAGATGCGATGTCTTTATGGTGATCGGAACATCTGGCCTGGTACAACCTGCCGCGCAGCTGCCTGCCAACGCAAAAAACGCCGGGGCCTTCCTCATAGAGGTAAATGTGCGCGAATCAGCGATCACGCCGATCGTCGATCTCTTCATTGAAGGCAAATCGGGGGAAGAACTGCCAAGGATCGTTGAAGAGGTAGAAAAACTCCTGGTCGGCAAGTAAAATTCGTATATCGTATATCCTATATCCTTAAGCGTCTGCGCAAAGAAACAATATCATTCCTGACAAGTTCCACGACGTCCCGGAATGCCTTTTCCTCCTCAACATCCCGTTCACGCATACTTACCCATCCCCACCAGGCGAACATGATAGATCCCCATAGCCAGCCTGCCAAAGCAACAAATACTACTATCGCCCAGGAAGGTAATCCAGCCGGTTTCTCGGGGATATTCGGAAAGTCGACGATCTGGATCGTGGGAGTATTTCTCGCCCGGTCGATACCACTCTCTTCGTAGCGTTCCACGAGGAATAAATATACCTTTTCGTTGACCTGCATATCTCTCTGCAGTGCAGCATACCTCTGGTACAACCGCGGCATATCTGCGAGAGGAAAGAAAACAGTCGCTGTGGAATCATCCACCATAAGTTTCTCGAGCTGGCATGAAAGATTGCTGAATTCCATTTCCTTCCTCTGCAGATCAATGGCACTATCGGTAGAAAACTCCCTGAGCAGATCGAGTTCTATCTCGGCCAGCACTGATCTTATCTTCAGTGTCGTAGCCACATCGATCGCTCCACGGATCTGCTCCTCAAAATCCACGATCCCATGATCCGTCTGGAAAAGCACCAACTCGTTTCCGGAAGCCTCCAGCAACCCACGGTATTTCTCTATCTGGCCACTGACAAAGTTCATCGTATTCTCAGCCCTGGTAAACAGGAGATGGTGATTAAGTGAATCGAGTTCCGCAATACACGCGATAACGATCCGCTGCGCCATTTCGGGATCCTTGTCCTTGATCCTGAGAGATATCATCCCGGTGGCAGACACGGATATCGATGTATTGGACCTGAATTGCTTTATCGCTTGATCCATCGAATCGGTTTTGTACCGCTCCTTCAGATCCAGCGACATAATAATCATCTCCGCCAGTCTCCGGCTCTCCAGGATATCAACAAGCACTGCGGCATTTGTTGTTCCGGCCGCCATTGGCACGATCATCGAGGGAAGATTGAGTTGAGCCGTCCACGCGCTGAGCAGCCCCTCCGCACCTTCTTTGAGAGGAGGCATGAGCAGAGTTTCAGATCTGTACTGGGCATCAGCGACAAACAGGTATACGAGAGTGATAACGGCCAACAGGATTCCAATACTACCGATCACTTTTCTTTTCTGCAGTACAAAATGAAGTATTCTGAAATTCACCAATCTCTCCCGGGTCGATTGTCCAGACACGCGTGACGATAAAGATACGCATCAACAGCCTGATGTCATAATACTCTTTTTACAAATCGTCCTTATTTCTACTTCTCTTTATACAGAACGTAATCAATATCCCCTGGGGATATTCTGCCGAACTGTACCCGGTATTGAGTTTTTCGAATACGACCTGATAATCTATACCAAGTTGAAACTGAAAATCATACGTTCTGAAGGCGGCAAAGCCCGTACCGACAGAAAATAAAAACCCCGCGCCACTGTCAGAGCTGGCGCCCTCCGGGCCTGTTTCCCTGATTCGTGTCCAGGTTATTCCCAGCCCGGCGCTGATAAAAGGCGAGAAATCACCGCGATTTGCATACCTTCCTGCCTTTGCCTCGAAAAGAGTGATTCCGAAAGCCCGGCTTTCATATTTCCCGGAGCGCTTACCCCAGTGCACTCCTGATTTACCCGCAAGGAAATAATCCCGCATATCGTGTTGAACCGCCAGATCTATTACAGTCATTCTGTCTACTCCGGCCATCGTTCCGCCGGTCGGCCACAGGAATCCTACCCGCAGCCCTCCTGAACTGAATGCCTTTCTTCTCCTGGAATCGGTATATTCACTCTCCGTGATCAATCCTACCTCGGCAGTCTCTTCCATTTCTCTGCCGGAAGTGACAGCTATCGCAAGACGCCTCAGGACAACATCGAGGTCTTCTTCACTCAATGAAGTCGCGTCGACATTGACGATTGCCTCATTCCTTCCAACATCGACCAGCCTGACTCCAACGATTATCTTTGAGCCCAGCCTGGTCAGATTACCAGTGACGGCCTTACTGATACGGGCCTGTCGAGCATACGCGGACGCGCAGTCCACATCATAGCATTCAACATCTCCAACAACTTCAAAAGCACTTACCGCCCGGTACTTTCCCTCCCCATCAATAGCCTGGTTGAACAGAACCGTCACAGCATCTATAAGATCTTCCCCAACACCCGTTCCCTTGAAACGAAAAACAAGGAGTTTTTCAGCGCCTGATACAGAAGAAGCCAGTACCAGGATCATTATCAGGGCAATAAGCAATCTCCTCATAAGATTATCCTTACTCGAACTTAATCGAAAAGAGCTTCCAGCCTGTCCGCGGCTATCCTGAGATGTGGAATGACGATCGATCCACCCACGATAAGGGCAACGTTGAAAGCCTCATAGAATTCTTCCCTGGTAACACCTTCATCGAAACACCTGGCGATATGATAGGCAATGCAATCGTTGCAGCGCAATACCATCGAGCTTGTCAACCCCATCAGTTCCTTTGTTTTTGCCGGCAACGCTCCCTCGTGATAAGCCTGCTCGTCCAGGGCAAAGAACCTTTTTATTCCCAGGTGACCGCTCGCGAAGATGACCTCGTTAAGGCGGGATCTCTCATTCTCGAATTCTTTTTTCCATTTATCCGACATGCGAAAGATGCCTCCTTACCAGGTTATCAATACGTCCTCAACCTGCGCGGCGCCTTATACACCCTTATGCAACGAACCATTTCTGACAAAACCCTTATTCCACAAGATCTATTCTGAGATATTTTTTCTTGCCGGCGCGAAGAAGAAGACATTCTCCTTCAAATTCCGATAAAGTAACCTTTTCATCGAACGCATTGAGGCGGCGACCGTTGACATAAGCACCTCCCTGCTGGACAAGGCGCCTGGCCTCACCGCGCGATTTGACGATACCGGAGTCTGCAAAAAGGATGAAGGCGGGAAGCCCTTCTACGAACCTGGAACGTTCGATCCCGACCCTGGGTATGGAATCAGAGTCACCGGCGATATCCCCGCAGAACAGGGCTTTTGCAGCGGCACGAGCCTTGCCTGCTTCCTCCCGTCCATGCAGGAGATTTGTCGTCTCCCATGCCAGGGTCTCCTTGGCCTGGCGAAGATCAGCGCCTTTCAGGGCACCAAGTCGATCGACCTCCTCCATCGGCAGAAAGGTAAAAAGCGCCAGGAATTTCCTTACGTCCCGGTCATCCGTATTGATCCAGTACTGGTAATAGTCATACGGCGTTGTCTTTTTACTGTCGAGCCAGATCGCCCCCTTCTCGGTCTTTCCCATTTTTGAGCCGGTCGCAGTCGTCAGAAGCGGAAAAGTGAGCGCTTCAGCGTCTCCGCCGCAGACTCTCCTGATGAGGTCTGTTCCAGCAAGGATATTGCCCCACTGATCGTTGCCACCCATCTGGAGTTTGCAATCATAATTCTGATACAGATAGAGAAAATCATACGCCTGCAGAAGCATATAGTTGAATTCGATAAAGTTCAGGCCTGTCTCGAGACGCATTCGGTACGATTCGGCTGAGAGCATCTTGTTGACGCTGAAATGCCTTCCGATATCGCGCAGAAACTCAATATAATTGAGCGGCCTGAGCCATTCCGCGTTGTTCAGCATCATGGCCCTGGACTCGGAAAATTCGATAAATTTCGCGAATTGTTTTTTCAGTCCGGTCGAATTGGCGTCTATCTGTTCGATAGTGATCAACCTGCGAAGTTCAGTCTTCCCGCTTGGGTCTCCGATCATCGACGTTCCCCCACCCATCAGAGGTATAACCCTGTGGCCAAGCCGCTGCAGATGAGCCAGAGCCATGATCGGCACAAGGCTCCCGCAATGAAAGCTGTCGGATGTCGGATCGAACCCGATATAACATGTGACCGGCCTGGAAAGGAGTTTTCGTACCCTCTCTTCATCGGTACACTGTTCGAAGAATCCCCGCTCCTTGAAAAGATCTAAAGCATTCATCTATCATGGCTCCCGCAGGTTACTGTTTCTTGTCGATCAACTCTCATTATATTCGATAATCTGCAGCATGGTAGCATTATATACGATAGATGATAAGAATTTTCTGATAATCAGTTTCAATCCGTCCGAAAAAGGCCTTTGAGTCAACGAGCCGGGATCGGCGACGATTTTCCGCCCGATAATAACAGCTGTTGAAAAATGCTGCTGGCGGAGACATCGCTTCCGTGGTTATATTTCCACTGGATCGATGCAGAAAGTTTTTCCGAATCGATCAATAACCATGGGAAGGAGCTTTGCAGCCATGCAGACCGGGAATGATATCGTCTATCTGAATGGAGATTATCCGGGCAGGGATGAAGCATCCATATCCCCCGATGATCGCGGATTTATTTTTGCCGATGGCGCCTATGAAGTTGCCAGAAGTTATTACGGAAGGCTCTTCGAACTTGAAAGTCATATCGACAGATTGAAACGCAGCCTCTCGGAACTCTCGATCACCGGCTTCGATGCCTCCCTGCTGGCCGGGATCTCGAACAAATTGATCGATATGAACAACCTTTCAGATAAAGAGGCTACCGTTTACATACAGGTCACGCGGGGATGTGCTCCGAGAAAACACGCGTTTCCTGTACCTTATACCGCTCCGACCGTTTATGCCTCCTCCTCCCTCTTTGCGCCTCCGGTCGAGGAAAGGAAAAACGGCGCTGGAATCATCCTGATCCCGGACGACAGGTGGGCAAGGTGCGACATCAAATCCGTTTCTCTTCTTCCCAACATACTTGCAAAACAGAAGGCCACAGATGCGGGAGCGGAGGAAGCCATCTTTGTAAGAGACGGGGAAATAACAGAAGGTTCAGCTTCTAACTTTGCGGCCGTCTTCTCGGGCAGCCTTGTGACACATCAGGACTCCAACCGTATATTGGCAGGAATAACAAAAAAAGTCGTTATCGAACTTTGCTCTCAAAACGGTATTAATATAGAAGAACGCCCGATCAAAAAAGAAGAACTTGTCTATGCCGATGAGATGTTGCTCCTCAGCACAACCAGGGAAATCATGCCGGTCGTCAGGTTTGATGGGAACACGGTATCAGATGGAAAGCCGGGGCCGGTTACAAGAAAGCTCCAGCGACTATTCGACAAATACATCAAGGCAGCAAACAACAAATAATCATACGGTGGAAAACCAGCCAGGATCCAGCGCACTTTAAACTGCCCGATTCTAATGCCCTGATTTTCAACTGCCCGACAACCCTCTGGAAATGCCCCATACACCTATCACAATAAATCCGCTTCCCGCTATCACCGCCATCACCCTGGGATTTATGTGATGCGAGAGAAAACTGCCAAAGAAAACGGCTAGCCCCGAAGCCACTACAAGGGCGAGCGTCGCTCCCGCAAAAACAGACATCAGATGCGTCTCCTTGCCGGAGGCAAACAACAATGTAGCCAGCTGGGTCTTGTCCCCGAGTTCCGCGACGAAGATAGTCCAGAAAACAGTCAGCAACACCTTGATATCCATGAAATTATTTCCTTCCTTTTCAGCGATCCGTTCCAGCGTATAAACGCGAAGAAAGACCACTCAAGTGAGCGGTCTTTCTTGAAAAACCGGCGGCGTCCTACTCTCCCACAAAGTTGCCCATGCAGTACCATCGGCGCTGAGGGACTTAACTTCCGTGTTCGGAATGGGAACGGGTGTTTCCCCCTCGCTATCGCCACCGAAAAATCTATAATTTTTGACAATGAATCAGGGAAAGAAAGACAGTTATCTTTACAGTAAACAAAAATACTGGTTAAGCCTCACGGCCTATTAGTACCGGTCGGCTGAACATATTACTATGCTTACACCTCCGGCCTATCTACCTTGTAATCTCCAAGGGGCCTTTAGGTAACAAAGTTACGTGAAGTCTTATCTTGGGGGGGGCTTCCCGCTTAGATGCTTTCAGCGGTTATCCCTTCCGAACGTAGCTACCCAGCAATGCCACTGGCGTGACAACTGGTACACTAGAGGTTCGTCCACCTCGGTCCTCTCGTACAAAAGGCAGCTTCCCTCAAACTTCCTGCGCCCGCAACGGATAGGGACCGAACTGTCTCACGACGTTCTAAACCCAGC
>CBDUUV010000028.1:0-25294 GCA_965370495.1 uncultured bacterium
GCCTCTCTATGCTGCGAATTTGGTATTGCGACTATCGATTCTTCCTGCAGGGTGGTGAGTTTCAGAGAAAAACCAAAGACTACAAAAAGCAGGCTGGCATCGATGGGGATCTATATCTTCCAGAGAGAATTTCTAATATCCATCCTTGAAAGAATGAAACCCCAGTTCGAGGACCTGGATTTCGGCAAACATATAATTCCCGGACTCGTGAAACAGGGCATGATATCGGCTTACAGATATAACGGGTACTGGCTTGATATTGGAACACTGAAGAGTTATTACAACGCAAGCTTGTCGCTGCTTTCTGACAGGCCGAAGTTAATGTTGGACAGAGACGAAGAAAAAATCCTTACCGTTCCTGATGATGCGCCACCCATGGTGATAGGGGTATCTGCCAGAATAAAGAGATCCATGATATGTAATGGATGCAGCATTAAAGGCTCTGTTATCAATTCTATACTGTCGCCAGGTGTTTCTGTTGCAGAGGGAGCGCGGGTGGAGAATTCCATTATTCTGCATGATTGCCGAATCGATCGTAACGCACATATCAGAAACGCCATAGTTGACGAAACCTCTGTTATCGGCAGCGGAGTAAAGATAGGTTCGGGTGATCCTGGAGTTCCCAATATTCTTCAACCAGGATATCTCGATTTCGGAGTCACACTGATAGGCAGGAATACAAAGATTCCCTCCGGCCTTACTATAGGAACAAACTGCCTTATATCAGGTAATAGAAAAAGTGGGAGAGTTCCGGCAGTTGACATCGAGGATGGAGGGGTCCGCATATCAGAAGGTACCAGGGTTTAATCCACATCCAGCCAGATGGTGATCCTGTCACCTGGAAAAAGATGGTCTTTTTTGACACTGTTGTTCCATGCGAGGATATCGGAAATGCGTGTCTTGTACATTCTGCCAATCGCTGAAAGAGTTTCGCCCCTCTTTACAACATGAATCAATTGCTTTTTTTCTGTTTTTTCGCCAGCGGGTGAAATTGAATCGCCAGTATACTGTTTGTAACCCGAGTCTGGATTGACGTATACCACAAGGTTGTCACCAGGGCGGATCAGGGATCTGTACCTGAGGTTATTCCATGACCTTAATTTGCTAAGGCCGACGTGGAAATTTTCCGCTATCTCGCTCAGAGTGTCCCTGTCTCTGACTGTGTAAATTATCTTCTTTTTGCCTTTTGGAAGCTGATATTTCTTTATCTTAATCTTCCCGGGAAGTTTCGGCGGTGTCCTGTAACCCGGATTGGTTATCTTTGTTAGCGCCAGGTTGTCGTCGCGCGTCGGAATCACAAGGAATTTGCCGACCCTTATACGGTGAACGTTCCTGATTCCATTTATTCTTTTGAGCTCAGCCAGAGATATCTCGTATTTCTCAGCAATGCACGAAAGCGTTTCACCCTTTTTTATCCTGTGCCTGAGCCACGAAACCCTTTCTCCAGGTGGAATCAAGTTAACTGCATCCAGGACTTTATCGCCAGTGCCCTCAGGCACCTTGATTTCAACCACCATGCCGGGAGGAGTTGCCCATCGTTTGAGCGCTGGATTCAGTTTTTTAATCTTTGCCAGAGTACATCCTGCAGCTGATGCAATGAGCTTGAGGTCAGTGGATCTGTCGATGCGGATCATGTCAAAATGCAATGGCCGGGCTACAGGTATTTTGAATCCGTATTTTTCGGGATCACGCCCGATAGCAAGAGCAGCCATGAATTTGGGGACGAACCAGCGGGTCTGAGTGGGAAGCCGAAGATGCCAGTAATTATCCGTTTTTTGCGTGGAGATAGCACGGGCTACACGGTATTCACCTGAATTATAACCTGCAAGCGCAAGCTGCCAGTTTCCAAAGAGGTGATGGAGATGCTTCAGGTAGTGGGCAGCTGCATGGGTAGATGCGACGATATCCTTTCTCTCATCTATCCACCAGTTGATCCTCAGATTGAAAATCCTGCCGGTACCGGCCATGAATTGCCATGGCCCTGTGGCGCTGACGCTCGATTTTGCGTTGAGATTAAGTCCGCTCTCTATCACGGCAAGAAAAAGCAGGTCTCTCGGGATTTCGTTTTTTATCAGGATCGGTTCTATGATGCCACGATATATCTCCGCCCGTTCAAGCCATTTTATGAAATGTTTCCTTCCCTTTCCCTTAAAATATTTTATCCAGTAATCGGTTCTCCAGTTGAATACGATTTCTATTTCTTCTTCGACGACATGGTTTTTCCCGATGGAGTCGAGAACGGATGTCATGTGTGACCGCCAGTCCCTGATATCATCTTCTCTGATAATACGTTCCTGAAGCTCGACAGTGAGGATTTCAAGCGAATCCAGATGGCTGCAAACGTATGGAGCAGGAGAGTCATTCTTCATCTCACGTATCATAGCGAGGAGATTGATACTCTGCACAAGAGATCTTTCCATATCACCCAGATGAAAGAAAGCTGTAGCTTCATCAAGCTTTTCCTGAAGGAAAAGAAGGCGCGGGTACAGGGTGTACATCCCGTCTTCGAATACGGCAAAATCATCCGTAAGATATGGATTGTCAACATTTTGAGCCCAGAAGCAACCTGATGCCAGAAGTGTTATTCCCACAAAAGAAGATATAAAAAATGTCTTCATAAACAGATTCCTCGTTTCTGGGGGTCAATATACTGTATAATAGAATAATATTCAAGCGCCAGAATCTCTAATAAATGGAAAAAGGTGCTGATATAGTGTATAATAAATATAAGGATAAGTTTGTAATTACAACAGTGCTTTGCAGGTTGAATAATGTATCCTCAGTTTGAAAAAGACTATCAGTACCTGCTTTCGAGGTTGATTCCCAAACGCCTTCTGTCTTCGAAACGGATAGAGGGAATCTACGATGCTCTCACAAGCAATGATCGCTCAAAGATGATCACCGAGGCTTTTCTGGCGATGGAAGAACTGGTATCTCAGGGAGTATTTACCAGGGATGCGCCGGTTTCGAGCAACGGAGCAGTGCTACTTTCATATATTCAAAAAGACGGTAAGGCCCGGTACACACTCGAAATGGGAAGGGAAGAGTGGAATTCAGTCAATTTTGAGGAAAAGGGAAAGTCGGGGCTGGTACCTTCTGTCCTTGCCGGGATTATCACATCACTGACCTTGAGCGAGTCAGAGGGAAGCATAACAGATAAGATCGAAGACATCCTTGGTATGATGGAAAATATATACCGTGACTCAAGGGCATACCTGATATTGTTCAGAGAGGCCTCAATTTCCGGAATGAGGGAAAGCTCTGTGATCAGGGAGGTGAGCCGGGAAAAAATCGAATCAAACAGATTTTACGAGGATTCGATAGCAAACGGCAAGATTCACACCTTAATCAACACTGACGGGATCCTTTCAGAAAACAGTCTTTTCAGGATAGGCAGGGGATCCGGGTTTGTCGTCCAAGCCCCTCTTTTCGGTAACGAGACGAAATTCGGCCTTCTTCAGATCCATTTGAACGGCAAAACGCGTCCGGATGATTCAGCGTTATACAATATCTATCTTATCGGCCAGGGTATCGCAAGACTCATTGAGAATAATCGACATATGGAAGAACTGGTATCGATCGACAGGTTGACAGGTGTAAACAACAGGAATTTCTACGAGACACAACTTCCACTGGAGATGGAAAGAGCTTCCCGGGATAAGAAGTTCCTTGGTTTTCTGATAATGGATATTGATGATTTCAAGAAGTTCAACGATGATTACGGGCATGATATCGGTGATGAAGTACTGAGAACAGTTGCTCGAACTGTTCGCAAGCACTTGAGAAAAATCGATCTGTTTTTCCGTTATGGGGGAGAGGAGTTCGTTGCTTTGCTTCCTGGCGCCGGCAGGGACGCAGCTGAGCGTACAGCTGAGAGAATAAGAGAGATAATCTTCAAAACAGATATGAAGCTTGAAGACGGAAATCCACTCAGGATCACGATCTCTATAGGTGGATGTGTATACCCCCAGGATGCGGATAATGAAAAAGAGCTGTTCAGAAAAGCTGATCAGATGCTTCTCGATGCAAAACAACTCGGAAAGAATAGAATCAGGTTTTACAAAGGTGGTGGTCAGAAGAATTTTTAAAAAGGGATTGCAACACAGACAGTAAATAGTAAGTGTATACAGTAGTGTGGCCTGGGAGGAGGAATGTGATGAGGTGGTGGGCCGTGTTTTTTATGGCCGGTTTTTTTGTTCCGTGTAACCCTTTTGTCTTGTTTATTATTGCTGTTATTCTTGCTGCCGCTTATTTCCATAGAGTACGGGGAAGGGGCGGATCAGGGTATGTTTCGATTGGGCTATACGCTTTTTCTTCCGGGATGCCTGGCGAAACAGTGCGATTTCTCGTCATAAGTTCAACAGCGCTGATAATCATGTCAGCGTCTTTCCTTTCGTTCAATTCAGACAGAATCCCTGGACTCGATGTCAGCTTGTCAATCAAGTTTTCAGGGCGGGAGAAAAGTTCGGCCATGGCCGGGAAAGATCAGGAGGGGTGGTTTGATGGCATAAAGGAAAGCCTGGAGTCTTATACGCTAAGGGCAAGAAAGTATGTGAAAAACAGCATAGAAGACCCATTCCTGAGCGATACCGCAAAAAACCTGCTTCTGGCATTCATGCTTGCCGATAGAAGCAGCCTTGACCGCAGGCTCGCCGAAAAATACGGTTTTCTCGGGATAGCGCACTTTCTGGCGCTAAGCGGCCTTCACCTGGGAATCATTGCTGTTACACTGTCGTCGGTACTCGCCTTACTCTGTTTTCCGAGGATCGTGCGGGAGGCTATTCTTCTATGCATACTGTTTCTGTATACAGCGATTGCAGGGTTTCCACATTCGCTGTTGAGAGCACTTTCCCTCTTTGTGGCCATACGATATTTCAGGTGGGCCGGGATAAGAGGGTCCCTTTCAGATGCCCTGATAACAGGGTCGTTTTTTCTTCTGGCCGCAAGGCCTTCGCTTTTATTCAGCAGGGGGTACCAGTTGTCATTTCTGGCAGTAGCAGGAATATCATACATTGGTATTCCGGTCCAGGAAAGAATGGCATCCTTTTTCCATGAAAGGAAATCATGGAAAATCGTAAAGTATGCCGTGTCAGCTGCAGCTATGACGATATCTATCCAGGTATTCACACTTCCTGTTGTCCTTGCTCTTTTTGGCAGAATCCCATTGATCTCACCTGTAGCCAACATTCTCGTTATGATACCTGTGATGTTGATGCTCTATCTGGGAATGTTATTTCTAGCACTTCCTTTTGAATTTGCCAGGTATCTTGTCGTTCCGGTGATCAACTTTGCTGGTTCAATAATGGAGGGTTTACCGGACCTGCTGGCTGGTTTGCCAAATCCAGCGATATACAGGGGAGATATTGAGTGCGTAAGCTACTGGGCAGGAATATTGATGTTATCCATGATGTTGAACAGAAGGGCCAGGATGAGGAGGAGACTGTTCGTATTATGTGTAATATGTATTGTCATATCCTTCGGCGCAGGTGCATCCAGTAGAACAAACAGCCTCACGGGCGTGGATAGATCGACAACGTTGCCCGCTGGCTACAATACCGGGGAAAGACCCGTTTTTGGAAATAAAAGGGTACTCATTCTCGAGAATACTCTTTCCTTCTCAAGGGCAAGGCATCTGACAAGGGACCTATGGCTCTCCGGAGTGCGAGAAATTGACTGTGTTATAATCGTTTCAGGTAATGTGAGATTCATTGAAGGGCTGCCACTTCTGGTCGATCGTATGCGTGTGACCCGAATTGTATGCAGTCCATATCTCGAACACGATATAACTCGTGTAATGACAGAGATAAGATCTGCTTCAGTTCTTATAGAAGCGATCGATTCGCTTCTTGTCATCGAGAACGGGGAAGCGGATATAGAACTGACTCCCCCGGCGTTTCCATTGAAAAAAGGCAAAAAGATAAGCGCAATCGATGCGGCTATCTCGTGGCGGCTAATTTATAGATAATGCGTAAATTCCTTAACACCAATAATGTAACGTATATATATAATGTAATATATGAAGTCTGTTTTCGGAACACGCCTGTTTTACGGGCAAAATATCCCTGCTTGACTTGTCTTTTCAGCCGGGATAATATGTCTTGGCTGTCAGAGGCTTGGAGGGTATTTCTTTTTGATGGACGGTCTATTCGGATTTTGGCAATGACAACCTGATCAGGATTTTAAACAGGGAGAGAAATGGAAGGTATATTAAAGGTTGCAGTTCTTGCGTCCGGAAGAGGCAGTAATTTCAAGGCTCTGGCAGAGGCAGGGCAGGCAGTTGAGTTTCCCGCGGAGATAGAACTCTTGATTGTTGATAATGAGAATGCCGGTGTCATCGGGATTGCCGACAGCATGGGTATCGATTATGTTGTAGTCGATTGCGGCCCGAAAAAAGGTTCTATGACTGCCGAAAGCAGTGAAAAGATCAACAAGTTGTGTATGGAGAGGGGCATAGGGCTTATATGCCTTGCCGGTTTTATGAGGATTGTCAAGGGAAGAGTGCTGGATGAATATGATGGAAGAATATTGAATATACACCCTGCGCTGCTGCCAAGTTTCAAAGGCCTGGACGGCCAGAAACAGGCTCTCGAATATGGTGTGAAGGTTTCGGGATGTACGGTGCATTTCGTTGATAAGGATATCGATACCGGTCCGGTTATAATACAGAGAACTGTACTTGTCAGACAGACAGATTCGGTGGCCTCTCTCAGTGCACGGATACTTGCCGAAGAACATCTCGCATACCCGGAAGCTGTCAGGATATTTGCGCAGAAAAAGATCAGGTTTGAGGGAAGGAGAGTCATAATCCATAATGAGTAATAATATAAATGGCGACGGCAGAATCTGTCTTCCGGGTGTCGAACCACAGTATAGGGGTAAAGTAAGGGACATATATGATCTTGGAGATAAACTGATTGTTGTTGTCTCTGACAGGTTATCAGCATACGATTCGATACTTCCCACGCCTATACCTGGAAAGGGCATAGTTCTGAATATGATTTCAGCCGCCTGGTTTGACTGGTTCAAAAAGCTTCCAAATCATATGATATCTATAGAGGTCGAAGAATATCCTGAACCATTCAACAGATTCAAAAAAGAGCTTGTCGGGCGCTCAATGCTTGTCAGGAAAGCTGAAAGAATTGACCTTGAATGCATAGTGAGAGGATATATTTCTGGTTCAGGATGGAAAGAATACTGCAACACAGGAGAGGTGTGCGGTATCAGGCTTCCCGAAGGCCTGGTTCTTTCCCAGAAGCTGGATGCGCCTATTTTTACTCCGTCCACAAAAGCAGATACCGGTCATGATGAGAATATCACGGTCGAAAAGGCTGCCGGGATCGTAGGCGAAGAAACGGTCATGAAGGTCAGGGAACTGAGTCTTGACATTTACAAAAAAGCAAGTGAATACGCGGCTGTAAAAGGTATAATTATTGCCGACACAAAATTCGAATTCGGATTTGTAGATGGGGAAATCGTTATAATCGATGAAGTTCTTACTCCCGATTCATCAAGGTTCTGGCTGGAAGAAGAATATGAGCCGGGAAGACAGCAGGGGAGTCTGGACAAGCAATTTGTTCGTGACTGGCTTGATGAGAGCGGGTGGGATCATAATCCCCCGGCTCCCGAATTGCCTGAAGAGATCGTCAAAAAAACATCAGAGCGGTACATGCTTGCCGCTTCCAATCTATTTCCCGATCTCAATATGGAAAGGTATCTTGGATGACTGGAAAAATTAAAAGAGCTTTGATCAGCGTTACAGACAAAACAGGCCTTGAAGATTTTGTAAAAGGGATCAGCGAAAGAGGCATCGAGATAATCGCTTCCGGCGGGACGGCTAAAGCGATCAGGGCTGCTGGAGTTTCCGTGAAGGAGATAAGTGAATTGACAGAATTTCCGGAATGTATGGACGGAAGGGTCAAGACCCTTCATCCAAAAATCCATGGGGGAATCCTGGCAGACCGTGAAAAGAAAAAGCACCTCCAGCAGGCAGAAAAACTCGGGATACCGCTTATCGACATGGTAGTCGTTAACCTCTATCGTTTCCGTGAGGCAGCAGTTGACCCGAATCTCGATGAAAAAGGAAAAGTAGAGCAAATTGATATAGGCGGTCCAACCCTCATCAGGTCCGCGGGGAAAAACTATCATTCTGTTCTGATTGTTGTCGATCCGAACGACTATAAGGCTGTATTGGCTGAACTTGACGGGAACGATGGTACTATTTCACTGGACTTCCGGCGTGGATATGCTTCAAAAGCTTTTCATCACACGGCAGGATATGATTCCGCTATATCGCGTTTCTTCGATAGCATTGATTCTCCTGATGAACTGCCTGACGAGAGAATAACAGTTTACAGAAAGATTCGTTCACTGAGATATGGAGAAAACCCCCATCAGGAAGCAGGGCTTTATGTAACGGATTCACCGGCCGGAAACTTTACAGACTTTGTTCAACACCAGGGGAAAGAGCTCTCATATAACAATATCCAGGATATGTGGGTGGCTTTCATGCTTGGAAAGGATCTTGGTAATAATTCCTGTGCAATTCTCAAGCACATGAATCCGTGTGGGGCAGCGGTATGTGAAAGCACCTTCGAAAGCTTCATCAGGGCAAGAGAGACAGATCCGCTGTCCGCGTTTGGAAGCGTAATCTCTGTAAATGGTATCGTCGATGACAAACTGGCTGAAACAGCCAAAGAAGGTTTCGTCGAAGTGATAATGGCAAGAGGATTTTCTGAAGACGCTCTGGAAAGCTTGAAAAAGAAAAAGAACCTGCGTCTTATTACAATCCCGGAATCAGAATGGGACAGAGAGATGTCGGGTTGGGTTACAAGGGAAACGGGAGATATGCTCCTGGTTCAGGAATGTGACACGGGATTTCCTGAACTCGAAAAACTTGAATATGTAACTTCAAGAAAGCCTTCTCCCGAGGAGGAAAAGGCGATGTTTCTTTCGTGGAAGATCGTCAAACATGTGAAATCCAATGGCATCGTAATTTGTGATACACTTGGTACGGTAGGAGTAGGCGTGGGGCAAATGAGCCGTATCGATTCGTGCCGCATAGCAGTTGACAAGGCCGAGAAGCAGGGAATGAAAGTGGAGGGGGCTTCCGCGGGTTCGGATGCCTTTTTCCCGTTTCCCGATGGTGTAAAATATCTTGCCGATGCTGGAGTAAAATGCATCATTCAGCCGGGAGGATCGATCAGGGACAGGGAAGTGATCGAGACAGCCGAAAAACTAGGTATCACTATGGCATTGACAGGCATAAGGCATTTCAGACATTAGGAGAAGAATTTGCAGAGCAGCAACTGGAAAGGTGAATCGATAGTCATTTTGGATTTCGGCTCGCAATACACACAATTGATTGCAAGGAAGATCAGATCTGAAAATGTTTTTTCGAGGATCCTTACAAACACTGCAAGCCTTAAGCAGATTAAGGCAGAGAGACCGGTTGGCATAATCCTTTCGGGAGGCCCGGCAGATGTGTCGGAGAAAAATGCTCCGGTGCTGAAAGCCGACATATTTTCTCTCGGGCTGCCTGTTCTCGGAGTATGCTACGGGATGCAGTTGATCTCCCTGTCCAGGGGTGCCGTCGTGGAGAAAACAGACTACAGGGAATTTGGCCCTGTGATGATCAATCTCCGTGGTAAATACGACCTTTTCGAAGAAACGCCTGAAAATCAGAAAGTATGGATGAGTCATGGTGTAAGAGTGAATACAGTTCCCGAAGGTTTTGAGGTTACGGCCTCTTCCGAAGGCTGTCCTATCGCGGCTATGGAAAACAGGTCGGAGAAGATCTATGGCCTGCAGTTCCATCCTGAAGTCTATCATACTGACTTTGGACAGCAGATAATCAAAAATTTCCTCTTCAAGATATGTAATTGTAAGGCGAACTGGGGATCAGAGTCGTATGTGGAATATGAGATTGAAAGAATTCGGGAAGAGGCCGGTGATTCCAGGGTCCTTTGTGCCGTAAGCGGGGGGGTCGACAGCTCTGTGATGTCCGTGCTCGTAGACCGTGCTATCGGCAAACAGCTCTGCCCCGTATTTGTAGATAATGGGCTTTTGAGAGACAATGAAGCAGAGGAAGTAAAACAGCTTCTTTCAGAATACCTGACGGCCGAGCTTGTATTCGTTGATGCTACCGATCAGTTTCTCAGTAGATTGTCCGGTGTGATCGATGCGGAAGAGAAGAGAAAAGTAATAGGCAAATGTTTTATCGATATTTTCGAAGAGCAGAGTAAGATACACGGGCCGTTCGATTTTCTGGTACAGGGAACACTATACCCGGATGTGATAGAGAGCCGGTCCACGGGCGGGCCTTCCGCAACGATCAAGTCCCACCATAATGTTGGGGGGCTTCCTGAAGACCTCAGATTCAAACTGATAGAACCTCTTTCGATGTTGTTCAAAGACGAGGTCAGAGAAGTAGGGAAATACCTGGGATTACCAGACAAACAGATCAAAAGACATCCCTTTCCCGGGCCCGGGCTTGCAGTCAGGATTCCAGGCGAGATCCGCCGGTGCGATCTTGAAACTCTGCGTCAGGCCGACAGGATCTTCATAGATGGTCTGAAAAGAGAAGGGTTGTACGACCAGGTATGGCAGGCTTTAGCTGTACTTCTTCCAGTCAAGAGTGTGGGGGTAATGGGTGATGAGAGAACATACCAGAATACCGTTGCCCTCAGAGCGGTAACAAGTACAGACGGGATGACTGCGGACTGGGCAAAACTGCCTTACGAGTTTTTACAGAACATTTCGAACGAGATAATAAACAAGGTCAATGGAATCAACAGAGTTGTTTACGATATAAGTTCAAAACCACCCAGCACGATAGAATGGGAATAGTTGCTCCCGTATTGTTCCCGTTCTGGCACTTAACTTGCCTTTCAGTTTACCAATGAAATCCTTATGATTGCCGCAAGGCCGGAGCGCCAATGTGTACAAAACCGGTAATTGTCATAGTTGCCATTACATTCCTGATGCCTTCCATCCTTTCAGGGTCAGATATATCAGACCTGGAATCGCATGTATGGAGGGGTGAATACGCGAAAATTGTTTCTGATCTGCACCATGTGGGAGATTCCGAGAAGGCCGCGTACCTTATTATGGCCGGAGATATCCAGGAAGCATCCAGGATGCTTACCGATCCGGGCGATGATTTCAGAGCAGCGATATTAGCCTATAAAGAAAGTGATTGGGAAAGCGTAGTTGCATTGACTGCTACGCCGGTCCCGAAGATGTGGCTGGAAGTATACAGGTTGGTTATAAGAACCGACGCGCTCGTTCAAGCAGGGAAAAGCGAAGCCGCTATTGAAGTACTCGAAAATATTCTGAAGATCACCGAAACTGATCCAGAGATAAGAAACCATCACCTTTTCAGTAAGGCAATGAACCTGATGGTCGAAGCGGGAACCCAAAAGACCGGCTGGTTGTTGAAAATCGATGACAATCGCATAGAGAAAGAATTATTGAACGCTCGCAGCCTGTTAACCCTTTCCAGGATGTTTTTTATAACTGGTGATGCAGTCAAGGCAAAGAGCCTGTTATTGCCCGCAGCGAATCTGAAACTGGATGAAGAATCAATTCAGATCTTCGATGAAGTGATCGGGCATGCTTTTCCCCGGCTGGGTATAATGAGCGAAAAAGAGGTCATTCATCTAACACAGGTTGCAGTTGATCATGCCAGGAAAAAGACTGCCTCGAAACTCCTGGAACACCTCGTTTTCAGAGGCGTGGATTCATATCAGGTTGCTTTCTTTGAGGCCTGCTTGTTGCAGAAAACCGGACAAAGCAGGACAGCCGAAAAGGTGTTCAGAAAATTATTCAGGTCGCAGGCTCCAGTCAGGATCAAGAAAGAAAGTTTGATAAGGATTGCCTCTATAGACTACAGGAATAAACGTTACGCATCGTCTGCTGAAAATTTCAGATTGTTCGGTATGTTCTATCCTGATGACACTCGATCCGAGAGAATGTTGGATAATTCCGCAAGGATCAGAGTTACGAGAAAAGAATGGAAAAAAGCTATAGATACATGGGATGAGATTCGGAAAAGGGTGCCGCAGACTAAAACAGGCCTGAATGCCGTTCTGAGCGAAGCAGTCCTTTATCACTGGCTTGGAAAAGATCTGTCCGCTAATCGTATACTCCTGGAGTTGCTGCCGGTAACTGGCAGAAAACTCAAACCATCTGTCCTGTACTGGCTAGCGACAACTGCCTCGAGCAAAGACAAGCCCAGATGGCAGAAAGAGCTCCAGACGCGGTTCCCATATTCCTTCTATTCAAAAGCGTTTAAAAAGGAAGAAATATTTTTGTCTGTAGGAGATAACTATCTGGATGCTCCGGGAATCCTCAAGTTGATGGAAACGCGCGAACTCATGCATTATGAAGCCGCAAACAAGCTATATAACGAAGGCAAGACCAGCATGGTCAGGCACCCGGCATGGGAAGCTTTTCAGTATTTTCTCGATTCGGGCATGCTGGATGAAGCGGAAAAATGCGCGACAACTCTTGCGCGGTTATTCCATAACGATGAAGAAGGCTTATGGATGCTGTACAGCCATTCGAGAAGGCTGGGGATGGTTAACTTCAGTCTGGATATTCTCGGCAGCCATCCGGTTATGTGGAGGAATGGCCAGGTTCCCGTGAACCTCAGGTTTCCAGTGCCATTCCTGGGGATAGTAATGGAAAACCTGAAAAAACAACACATACCATTCGAACTTTTATTCGGGGTTATCCGTGAAGAAAGTTATTTCGACAGGAATGCAATATCCAGTGCCGGAGCATGCGGCCTGATGCAGTTGATGCCGTCTACAGGGTATTGGATAGGAAAAAAATTGAAAATGAAAAATATCAATGAAAAAGATCTTTTCGACCCCGCATTCAATATAGAAGCCGGTTCCTGGTACCTGAGGTTTCTGCTTGACCGGACCGGTGGATCTGTTGTCGGAACCCTGGCATCTTATAACGCAGGCGCAGCAAGAATGGCGGATTGGAAAAAATCATTTGATCCTCGGAAAAACCCTGTGTTGGCGCTTGAGTTAATAGGAATAGAGGAAACGCGGGAATATGTTAGAAGGGTTCTTGATTCGATGGCAGTATACAGAACATTTGCAGAAAAAGAACAGGATTAGTATATGAGGATAAAAGAACTTCTGCTGTTGCTGATGCTTTCCCTTGCTATATTGCCATTGACACTCGGTGGAGACACGGGGACGACACTGGCCATTCCTCCCTGGACACATTGCTTTGGCATGCACAGGGTATTTCAGTTTCATCTGAATATCTACTCGGGTTACAAAGAAAAATTCAGCGATCCGCAAGGTCTTTTCTGTACAAAACTTGACTCAAAAGATAACAGGAATACAAGAAAAGATGATGATGAACTTACGGTTTTTGGACTAAACACAGGGAACAATTCCCTTATTTACAACCGGAGCTACAGATCGATCGGAATTGTTGGAAATGACCGGGAAAGTCGTATAGAGTTTGACATGCCCCGTGATATCGCCGGTGATAACGAGGGTAATCTGTTTATTGCGGATACAGGAAACAACCGGATAGTCCGGTTGAAATACGATAATGATGAACTATTATATATTGGAGAAATCTCAGGCCTCGCAAACGATCCGTTTTCCAAACCTGAAGGAGTTTGTGTCGGAAACGGAAAGGTCTATATAGCAGACACAGGGAACGACCGCATTGTAATCACTGATTATAACGGCCAGAACGGGATTGAGCTCATACCTTTTTGTGATACGTTGAGTCTGTGGGAACCTTCAACGATAGCATTGGCAAGCGACGACGACAGGTGGCTCTATTATAATGATTATTTTGTAGCCGTAGTGGATAGTGCCGGGAAAAGGTTGTGGAAAATCCCTCTCGATGAAAGGGAAGCGTTTGTCGAAAGATACTCGTTTGAATCATTCAGGGGACGTTTCAATCACCTGGATATTGATTATTATGGACATATCTATATCACAGATACAAGCAGTGATCTTATACATAAGTTTGACAGGCATTTGAATTATATAACCTCCATTGGCGACGGGAGAGGTGGAGACGACGTTTCTTTCGATCAACCCCGCGGGATTTCAATCTACAGGCGTTTCGGACAGGTTTTTATTTCAGAGATATCGGGAGCGCAGTATTTCTGGATCGGTACCGATCTGTTGGACCTTGACGCTGGCAAAATGGTAATTGACCGTGTAAAAGGCTCCTGCAGTATTCAGGTAGCTTTTGTTCTGACAGAACATTCGATAGTTGATATTTACATGGAGGATCAGCATGGCGAAAGGCGACTGGACATCGCTTGTGATTATCTGTTACCCGGAGGGCAGTTTAAAAAGCGGCTTGAGGTCCCATGCCCTGACATGCGTTCTTTTGCAAAATGCAAGTTAAAACTCGTAGTTATCGCGAAACCGACCTATTCCGCCGGTGATTATCTCGTAATCACCAAAAGGACCGGAATACTGAGCAAGGTATTCAGGTAATAAAGGGTAAACCTCATTCGCTGAATTGACCGGTTTTGGCCTGCGATTTGCAGTACATCAGCCTGCAGGTTCGTATTTTTGTCCGAAAGAGATTTGAAATCGAGAGGTTTTAGGACATGTTTATAGAAAGATTCGCAGGGTTTCTTCCAAAAGGCAATCTCAAAAAGGCCATTGGTTTCATGAACAAAGGGCAATACAGGAAAGCTATCAAGGAATTTGAATGCTGCATTTGCAAGAAAGCGGGAGTGGCTGGAGGTACGGATCAGGAATTACTTCGAATGTATATAGTCGAAGCATACATCGAATATTCCAAAGAACTTGAAAATAATGGAAAATATCCGGAATCAGCCCGGCAACTGGAAAAAGCTATCGAAATTCAACCAGATTATGCTGATGTTCACTACAAACTCGCAAAGATGCATGAATTCTCAGGAAACAATGTAAACTCACGGGAAAGTATAAAAAGAGCGCTGATCATCAATTCTGAATTTTTTAAAGCCAGGATCATGCTGGCAAAAAGTTATTATGATTCTGGAAATCATGCAAGGGCGACGGAAGAACTTGATATAAGCCTTACAGCCGTTCCAAATTTTTTCAAAGACAGCTTGGATAACCTTATCAGGGAAATTAGAATCGGCCATGGTGATCCGGAGATAACTTCCCTGTTCGAAAGATTACTCGAAGAGAAGCCTTCATCGTCTCAGGTCAGCAAACAGATAGCCCTGAAGTCCATTCACAATTGTGATTATGATCACGCAATAACAGAGATGAAGAAAGCGCTCTCCCTGAATCCCGATTATCCCGACCTTCATAATCTTCTCGGGATAGCATACGCGAACTCAGACATGCTGGATGATGCAATCATGGAATTTGAGACAGCGTTGAAGGTCAACCCGGATTATCTTAAAGCGCGAATGAACATGGCTTTAACTTTATACGAAAAGGGCCAGAGAGAGGACTCCATGTACCATCTCAAAATCGTTCTAAAAATGGATCCTGAAAACGAGTTGGCAAAGAATCTTCTTGCAGAACTTCAACCTGAGTTGAACAGGCGGTAAGATAAAGTGAATACGGATTATTATTCGGTGTTGGAAGCGTGGCCGTCGTCTTCTGATAAAGATATAAAAAGAAATTATTTCAGATTGGCAAAACTGTATCATCCTGATGTTGCAGATGCTAATGTTGAAAATAAAGAACGTTTCACTCTTATCAACGAAGCATTCGCCGTATTGAGTAATAAGACAAAGAGATATGAATACAACGAGTCACTGAGAAATCAGAAAAAAGGATCCATAGATTCAAAAGCGATCAAGGAAAACGATCTTAAGTCGGCCTCTCTAGCCTTTATGCAGGCAAAAGAAAGCATGAGAAACGGGTTCTATGACAAAGCCGTTCTTCTTCTGAAATCTGCGGTAAGGTTCTGCCCGGATAATCCGGCATATCTAAGCTGGTACGGATTTTGTGTTGCCATGACGAATTCCAATCTTCATGAAGCCCGTGATTCCTGTAAAAAAGCTGTCCAGATAGAATTTTATAACGCTGATTACCATGCAAACCTGGGATTTGTTTACTTCAAAGCAGGCTTGAAAAACCAGGCGATAAAATATTTTCAAGATGCGTTGAAGTGGGATCCAAAGAATGCGGTAGCTGGAAAATTCCTTTTCCAACTTTCACCTGGAACGAAAACCGGAGAAGGTCCGATAACAAAAATGTTTTCAACGGTAAAAAACCTGTTTATCCATTCAGGCTGAAGCTTATTCCCATCCTGACTGATTCATGATGATTTATGTTGATTTTTTGCCATTTCATGGCTAGTCTAATGCCCTGAGGTGGTTATATCATGAAGAAAACGTGTTTTCTTTGCTATGGTGAAAATGGAAAAGATGGCTTGTTTGTATACCAGGAACCCCCACGGAATTCAAGGGGGGAGGAGTTCTTTGTATATTTTGAGCCTTGCAAGAAGGACTTCGAAGAAGTTGCACGCAAGCTTTTCAGAAAAGTCATATCAACCTCGAGGCTTGGCAGCCCGGCACAGTTCCTTCAGAAGATAATCGATGAATTCGTCAGCTCGATGGATGACCATGATCTCGCGGAAAGGTTTCTTTCCGATTCACAGATAATCGTAATGCTTCGAAACGAAAGTGATGTCTTTCTCCTCTGCAACAAGGCTATCGAGATACTTCATTGCGACCTGGACAGCAAACAGGAGGGGCCGCTTGGATCCCTCGATTCAGTGATCGAGATAAAAACCGGAGTCCATCCGGAACAGGGCGAACTTTTTGAGAATTCTATCGCGGATTATTTTCTTATCTACCACTTTACAATGCCGGAGGGCAACCATACATTGATTTTCGCTCGATCCAGGGAATTTGTTAACAGATACAGAGAAAAATTCCGTGACAGTGTTTTCTTCTCTTCATTCAGGAACAATGGCGAGGATGGAATAGATGTTGAGACAAATAGAACTTTTCCAGCGATGCACTGGAGTATTCCTGTCGAAAAAAGATCAAAAGGGGATTTACGCAAAAGGAGCGGGGGTATGATAAGAAAATGGGTACCGTATGCGGCTGGGGGACTGGCTGTGCTTGCCGCAATTATATTTATCTTCAATCCATTTGGAATCGGTCATTCGGGCGACTCTGACGATGAAAGAGTCTTTTTATCCGTTCAGGATGAAGAACCCGCGAACGACCCCGAAAAGGGCCCGAACGAAGATAGAAGCCAGGGTGCTGCAGTTATCGAACATAATGATGACAGTGAAAGTGTCGAGGATCAGTTTTCCGGCGGACCCACGGAAATGTCTCCGATAAAGATCGCGTGGAAAGAGAAATTTGATGCTCCGGTCACCTCGTCCCCGGCAATCTGGAAAAACCAGTTGGTAGTTGGTTGCAGGGATGCTTTCATCTATTCATTTCTAACAGATGGAACCCCTAAATGGAAGTATCAGGCAGAGCAGGGGATCGGATCTTCACCATGTTTTTCCGGAAACAGGGTAATCGGCGCGGATTACGCGGGAAACATTTTTTGTCTCAATGCTGAAACCGGTTCAAGGGTATGGAATTATTCAACAGGAGAAAAGATAATTGCTTCTCCGCGTGTTGACGGGAAAATTGTTGTCACTGGAACAATGAAAGGCAATATAGTAGCGTTGAATTTCAAGGATGGAAAACAGATATGGAAACAGAGGCTTGGTGATGGGATCTGGGCATCTCCTGTACTTAGTGATGAATATATAATTGCGGGAACCACAGATGGATCTCTGGTCAGGATGAACAGGGAGGGGAGGATCGAGTGGAGGGTAAAACCGGGTGGATCGATCTATTCGAGCCCTCTTCTTATCGAAGACCGCGACCTGATCATCTTCGGGTCTGGAGATAAATATGTCTATGCCTATTCGATTTCGGAGGGGAGCCTTATGTGGCGTTTCCCCGGGGGGAGCGATTTGCGGAGTACTCCGGTAACGGATGGAAAGAATGTATATATTGGGTCGGAAGACGGTATTTTCTATGCGATTTCCTATGCTGGCAGGATAGTATGGAAAAAAAACATCGGAGGAGCGATCAGGTCCAAGCCTCTGATAATGGGTAATGTGATCCTTATAACGAACTACAACTCGAGGATTACCGTGCTGAACAGTGCTAACGGTGAACTTCTGGACGAATACATGGTCAAGTCACCTGTATACTCTTCTCCGGCAACTGACGGGAAAAGAGTCTTCTTTGGATCGAACCAGGGCTACCTTTATGCCCTGTCAGTCAGTTATGGCGTTATCTGACATGTTATCCCGAAGCAGCATGATTATTTTTTTTGGCAAGGCAGTATTTCTTTTGCGTAACGGGCGTTCCGTGTGACCTTGATTACAGGTGTTCAGTATACTATGTTCCAGATTAACCGGAGGGTTTTGTTTTGTTCAAAGGATTGGCTCATAAAATTTTCGGTGACCGCAAACAAAGGTTGATGAAAACCCTTGCCTCGAAGATAGCGTCCGTAAAGGAATGGGCGGACAGTTATACTTCTCTTGCCGATGAAGAGTTCCCCCAAAAAACCAGAGAATTCAAAGAAAGGCTAAAAAACGGAGCAACGGTTGATGATCTGATGCCCGAAACGTTCGGTCTTGTTATGGAGGCGTGCAAAAGACATGTGGGCAAAACGTGGAAAGTTGTTGGTCAGGATATAACCTGGGAAATGGTTCCCTTTGATGTCCAGATTGGAGGGGCAATAGTACTCCATGATGGTTCGATAGCTGAAATGGCCACAGGTGAGGGGAAAACGCTTGCTGCTGTTATGCCTCTTTATCTTAATTCCCTGATAAAGAGTGTTCACCTGGTGACGGTGAACGATTACCTGGCAAGACGTGATTCTGAGTGGATGGGAGAAATATACAGGTTCCTGGGTTTGACTGTAGGGCATCTGCAAAACGATATGCATCCCGAAGAAAAGAAAGATGTTTATAGCTGTGATGTAATTTACGGAACCAACAATGAATTCGGGTTCGATTATCTCAGGGACAATATGAAGATGAAGCGCGAACTTCAGGTACAAAAACATCATCATTATGCTATTGTCGACGAGGTGGACAGTGTTCTTGTCGATGAGGCCAGAACACCTCTGATCATATCAGGCCCTGTCCAGGGCTCGTCAAAAAACGAAAGTTTCTCATTTCTCAGAAGCAAGGTTGAGAATCTGGTCCGAAAGCAGAAGAGATTGATCAATGAAATGATGGCTGATCTCGAAAAAAACATGGGTGAGGCTGGAGATGATGAGGATGACGAAACAGGAATAAAACTGCTGCTTGCCCGCAGGGGTGACCCGAAAAATAAAAAATTCATGAAAATCCGCAAGGTCCCCGGGTATGAGAAGATGATGCAGAGGTGCGAAACGGATTTTATGAGAGAAAAAAGGCTGCATGAACTGGACGAAGAGCTGTTTTTCGTTATAGATGAAAAATCGAACACTATTGATCTTACAGAAAAAGGCAGAAATAATCTTTCTCCCGAAGACCAGGAATTGTTCGTGCTTCCAGACCTCAGTATCGAGATCAAGAAGATAGATTCAGACGATTCGCTGGATGTCAGGGAAAAGATCAGAAAAAAAGACCTTGCGTACCGAAGGTATGCTGAAAAGAGCGAAGTGATTCATAACTTCTCCCAGCTTTTTAAAGCATATACTCTTTTTGAAAAAGATGTCGAGTATGTGGTACAGGATGGACGCGTACTCATCGTCGATGAATTTACCGGAAGGCTAATGAGCGGAAGAAGATTCAGTGATGGACTTCATCAGGCACTTGAAGCCAAGGAGAAAGTCAGAATCGAGGGCGAAACACAGACATTTGCCACTATCACTCTTCAGAATTACTTCCGGATGTATGACAAACTTGCCGGGATGACAGGTACCGCGGAGACCGAAGAAGAAGAGTTTCACAAGATATACAAGATGATAGTCAATGTTGTGCCGACCAATAAACCCATACGACGGATCGATTACGAGGATGTTATTTTCAGAACAAAACGTGAAAAATACAAAGCAATTATAGAGGAGATCAAGAAGTATTACAAGGCTGATCTGCCGGTTCTGGTCGGAACAGTCACGGTGGAAGTATCAGAGACACTCGGCAGGATGCTGAAAAGAGAAGGTATTCCGCATAATGTTCTGAATGCCAAACATCATCAGAGGGAAGCGGAGATCATAACCCAGGCAGGGAAAAAGGGTGCTGTTACCATCGCTACAAATATGGCTGGCAGGGGTACTGATATAAAGCTGGAGAAGGGTGTCGTCAAGTGTGAAAGGTGCTGCATACTGTGCGAAACACCGGATGAATGTGACGATTGTCCCAATCCTGAGAAAAAAACTGCCTGCAAAGACGATGTTCCGTGTGGACTCCAGATAATCGGCACAGAACGACATGAAAGCAGGCGTATTGACAGGCAGCTTAGGGGACGTGCCGGAAGACAGGGTGATCCAGGTTCTTCGAGATTCTTTATTTCACTCGAGGATGATCTGATGCGTTTGTTCGGATCGGACAGAATTTCAACAGTGATGGACAAGCTTGGTATTGAGGAAGGCGAAGTTATTACGCACCCCTTTATAACCAGGGCTATAGAAAAATCTCAGAAGCGTGTAGAAATGTACAACTTCGGTATAAGAAAAAGGCTTCTCGAATACGATGATGTCATGAATAAACAGAGGGAAGTGATATACGGGCGCAGAAATGAGATGCTTCAGGTTGAGGATCTTGATGCTATGGTCGCAGGACTGATTGACAGTGTGCTCGATTATGTCGCTTACATGTTCATGCCGGAAGACATTGAATATGAAGGATGGGATCTGGAAGCGGCTGCTGTCGAGCTTGAAAGCATCTTTCTCGTACCATTTCATATCGAGGGTATTTCTGAAAAATCCCGAAAAGACACTTCGGCCATCATCGAATATTTCAGATTAAAAGCGATGGAATCTTACGAAATCCGTAAATCCACAATACCCGAAGAGATTCTGGAACAGATCGGCCAACTGATAATGCTGCAGAGTATAGACGAAAAATGGATGGATCATCTCCATGAGTTGGACAACCTGAAGGAAGGGATCCATTTCAGGTCTTACGCACAGAAAGATCCATTGGTCGAGTACAAACAGGAAGCATTTCAAATGTTCTCAGATATGCTTGATGATATCGACAAAGCAATCCTCTGGGGGCTTTTCCATGCCAGGATCGATATGGATAAACGCGCGGAAAGAAGCAGGGGGAGCGACTCCGGTATTGCTGTGCATCAGGTCAGTAACGCATACGGGGCCATGCCGGCTGGCCCACAGAGAACTCAAGACCGTTCAACAGGGAGGATGCCGGGCCCGGGAGCTGCGGAAAGAGCAAAACAGGTGCTCCGGGAAGAACCGAAAGTAGGAAGAAACAGCCCTTGTCCATGTGGAAGCGGAAAAAAATATAAAAAGTGTTGCGGAAAGAGCGCTTTCTGAGCAATATTCCTTCTTTGCCAGATGGTTGGAAGCTGAATGCTGGGGAGTACAATGAAAGAACGCATCAAGGAGATTATAGAATACATCATGGAAGCCGAAGCAGGTGCGATGACGGATTCTGATGGCATAAACAACGAACTGGAGAGCCTTGGCTATTCGCAGGATGAAATCAAACAGGCGATGACCATTCTGGATTTAGGGATATTTAAAGAAGATTTCGAATCAGCATCCGCTTTTTTCACCAGAAACAGGGTGCTTGGAAAGGTAGAGAAAATTATCCTCTCTACTGAGGCGCAGGGTTATCTGATCAACCTGCAGATCTCCGGATGGCTGAGTGAAACACAGTTGAGCTTTATAATTGAAAATGCCGGGATGGAATACAGGATTCCTGTTTCAATGAATGAGGTCAGAGAGGTCGCGTCACGGCTGATTCCCGAAATCCCTGAAGATATCCTTGACGGTTCGATGGATTCATTTGAAAGCCTTAATTAAACCGGGGGAACACATTGAATCAGGTACTTGTAATAGTTGAGTCACCCGCTAAAGCCCGGACGATAAAAAAATACCTGGGCAAAGGATACAAAATCAAAGCCTCGGTCGGGCATATTCGTGATCTTCCGAAGAAAGAACTGGGAATCGACATAGAAAAGGATTTCAAGCCAAAATATGTCAATGACAGAGGTAAGAGTAAAATCATCAAGGAACTGAGGTTGGCAGCCAAAGAAAGTTCCGAGATCCTTCTCGCAACTGATATGGACAGAGAAGGTGAAGCGATCGCGTGGCATCTTGACGAGATTCTCAAAAAGACGAAGATCCCATCGAAAAGGATTATATTCAACGAGATAACGGCCAAAGCAATAAAGGAAGCTGTCAATAATCCACAAGAACTGGATATGAACAAGGTCAATGCCCAGCAGGCCAGAAGGATACTGGACAGGCTCGTAGGATACCTTGTAAGCCCTGTTCTATGGAAAGTTTTCTATAGGGGGCTTTCCGCAGGGAGAGTCCAGAGTGTGGGACTTCGGCTTTTATGTGAGAGAGAAGATGAAATAAGGGCCTTTGTTTCCAGGGAATACTGGACGATCGAGGGGATTCTCAAAAACAGCAAAGGTATAGATTTTCCGGCCCGTCTTTTCAAGATCGATGGAGAAAACCCGGAGATAAATGACAAGGAAACAGCCGGAAAGATCCTGACAGAGATAAGATCTGAAGATCTGCTTGTCAAAGAAGTAAGGGAAAAGGAAAAAAAGAGAAACCCGCAGCCTCCTTTTATAACAAGCACTCTACAACGTGAGGCAGCAAACCGTCTTGGTTTTTCAGCAAAGAAGACCATGATGCTTGCGCAGCAGCTTTATGAGGGAGTTTCTCTTGGCGCGGAAGGCTCTGTTGGACTGATCAGTTACATGCGAACTGATTCCACAAGAGTAAGTGACGAAGCTTTCAGGCAGGGACAGGCTTTTATCGAAGAGAATTTCGGAAAACCGACTGTTTTTCCCGGAAAACGTGGATTCCGAAAAGCAAAAAGATTACAGGATGCCCATGAAGCAGTGCGGCCAACAGATTCTTACAGGACGCCTGAAAAGGTGAGCCCCTTTCTCGATAAAGACCAGATGTCGCTTTACAGGCTCATATGGATGAGATTCCTCGCTTCAATGGCCACTCCTGTAGTCTACAGTGTTAAAGAAGTCGATATTTCGGCTGGTAATAAATATCTTCTCAGGGCTAATGGCAGGCAGGTCAAGGATGTGGGGTTCCTTGCTATTTTTCCCGACAAGAAAAAAGAAGAAGAGAAACTGATACCGGACATGGAAAAAGATGAAAAACTGTTAATACAGGATTTTGAAAGTACGCAGCATTTTACAGAACCCCCCTCGAGATATTCGGAAGCTTCACTTATCAAGGAGCTTGAGGATAAGGGGATCGGTCGGCCCAGCACCTATGCAAGTATCATCAGTATAATTCTTGCGCGAGATTATGCCAGTCGAGAGGGCCGTTCGCTTTGTCCCACTGAACTGGGGGAGGTAGTCTGGAAATCACTCTCTAAGATATTCAATGACATTTTCGAGATAGATTTTACCGCAAGGATGGAGAGCGAACTGGACAAGGTGGAAGATGCAAAGGAGAAATGGCAGGATGTCGTAAGTTTCTTTTATGAGCCTTTGACTGCGGATATCGAGGGTTTCAAGGGTAAACAGGCGGAATACAAGGAGTATTTTCAGGAAGAAACCGAAGAATTATGTGAGAAGTGTGGGAAAAAACTCATCAGGAAATGGAGCAGAAACGGCCAGTTTCTATCTTGTCCGGCTTATCCGGAATGTAAATATTCCAGGTCACTCGAACCTGAAGAGAAACTCGGCAGGGAATGCCCGAAATGCGGAGGGGAATTACGGTACAAATCAGGCCGTTTCGGCAGGTTTATAGCATGTTCGAATTATCCCGAATGCAAATATACGGAAGCGGTAACTCTTGGAATACCATGTCCTGAAGAAGGTTGTGACGGCGAGATTGTTGAAAAGAAGACTCAAAGAGGAAAAGTATTTTACGGTTGCAGCAGGTATCCTTCTTGCAAATTCGCGAGTTGGGACAAACCCACAACACAGAAATGCCTGGAATGTGAAAACTCTTTTCTCGTACTCAAGTCATCAAAGAAAAAGGGAGATTTTCTTCAATGTCCCAAGTGTAAATTCGAGGTTGTTCCCTGATGCCCGATGTTACTGTTATCGGTGGCGGCCTTGCAGGTTCTGAGATAGCTCTGCAACTTTCCTCATGTGGTATCAGTATCGATCTTATAGAGATGAGACCGGTGCGGATGACTCCGGCTCACAAAACCGCTTTTTTCGCGGAACTCGTATGCAGTAATTCCCTCAAGTCTGAAAACACTGAAACTGCCTCAGGTCTCCTCAAACAGGAACTCTTGATGCTTGGGTGCCGTCTCCTTGCATTTGCCGACAAGGCCAGGGTGCCAGCAGGCCACGCGCTCGCGGTAGACAGAGAGCTCTTTTCATCCCTCGTTACATTCGGGATAGAAAAAGACAGAAATATCAATATCGTTCGCATGGAACAGAAAAACCTGGATCTTCCGGGTTGCAGTGTTATAGCTACGGGGCCGCTTACTTCCGATAGGCTTTCAGGTGCGATCAAGAAGCATTGCTCGGAGGAAAACCTTTACTTCTATGACGCGATATCCATGTCTGTGAGCCTGGAGAGCATCGATTATTCAAAAGTGTTCAAAGCGTCAAGATATGGAAAAGGAGGAGCTGATTACTGGAACATACCTTTTAACAGGGAACAGTACGAAAGACTAATCGAATTTCTCAGGAAGGGCCCCAGGGCCAGGAAACACGATTTCGAAGATTTGATCTATTTTGATGCCTGCCTGCCCGTTGAAGTCATGGCAGAGAGAGGGAATGATACCCTGCGTTTTGGCCCGTTAAAACCAAGGGGCCTGGTTGATCCGTCAACAGGGAAGGAACCCTATGCCGTATTGCAGTTGAGGCAAGAAACTGTTGACGGTACGATGGCAGGACTGGTCGGATTTCAGAACAGATTGACCAGAAGCGGGCAAAGAGATCTTCTTAAGATGATTCCCGGCCTCGAAAATGCGGAAATATTACGATGGGGATCGATTCACAGAAATACATACCTTGACACTCCCCATTTGCTTGATTCTGCCCAGATGTCGAAGAAAAAGAAAGGGCTGTTTTTTGCCGGCCAGATAGCAGGGGTTGAAGGATATATGGAATCGATAGCACATGGTGTTATAGTTTCCAGAAATATCATCGCCTACCTTCGGGGAGAGGGAGAAGTCAGGTTTCCCGGGGAAACGATTCTGGGAGGGC
>CBDUUV010000029.1:0-24788 GCA_965370495.1 uncultured bacterium
CAAGGAACGCGGCGGTTCCGAATAACAATTGGCGCCAGGAACCTGGTACAAGGGTCGACTACGCCCCATACCTGAGCAAGGGCTGGATCACCATCAATGACAAACCGATTGGTGACCTTTCTCCCGGTGACGGCATATGGGATGAATCACAGGAAGATCTTTCCTTTTTTCTCGAGTCCGGTCTCGAACCAGGTCAGAACTGGATCTATCTGAAGGTGGAGAACTGTGTTGGGTTGACCGGGGAGGGCAGTGTTAATGTAACCTATATCGGGATAAAGTATTATCAGAAAAACATATCAGCAGGATCGGATTATATTGACCTGTCCTGGAAGACAGCGGACGATGTCTTCGGTTCGGATTTCGAGATATTCAGAGAAGATATCAGCCTGGGGACTGGTGACCGGCTTCTGGCTGTCGTCAAAGGCGGGGAGTATGAAGAGTCGAGTGGCGGCAGGAACTACTACTCGTTCCGGGACGAGAATGTCCTGCCGGGAAACAGTTACCGGTATCATATTCTTGGCACGATCAAGACAGTAATCGATGGTGAACCGGTTGAGTATCTTCATGACAGCGGGAATCTCTACGAGGTTACTACTGTTCCTGTAACGGCCGGCATGATCTCTCCCCTGGTCCCCAACCCGTTGACAAGCGTCAGTGACAAGATATTATTCACTATAAAGATTCCGGGTGATTTCGGAACGGTTGTTTCTGCGGATATCGTTTCCGGAGGCAGGGGAACCCATAGTTCGCCTGCTGTTGAAGAAAAGATATTCCTGGAAGTAGCGATATACAATGTGATGGGGCAGAAGGTCAGGAACCTGTATTCCATGCCTTTGTTCGGCGGGCAGTACAAGAATATGGAATGGGACGGGAAAAATGACCGGGGTGAATCCGTATCCAACGGGATCTACTTTATCCGCACAACAGCAGGGAATAAAGAGCAGACAAAGAAGATTGTGGTGCTTAGATAATTACCTGGTGGGGGGTTTCCCGGCAGGTATTTCCGGCATTTGAAACAGCGATTTGGCAACCCGATGGTTCAGTCGTTTCAAATGGTTGCTCAGTCGTCACTTACGCATAGCAAGGCCCGGGATCAAACCTGCAACGATAGGCTTGCAATAATACCTGTTTCATGATATATTGTTTGTTGTAGCTGGGGGTTCTTGCACAGAGTTTGTTGTGAATTCATGCTGACGGCTACTTCCGTAAATGGTGCAAACACCATATATTGTATTGCAGCTTAATGATAACTACAGCGTGATGTGGTGGTGAACGCTTCTAATCCAGGGATGGGAGGAGATGAATGAAGCGGGAAGCTAATGATGGGAATATTCTGAAGAAGGGCAAGAATTACGTTAAATTTCATAGATTACTCGCCAAGGCTGAGGTTGATGGAAGGCTGGACGGAAAATACAGGTGTCCGGTCTGCGGAATGAGATTTCATTCAGAAGCCGAATCGGATAACTGTTGCCGGATAGTATCCGATTGATGTTTTTTCATCGAGTAGCAGGAAAAGGAAGGATGATGGGAGGCTGATGTGTCGCAGAGTAAAAAAACAGTTGTAAAAGAAAAAAGAACGATCAATCAAAAATGTTCAGTCTGTAATAAAGACTTCGATATGGAAGTGATTGAAGAGGCAGCGAAAAGTGGTGTGCCCTGGCTGAAATGCCCCGGGTGTGACGGTATTCTTCCGTACATGGGTAACGAGGATAACAAGGGAAGCGATGCTGATAAAAAGGAAGTAGTATCTGAAGATATCGCTCCTGAAGATTTCAGTGTCGAGGAAAAGGAAAATGCCCGGGAGTACGACGAGTCAGAGGAATTCAGGATAGATGACATAATATATCACAGATCCTGGAACGATTACGGCAAGGTTGTTGCCAAGGAAGTCCTTCCCGGAAACAGAAAAACGATAATTGTTAATTTCGGCCATCAGGGCAAGATCCGGCTTCTCGAGGGCGCGGGTTAAAGGAATATCATTTGAGTGGGTTCTTTTCTTCCTGTTTTTTCCTGACAATAATTTTTTTAATATCGGTTGCGGTAGCCCCGATACAGGCGGATGGGTTGTATATGGATTACCCTTCCTGGTTTTCCGCGGTCGATACGGCGGGTGTGTTGCTTGGTGTCGGTCAGGTTGAGCTTCAGAGTGGAACCTGGGACGCGTCCGTTACGGGTATAAGGATACAGGGGAGGATAAGCGACCGTACTTCCCTGAGATTCAGTATGCTTTATCCGGTGATCAGACGGCCAGGCTCTTTTGCCCACGGTTTTGCCGACGGAATGATAAGTTCGGTTGTCAGGATATATGGCGACACGCTCGGTGTTTCGGGTCTTTTCTTGAGGACGGATTTCAGGATTCCGATCGGTTCTGTTGCTTTGCGCCCATTTTCTTTCAGGTCTTCCGGGGGAGGTATATATCCGGATACAGGTGCCGGGTTGGAATTCAGAAAGGAAACGGCCTTGTTCAGGGTCAGAGGATCGGCCACGTACACGCTGGTGGGCCAGAAAGAGACAAGTGGCGATCTGAAAAACAGGGATTTTTCCCTCCTTGCTCTTTTGCTGGATTTCGACCTGAGAAAAGGGACATCGCTGCAGGTGTCTGTTTTTGCCATGGACTTCGATGGCTCTGGATACAGGGAGACTTATCTTTTCAGTTTCAGGCACCTTCTTTCGCAGCAAATGGACCTCGTTGTGACAGGCGGGCTTGACCTGGGGAGTAACAGCGAGCGTGTATTCGATTCGCTCTTGTCTGTTTGCCTGACTTATCATTTCCATACTGGAAAAAATCGTGTAACAGTGGAAGAGAATCTTCAACCGGTTTCAACAGGCTTGCCCCACTGATCCTCAAAAACCATCGCCCTGTATGCAATATGCAAAACAGGCGCGTTCCAGTTGTTTCTCATTGTGGAACATAGTTATCGGAATTCCCCGGGGGCTACCCGGTATTCGAGGCACGTCCTTTGCGTTTCTCCGAACGTAAAATGATACTTTGGTTGGAGGATCAGCTCGATGGTAATGCAACAGGCCGAAGTAAAACCCATGTGCGGCAGGCTGGACGATGCGCATGCTTATCAGGTTATGATAGCTGTATTTGACAGGCAGCTGCAGAAAACTTTGAGGAAACAGCTTCACAGGTGTTTGATCGGTAAGGTGTGCATCTGTGATAACGGCGAACTTCCCGACAACCTGGCCATGTCTGATCCAGCGGCTGTATTCGTCTGTGTCGATGGAGAAGGGTCCGGCCAGATTGCTCGGGCAAGAAAAAATGGATACAGCGGACTGGTAATCGCCGTTACTTCTGAAGCAGGCTGGGGTGCGGCGAAGGAAGTGATCAGGTCTGGGGCTGATCAGGTCCTTTTCATGCCGGCAAAAGATATCGAATTTGATATTCTGGCGGAAAGGATCCGGATGGGAGCGCAGTCTGTGCCGTCAACAGTCGAGCTGCTCAAGAAGTTCCTTGGCCCGATCGGACAGGGGGTTGTTCTCTTCGACGGGAAAGAAGAACTGTTGTTTGCCAACAAGAGCGCCATGGACATCCTGTCGGTTGCGTCAGAGAAAGAAGCAGCCGGGCTTATTGAACGCAACTGTTCGAAAGGTTTCTTTGAAAAAAGCAGGTTGGACCAATCGGCGATTACCTATATAGACGTAAAACTTCCCGGCGCGGAGGTTCGCAAACTCATGGGCCTCGAAATATGTCACCTTGAACTTTCAGGGGATTTTCCAGTATACATGGTCATGCTTCATGATTTTTCCGAGTGGAAAAAGCTTGATGAACTGAGGTCAAGTTTTGTGACATCACTTTCCCACCGGATGAGGACACCGCTCACATCAATCAGAAACGTCGTAAAGATACTCAGTGGAAACGATCAGCCTGTAGGTAGCCGGGAGAAAGAAAAACTGCTGAATATCGGTTGGCGCAACGTAGAGAAAATGATTTCCAACCTCGATGAGCTCCAGAAAGTATTCATGATCGAGTCGGAAGAATTGAATGTATGCCGGACTATGATCAGGGTGAAAAATGAGATTGAACCGGTTTTCGAGCAGCTTCAGAAACAGAAGAAGATAAGGGGGTTCAAACTCAGCGTTCCGGACATCGCGATATTCACGGGTGGGGGAAGGTTGAAGGACCTTATCGCTTCTGTGGTAGATGCCTACCATGTGTGGCTTGCCGAAAAACCTTTCATAGAATGCAGTTCCTCTGTCAGGACAGAGGGCGACCTTCCCGGAATTGCCAGAAAAAAGTTGAGTATCTATTTGAGGCCGAGGGAAAACGGGTGGAAAAAGACATCGAGAAACAGTTTCAAGGATTTTCTTTCGTTCCACGAAGCTCACAGGGGTTTGGTACTGGAGAGGTTGGCGACTGCTTTGAACGGAAATCTGGATATCAGTACAGGGAACACCATAACCCTGTCGATACCGCTTGATTCGCAGTTCAACCGGGACAAGGATCTCGTTCATCCTCTTCATATGATGATCGAACGTGCTGATATTGCAGGTTCGCAGTTCAGTCTCATCGATCTTTCCATGAATGGAGAGAACAGGGATGATTCGGTGTATATCAATCTTATCGAAAGGATTCTCCTTCATCATATCAGGGAATGCGGGGTTGTCTCCAGGGGTGAAAATCGATCCAGCTATTCATTGTTTGTTACAGGTATGAATGCCAATGAAGTGGATTCCCTGATGCATGAAATCAGGGAGCAGTTTCTGGGAACGTGCCTGGAAAGCGGGGATGATGAATTCCCTTCCCTTCGGTGGGAAATAAAATACAGCAGGGCCCCGGGCTCATCGGAATCAGTTATCGATAATATCCTCTCAGCGACACTTGTTTAGCACGCGCATGAAACTTCATGATCGAAATCCCTGCATGCATGGATTTCATGGTTGCGTGGTTGCGCGGGTTTGACGGGATACTTGTACAGGGAAATAGCTTCAGACGGGTGTGAGGACGTTTTTCTTCCTGTTCTTTTTTCCGGTTGTATATTCTTCTGTCACGGAACTCATGGACAGCAACAGAAGGCTGAGAGGTTCCGAGATCGTGTGCCTGATGGTTGGAAGATGGTTATAGAAGACGAATTTGCCTGAATGAATATCCATGAGCTTGTGGAATGCTGTTTTGCCGTCATAGCTCTTGATCCTCGAGTGAATGATCTCGCCTTTCTCGAAGAATATCTCTCCGCTCACTTTTCCCGTAGAGAGCACGAGGCGTCCAGTCTTGAGGTTGCTGTTGAGCAGGGATACGATATCAAGTACAGGGACCAGGTTGAGGCTTCCCTGCAGGGGATAACTTTTTATACGGGTTTTTCGCTTCAGGTTGAAAAAGAGCAGTATAGCGATTATGATCATCAGGATTATAGTGAGATTACTTCTGAGAAGTCCGATAGCTTTGCCGGCCGGAGCCTCGAGTGTCCTGATTTTATCTATTCCCTTTTCGATAGCCTCGGCTGTTTCTTTCTTTTTTTCAACTCTGGCTGAGAGAAGAGATAATTCGTTAAGTTTTTCTGTGGCCCAGGCGTTGCCCGGGTCCTTGGCGAGAACCGCCTGTAGTGCATTTTCAGCCTTTTCCCTGCTTTCGGGAGTGTAGTTTGCAAGTATGTTCCTGGCCAGAGCAATAGTGTTTGTAACCGAGGATCTGGATATACGTTCATCAACATCGTCGAGCAGTGAGGCTGTTTCACTGTTCGAAGGGTCTCTCTGAATTGCCTGGACAAGATAATCTCTTGCAGCCCTGATGTTACCGAGAGCGAGGTGACAGCGTCCGAGAAGTACCAGTGGCTGTGGGTCATGAGGCCTTATTCCAAGATATAGAGAGAGTTTGGGCAGGGCCCGGTTATAGTCGCCGGAATTCATCAAAGCCTCAGATTCCGTTTTAATCCGGTTGATAAGGTGTCTCTCGACCTGTGAGAGTTTGTCCCTTGCCCACGAAGCATTCGGGTCCTGCTGCAAGCCTCGGAGGATTAGTTCACGGGCATATTCCAACTGGCCCCGCTTTTCGAAAATCAGCGCAAGCTGCCATATGGCGGAGGTGAAACTCGAGTCCAACTGAAGGGATTTCAACAGGTGTTTTTCAGCTATTGCGTTGTCTCCGCTTGCGAGAGCTTTCTGAGCCTGGACAAAGATTTTTTCCGCTTCGATCCGTTCTGGCGACTGGCCGTAAGCGTTGGGGTAATAGAATATTATCAGTATTAAGACCAGGATCAGTGTTTTCCATGATGCTCTCATTGTTGTCCTCCCGCCGATATATTCGCAATTACTGTTCCAAATCGTGACGATAAGCCAAGTATTTGTTGATTTTAACCGGTGGGTTTTGATAGAATCGCCGGCGTTGGAGAGGTCTATGGAGGCACGATATAGTTAATAATTTGCGTTGAATGGATATGTTGACGATTCAGGGAGGTTAAGATGGATTTTGAACTTACAACCGAACAAAATGACATGAGGGAAGCAGCAAGGAAATTCGCAAAAGGTGAATTCACGAGAGAACTTGCGTTGAAACATGAAGAGGAACATTCATTTCCGAGAGAATTGTGGAAAAAAGCCGCGGAACTTGGATTTATAGGACTTCATTTTTCCGAAGAATATGGGGGGCTTGGACTCGGTGTTATCGAGAATGTCATAGTCGTGGAAGAGTTCTGCCGGCGTGATTCCGGTATCGGAACAGCGATAGCCTTGTCGGATTTTGCCTCTGAGATAATCATGAGGCATGGTTCCGACGAACAGAAGTCTAAATACCTGCCGGAGGTAGTGGCAGGAAAGATGATCTCCGCTGGAGCCTTTACCGAGCCGAACCATGGAAGCGACATTACCAGGATGGATACGAAAGCTGTAAAGAATGGGGATAGCTGGGTGATCAATGGCACAAAGACATTTATCACAAACGGTCAGATCGCGGATTTCTACCTTACTCTCTGCCAGATTGACCAGGATGTGAAGCCTTCTTACAAGGGGATGGCTATCATCCTGGTTCCGAAAGGTGTCGAGGGGCTTACGGCCGAGGATGTCGGACCCAAGATGGGTATCAGGATGACTTCTACCGCTGAAATCTCTTATGACGATGTCAAGGTACCGCTGGAGAATATCATCGGGGTCGAGGGCAGGGGTTTTTACCAGGTCCTCGAATTCTTCGACGAAAGTCGTGTGGAGATCGCCGCGACGGCTCTCGGGATTGCTGCCGGCGCATTTGACCGCGCGCTGGCTTACACGATGGAGCGCGAGCAATTCGGAAAACCTATCGCGAAATTTCAGGTCAACCAGCACAAGCTGGCTGATATGGCGACAGCTATCGAGTACGCCAGGCTCCTGACATACAAGGCCGCGTGGAACTTCGATCAGGGAAGAATCGATCCCAAGCTGACGTCGATGGCGAAATATGTGGCGGCGAAGACGGCTGTTTATGTCTCGGACGAAGCTATTCAGCTTCTCGGTGGATATGGTTACATGACCGAGTACGAAGTGGAACGGTTCTACAGAGATGCCAAGATCGCTGAGATATACGAGGGAACCAAAGAGATTCAGAAGAACACAATAGCAAGCCAGATTTTCAAGGAAATGTGATCTTATGTTTTCTGAAAAACGTAGAGTTGCGTTGATGCCTGTCATCCTGACGGCCCTGTTGATGCTGGTTTTTGTGTTGGTGGCCTGTACAGGGAATCGTTCTGATGATAAAAAAACACAAAACGGGCACGTGGCTGAAATGCCGATCAGGGATACGAATGACAAGTCGGATGTCGTGTTGAAGCGTATGGACGGCAGCATATCACGGGTCAGCGATTACAGCGGGAAGTTTCTTTTTGTTACTTTCTGGGCGTCATGGAATAACGAATCCAGAGAGATGATTCCGATAATGAGCGAAATCCAGAAAAAATTCAAAAAGAACGTGACGGTTATCGGTATTTCAATGGATACAAAAAGCATGGGAAGTCTGAAATCTTTTTTGTCGAATAATTCGGTGAAGTTCGATGTATTCGTCGATGGTGAAAGGACAGCCAACATCTTCGGAGGAGTAAAGCGTTTGCCAACGACATATATTCTGCTGAGAGATGGCAAGATAGCTAACAAGATCGAAGGGCTGAAAAAACGCAAGAACTATGAAGAAGCGATAATTTCGCTCTATGTTCAACGCTTGTGATAGATGGAGCTGGTAGAGATGCCACTGAATTTTACTCCTGATCAACTGGCGCTGATCAACCTTCTGCTGCGTATCGCAGTGATGGCTGGTATAGTCAGCCTTTTGCTGGGGTTCAGGTTCGTGATTGAGTTTCTTGCCAGGGTGACCGTTTCGAAATCGGCCTATATCAGGCTCTTCATCCTTCTGGCTGTATTCTTTTCGCTCGGTATCGTAGTGAGAAAGATGTCCAGCCAGGCCGCGATGGACCTTGCTCTTGAAGGAGCGCTGATCGCCGGATTTCTTGGAGGCGCCTGGGTTGGGACAGGAACGGGGCTGGTCATCGGGCTCACCTGTTATTTTTTCGGTGAGACGGTAGCCCTGCCTTTTTATACCTTTGCCGGATTCTCGGCCGGAATACTGTATTCGAAGCTCGGGCAGAGGGGCGAGATATGGAATTATTCACTCAACCCTTTACTTATTATCTACAACTTTCTGGAAAGACTTTTCAGAGGCAGGCTGGACAGGGATTTTCTTCCATTTGTTCTTGTGATTGGACTGGCTCTGTTCAGGTATGATCTTCTCGACAGGTTTTTTCAAAGGGGAATGCTGTACGGATATCCGACAAGGGATTGGCTTTTTATAACGATCGACCTGATTGTTCTTGTCTATACTCTGGGAATCGCACTCAAACTTGCCAACAATGCGAGGATGGAAGTGATCATGAGGGAAGAAGAGAATCGGCTCGTCCACGCGAGACTTACCACCTTGAAAAGCCAGATAAACCCGCATTTTCTTTTCAACACGCTGAATTCAATCTCTGCCCTGATCCGTACCGATGCAGGGAAGGCGAGGGAGATGACAAGGAAACTCTCCTCGATATTCAGGAAATCGCTCGAGGATACTTCTGACACCCACTCACTTGCCGAGGAGATTACTTTTATTGACGATTACCTTTCAATTGAGAAGATCCGTTTTGGAGAAGAAAAATTAAAGATAATAAAAGAACTCGATCCTGATTCAATCCGGTGCCAGATACCTTCGATGCTTCTGCAGCCTGTTGTGGAAAATGCAATAAAACATGGGATATCATGCATGACCTGTGGAGGTATTATAAGAATATCTTCAAGACGCGAGAAGAGGGGGTTTGTTGTCGACGTGGAGAATGACGGGCCGCAGATGGATGATTTCGATCTTACTTCCCTTCTCAAAAAGGGTATGGGGATGAAAAATGTAGTTGAGAGACTCAGAATATTTTCGGCCGGTGAGGGAAAATTCACCATAACTCCGGTGGATGGTGGTGGAGCCCTGGTGAGGATCTTTATACCGGATATCCTGGACAGGAGGTAAGGGGTTGCATATCAAGGTGTTGATAGTCGATGACGAACAGCTTGCGCGTGACGAGATTAGATTCCTCCTGGGCGGGCGGGAAGGCATCGAGATTGTCGGTGAAGCGGGAGGTGGAGAGGATGCGGTCCGGATGACCCTGGAAATGAAGCCCGACCTTATCTTTCTTGATATTCAGATGCCTGTCATGGATGGATTCCATGTAGTCCAGACCCTGATGGAAAAAGAAGAACTGCCTCTCGTGGTTTTTACGACCGCGTACGATCAGTATGCCATCAAAGCATTTGAGATCAACGCGATCGATTATCTTCTCAAGCCGATTGAAAAAGAACGCCTGACCGAAGCAATCGAGCGTGCCGGGGAGATGCTGCCGCGACGCGACGAATATCTCGAGAGGATCAGGAAGCTTACCAGGAACATCAAGATAGGTACTCGTTTCCTTCCCCGCCTGGTGATCCGTAAGGGTGATAAGGTGGAGCTTGTCGAATTGGAAAAAATAGCCATGTTGCACAAAACCGGTTCCTGGGTGACAGCTTATACAGATGATGGGACATTCGAGTCCAACTACGGTGAAATCGACGAGATCGAGGTCCAGATAGACCCGAGACTTTTCATACGCCTCGGGGCGGAGTATCTGGTCAATCCGAGAAAAATCGTCCAGATTGTACCATGGTCTGGCGGAAACTATATTATGACACTGGACGATCTGGAGAAAACAGAGATACGCCTGCACAGGTCCCAGGCACAACTCCTCAAGAACAAGGTCGAGGGTGTTTTTTAGAGGGGCTTTTCGGGAGTTTCCCGGTAGTGGGCGCCGATGGTGTTTTTTTTAAGGGGCCTTGAGTTTGTTGATGGAGTTTTCCAGGAGGTTTTGCTGTTTTGGATCAGCTTTTTGATGTGGTTGTCCTTGGGGGTGGCCCTGCGGGGTATCCTGCCGCGATCAGGGCTTCGCAGCTTGGCGGGCGGGTCTGTCTTATCGAAAAGGATTCACTCGGGGGTGTGTGTCTTAACAGGGGTTGTATCCCTACTAAAACGATGCACGCTCTGGCACATCTGATAGAGTTGGCAGGGACCGGTAGTGACGCGGGTGTTTCCGGTACGATCATACCAGACGCCAAAAATCTTTTTGCTCACAAGGAAAAAGTAGTAAGAAGCCTTGTTGCCGGTGTGGGAAAGCTTCTCAAGGGAAGAAAGGTCGAGGTCGTCAAGGGAACCGGACGGATAATGGGCCCCGGAGAGATAGAAATAGAAGGGGCCGGAATCGTCAGGGGCAGGAAGATAATAATAGCCACAGGCTCCTCGGAGATCGAACTCCCTGGCCTTGCTTTTGATGGTAAGCATATTCTCAGCAGCGCGGACCTTCTCGATCTTGGAAGGATTCCCGGCAGCATGGTAATAATCGGCGGCGGAGTGATAGGATGTGAATTCGCGTCTATCTTCAATGCCTTTGGAACCGATATCACGATAGTCGAGATGCTTCCTTCCCTGATTTCCACTGAAGATCTTCATGTCATCAGGTTCTTTCAATCCTTCATGAAAAAGAAAGGGATCAGCCTGAATCTCGGGACAAGGGTAGAAGAACTGAAAGTCATCGGCGGCGGAGTGGTTGCCAGGCTCGACAGCGGTGATGAGATATCCGCTGAAGTCGCTCTCGTATCAGTAGGGCGAAGGCCTGATATGACAGGTATTGGCCTCGAGGATGCCGGCATAAAGATTGAAAAGACTGGAATATCGGTCAACAGCCGGATGGAGACATCCGCAGATGATATATATGCAGCTGGTGATGTGGTAGGCGGGTATCTCCTTGCTCATGTCGCGACAAGGGAAGGGATCATCGCGGCGGAGAATGCTCTTGGAGCGTCCCGGGAGATCGATTACTCGTCGGTGCCATTTACAACATATACACTTCCCGAGATATCACATGTCGGTCTGACGGAGGCGGAGGCAAAAGAGAAAGGTATCGATATCGCCACGGGAAGGTTCCCCTTCGCGGCGAATGGAAAGGCGAAGGGGCTCAGGGAAGAAGAAGGATTCGTCAAATGGGTGGCGTCGAAGGCAGACGGCAGGATTCTCGGGCTGCATATCATAGGGCCGCAGGCGACGGAGCTCCTGGCAGCAGGTATACTTGCGCTGGACAAAGGTATGACAGTGGATGATCTCGCGTCTGTTATCCTGCCGCACCCTACTCTTTCGGAGGCTCTTGGAGAGGCTGCCGAAGGGGTCGAGGGTAAGGCTATTCACCTTCTGTGATGATACGTCTTGCGATATAGCATGGAATACTATCCGGTGGAATCTATCTGGTTTCAGAAAACAGTTTAATATCGGCAATCTACTTTGTAAGGGAGGATATGATGTCCGGAACAATAATGAAAAACAGCTTGCTCGCTTTGGCCATCGTGTTGGTACTGAGCTGTCCTTTTTCACAGGGTATCTGTGATGTGGAAGTGGAGTTACTTCCGGGCGGCCCGGAAGTAATATACCAGCCTCATCCGGAATCCGCGGTTGTATGCCTTACCGTCGCGGTAGCGGCGGGGTCGGTGTATGAATCTCCGGAGACGAGGGGGGTAACACATTTTCTCGAGCATCTTTGTTTCGACGGGACTGAACGTTTTACACGCGAGGAGATGAGTGGATGGGTGGATGATGTTGGAGGGTTTCTGAACGCGTTTACGCGGAAAGAGACAACGGTCTATTTCATGTTAGTCGATCGGGGGTATCTCGAACATGCGATAGAGATCCTGTCACAGATGCTGCTGCATTCTGTTTTTCCTTCCGGTGAACTCGAAAAAGAAAGAAAGATTGTTCTTGAAGAAATTCGTCATACAATGGATAGCCCGGCTCAGGAGAGAAGCCGGTATGTTGACAGGTACCTGTACAGGGGCAGTGATCTTATCGAGCCGATTCTCGGTTATCCCTCGACGATTGCAGAGATAAGCAGGGAACAGATCATCGAGTATTACAGGCAGGCCTACACGCCGTCAAGGATGAGGATCATCCTGACGGGCGGTTTTGACAGGCTGCAGGCGCGGGGATGGATCAGAGATTATTTTATTACTGGTAAGGGGCACGCTGCTGCGGGCCGGGAGGCCGGTTATGTACTGGCACGCGAAAAAAAGTCGCAGCCAGGAAAGAAAGTGAAAGCAGCCGGAGAATATATTTCCACTCCGCGGTGGAGCCGTGAAATTACATCAAGGAGCAGCAGGGAGTTCAAAACAGGGTTCGAGATACTGGTTCCGGTGCCGGGAGTCGATGATAAGGGGTTTTCGGCGGTCTTGCTTATCGAGGAAATACTTGGCAGTGACGATTCGCCCCTTGCGGAAAAGCTTGAAAGGTTATCGTTGCCCCCGGCAGATGTTTACCTGGAAGTCCACAGGGGTTTTTCGGCACTCAGGTTTCAGTTTGATTCACTTGCTGATATTGAAAATGGCCAGTCAAAGGTCATAGAGCTGATCAAAGAGCTCTCGTCGTGGAAGCCTTCCAGGAAAGTTGTAGAAGATGCGCGCACTTCGTTCCTTTCTTCTGACGCGTTGAGCAGGGAAAAGTATCATTTCTATATCATGCTCGAGGGAGAAAGGATCGCCATGTTCGGCGAGAAATACCTCTTCGCGAGCAACGAGGGTGTCAGAAATACCGGTCAGGAGGATATCCGGAAGGTATTTTCCGGTTATTTCAAACCATTGTATTTCAATGCCGTCTCGATCGATGATCGGCCCGTACGAAGAGTATCTGCCGGGGGAGTTTCAAAATTGGTATCGAGGACCCTTGATAACGGTTGCGTTATTGCTTCCTCGAAAAGGTCGGGATCGGATATAGCCGCGGTGCATATTCTCGTAAGAGGCAGAAGCTGCCTGGATGATGAGTTTTTCCCGGGCATAACGGTCGTACTCAATGCTGTTCTCGAGAACTCAAAGGAAGGTAAAAAACTTTCTGCAAGGCTCAGGTCGATCGGTGCTTCCGTTCAGTGGGCGGATAATCCATATATCCCCATGGATGATTACTACCTTAACCATTCATGGTCGTTTATCAGGCTGCAGGCCCCGGCGGACAGAATCGGTGAGGCGGCCGAGCTTCTTGCCCGCCATTTGTCTGATTCTGGTATCACTGACGAAGACCTCAGCAGCGTGGCGATGGGGCTCAGGAGAGAACTTATGGTAAGATCGGGCTCGGCCCAGGGAAGGCTGACTTCGGTTATGAGAAAACGTCTTTTCGGAGAACATATATATTCACGCTCTGTATTTCCGGGGATGTCCAGGCTTGCGGAAGTATCTGTTGAAGATCTGACCAGGTTCAGGCGCAGAAGCCTTTGCGGCTCGAATATCATCGTCACTATGGTTTCTCCACTGGAGCCTGGTGAGGCCCTTGATATGCTTGAAGGGATCTTTTTCAATCTAAGAACAGGGGAAAGGGTGGAGTGCCCGGTGGTTACAGATACGGTCGTGGCGGGAATGTATGAGGAAAGCATCGATAAATCAGGAGCATACCTGGCTGCCGGCTGGTTGATTGCCGACCCCTCCGCGGCTGAAACGGCAGCCGTCATAGTGGCATCGGAGATTCTCAGCAGAAGGATGCAGCTCGAGATCAGGGAGGTCCAGGGGCTTGCCTATTCCACAGGCTGCTATGCCAGGTATCACCAGGGGGCTGTATCGGTGATGGCTTCCGTTGGTACCAGGAAGGAAAATCTGGATAAGGCAACGAAAGCTCTAAAAAATGAAATAACAAGTCTTTCGGAAAAACCGGCAACGGTTGAAGAGACAGGCATCGCAAAGAACCGTTTGCTCTCGAGGTTAGCTCGCCGGGAGTTGTCCAGTATCAATGAAGCATTCTCTATGGGACTAGACCTTTTCTTCGGGGGAGGCGAGAGGTGGAGTACACTGATAGAGTCGGTAAGCGACAGGGATGTTGAAGCTGTGATCAGCGGTTTGTTCCTGGGTGAAAAGATGGTGTTCGTGAGGATGATACCCGAGGATGGAATTGAAAAGAAAAAAGCGATGCCGATGCGTATGATGAAATAATATTTATTGACCCGATTCATGATTTTTTATATATAGGATAAGAATTTGTTTTCATCATTATCAATGGAGGAAAAGATGACTCATATAATTTCTGACGAGTGTATCAGCTGCGGTGCCTGTGAACCTGAATGCCCTGTCGATGCTATCTCCGAGGGTGATGACAAGTATGTAATCGACGCTGAGCTGTGCACAGACTGCGGTGCCTGTGTTGAAGTCTGCCCGACAGAAGCTATCTCAGAGGCGGAATAGGTTTCTTTGAATCATTATTGGAAGCGTGTTTTTACGAAACGGGTTTTTCGGGAATCGCAGATAGAATAAAATAACAGATTATTTAACGGTCATGGCTGTGGGACGGGCCTTATGAGGGTTCAGCGCGGCGGCGGCCGTTTTTTCTTTCTTTTGCCTCTTTCAGGCTCAGCATGCACCCGCAGTAATCATGAAGGGTAAGCCCGAGTTCACAACTCTTCTCGACGCTGATTTTGAACCCGTCTTTTTTCTTGAAATCCTCATCAAGGAAGGTGATTCCATACTGTCTGGCCGCAGCCTGTCCCTCTTCTACTATGCGTTTGTGGATCTTGTGAGGGCTTACAGACAGAGTTGTAGTAAAGGTATCAAAACCCAGCTCTACCGCTTTTGCGGCGGTTTCTTCCAGCCGCATGCGGTAACATACCCAGCATCGTTTGCTTTTCTCCGGCAGGTGACGGAAAGGTTCGATGCATTTCCACCATGAATCCGGGCTGTATTCCCCTTCGTACAGGGTGATTCCCGCTTTAGAACATACGAGTCTCATTTCGCCGAGCCTCAGAAGGTATTCTTTCCCTGGCTGGATATTCGGGTTGTAGTAAAAAGCGGACACATCGTATCTGCCGGAAAGATACGACAGAACATGGCTGGAGCATGAAGCGCAACAGGTATGGACAAGTATTTTCTTTTTGGAAGCCATCTGTGTATTATGGTGCCATTGTCAATCAATTTGAGGCGCTTGAGCCAGTTTCCGGGCGGCGGTTATTATCCGCGGCAGTCTTGTTATCTGTTTTGTCGACGTAGTATTCGCCTCTCGGGTCCTTGATGGAGATCCGGTCCAGTTTTTCGATCTCTTTTCCGGCAAAGAGCAGGTAGGAATCCATATTCTCTGTACTCACGGGTTTTGCCGGTGGAAGTTTCAGTTTTCGAGGATTGACGAATCTGCCGTTCTTCTTGACCCTGTAATCGAGATGAGGGCCGGTGGAATACCCCGTTGAGCCCACATATCCGATCGTAGCGCCCTGCTTGACCCTTACGCCTTTTTTAATCCCTTTGCCAAACTTGCTCAGGTGCAGGTAATAGCTGATATAGTTACTGTTATGCCTTATCTTGATGTAATTGCCGTTCGCTCTTGTCCGTGAAGCTGTTATTACGGTGCCGTCACCGGTTGACATTATCGGTGTGCCGATCGGTGCAGCATAGTCGATTCCCAGGTGGGGCTTGTATTTATGCAGGACCGGATGAAACCGCCTGCGACTGTAACTCGAACTGATGCGCGTATAGTTGAGGGGTGCCCTCAGGAGTTGTTTGCGGAGTGATTTGCCTTCCTCGTCAAAATAGTCTATAAAATCTTTTTCATTTTCATACAGAAACGCGTAATTGCTGATTCCGCTTGTATTTAATTCAGCGGCGAGTATCCTGCCGATCCTGGTACCATTTTTGCTGCCAGGCCCCTCAAGCATTGTTTTTTCTTCGTAAATGACTTTGAAATAATCGTTTTTTCTGATCTGGCTGAAGAAGTCGATATCCCAGGCATAGATATTCGCGATCTTTGCTCCAAGTTCGTTGGAAAGCCCCTGATCTATCAGCGACCCGAAAAAGGAAGTGGTGATTATACCTGAAGCCTTGCTGATAGATGTTGCGAAGGCGTATTCCTTTTTAGCGGTAACGTAACTGCCATCACTGGCAATAACCTCGATATACGATTCCAATCCATCGAGTGAGAATGTGAGCCTTTCGAGGTTTCCGTCGCTACCTGTGAATATCTCGTAATGCTGCCCTGGCTTTATCCTCCCGAAATTGTATACCGGTTTGGAGGCCCTGATTATCGCGTCGATCTGTTGAGGTGATATTCCCCTATCCTTGAGAATATTAAAAAAGAAGTCGTTTTTTCCAACTACACCGGAAGATGACGGGTCTGGAACCTGGGTGGGGGATGGTTCGGCCAACAGGATCTCTGTTGCAGCAGAGTTCCCTGAAGAGGCAACCATAAGAAGTTCCTGCCGGTCCGGCGAGGTGCGGATTGTAAAATAGAATATCCCTGCAATCGCGACCAGGAGGACAAGAGCTGATGTAATTCTGTTTCTATTCATAATGTTTTTCTCTCAACTTGCCGTAAGATACCCGGAAGCCTTCGAGAGAGTCAAGAAAAACCGTCAAATACAGGCAAGCGCAAAATTCAGGCCAAACCGGCCGCATAACACTGAACCTTGAAAAAAAGGAGCAGATGCGATACTTTTATTGAACCGGCATATCGGCGATCAGAGACGATTTGAGTGTAAGAACCGGTGTGCTGAATACCGGGGATTTGGGAATTGAGACGCGGCGAGCCGGTTGATCGCGAATCAAATATAAGCTGGCTGGCGGGATGGTTATGATGGATGAGAGGAATGACGGTCTCAGGGGGAAACTCGATGCCCTGAAGAAAAAAGCCGAAGTTGCCTATGGAAAGCAGGCCGGCAGGGGTGGGGTTCCTGAGGATCATTCCTTCGAGGGCATAGACCCTGCGGGCGGCCAGGCCAGCAGAGATGGGGGTTCTGCTGTAAAGGGTATTCCCGGGCCATTTTCCATATTTGAATCCCCTTCTATCGGTGATGATATCTTCAAAGTGGTGGAAGGAAGTGATCCTGGCGGGAGTACCCATGGATCAGATGGTTTGGGTGCTGCCATCAGGTTCGCCTCAACTGGAAGGGCTGTATCCTGTTATCCTGATGTGGGGGGCACCGGGCAACTCTCGGGGTCCCTGGAAGACCTTGTCCCGGGCAGCCCGTATGAACTTGGTGGAGCGTCCTTCTACCGGGCATTATCCGGAGCAGAAACCGTCTGGGACAATGCACCTCAGATAAACGAAGAATACTTACAGGCCCTTTTGAGTGATTTTCCCTCTGGTGTTAAAGGGATGGAACCGCTGAAAATCTTGCAGGAAGTGGCCCCTGAAGATATCTGTTATCTTGATATCGAAACGACAGGGCTCAGAAATGCTCCGTTGTTTCTTGTCGGGCTGATGTATTCCAGCAAAGATAAACTGATGCAGGACCTGCTTTTTGCCCGTGACTACACAGAGGAAAAAACGGTTCTGAGGTTTTTGTCCGGATTCCTGGGAAGGTTCAAGGTGCTTGTCACATTCAACGGTTTAAGCTTCGATATGCCGTTTATCGCCGAGCGGATGGCAGTGGAGGGGGTAGATTTTGACGCGTCTCCCCCGATGCATATCGATCTTTTGCGCGTGTCCCGCAAGGTGTTGAAAAAGAAGATCCCGAACCACAAGCTCCAGACCCTCGAGGTATTTGTTCTGGGCCGCAAAAGAGTCGGCGATATACCGGGAAGCGATATACCGGGCGCGTACCACGAATATGTCAGGACCGGTAATGCCGGGTTGATGGCAAAAGTTATTTACCATAACCGGCTTGACCTGTTGTCCATGCTCGAACTGGTGACGGTATTTCTGGCGGGGAGCAGGTGAATCCGGTGAAATCGACAGGTATGTACTAAACCGGGCCTGTACGGCGGGATGTCTTCATGGCCGGGTTGTGACCCGGCAAAAGGAGCGATTTTGGACGCGGAAAAATTTCTTAAAAAGATAAAAACCGATGATTTCTACAGGAAACAGATTGTTCACAAGCATACCATCGCGGTTCGGAAGGAAAAATTCGGGAAACTGAAGACACCTTTGCCAGGCGAGCTTAAGGCTGTTCTTGCCAGGGACGGTATCAAGGACCTCTATACTCACCAGGTCGAAGCGGTGGAAGCTCTTCGAATGGGGCGCGACGTCGTTATAGTTACATCGACTGCCAGTGGAAAGACCCTTTGCTACAATATCCCTGTGCTGGAAAGCATTATCGAGGATCCCGAGAGCAGGGCGCTCTACCTTTTTCCAACGAAGGCCCTTGCGCAGGACCAGCTCAGGGTTGTAAACAGGTATGGCAGTGATGACAGTATAAGGTTCAAGGCCGGAACCTATGACGGTGATACGCCGGGGCCGCTGAGGAGAAAATTGCGTGACGAGGCGAGGATCCTTCTGACCAACCCCGATATGCTCCACTCGGGGATACTGCCGAATCATTCCAGGTGGGCTCCGTTCTTTACGAATCTCAAGTATATCGTTGTTGATGAAATTCATACATACAGGGGGATATTCGGATCGCATGTAGCTAATGTGATCAGGCGGCTTTCGAGAGTATGCGAACACTATGGCGCCAGGCCTGTCTTTGCCGCCTCGTCGGCCACGATCGCCAATCCTGGTGAACATGCCAAAAAACTTCTTGGCTGTAATAAGGTCAAGGTCGTCGATAGAGATGGTTCTCCACGCGGGCGGAAACAGTTTCTGATGTGGAACCCGCCGACAATAGATGCCTGGGAAATGGAGCGCAGAAGCTCGAATATCGAGGCGGCCGACATCGTGACGAAACTCGTTCTCGACGACGTTCAGACAATTGCCTTTGTTCGTGCCAGGGTTGTAAGCGAGATCATCACCAGGTATACGCGTGAGAAGCTCGGGGAACACCGGGCGTCGATGAAAGATCTGGTCCACCCATACAGGGGCGGATACCTTCCGGAGGAGAGAAGAGCGATAGAAAAGAAGCTTTTCGAGGGTGAACTCAAAGCAGTAATAAGCACGAATGCCCTGGAACTCGGGATAGATGTCGGAGAGCTTCAAGCAGCTGTTATTGTCGGGTATCCCGGCAGCATCGCTTCGACGTGGCAGCAGGCCGGCAGGGCAGGAAGGGGCGAGGAAGAGGCGCTGATATTCTTTTTGCCCTACAACACCCCGCTTGACCAGTACCTTGTGAGGCATCCTGATTATTTCTTCAAGCAATCACCTGAGAACGCGATCATAGATCCCACGAATCCACACATACTCCTCGGCCAGATGAGGGCGGCGGCTTTCGAACTGCCGCTGGGCGTGAAGGAAGTCGAGGAAATGGGTGAATACGCTCCGGCAATCGCGGGGCTTCTCGAGGAGGAACGGGACCTGAACTTCGTTAAGGGAAGCTGGTACTGGCGAGGGTACGGGTATCCCGCGGCAAGCGTGAACCTGAGGAACATCTCCGACAGCATTTACACGATCATTGATGAATCTGACGGAAACTGCGTTATTGGAACGATCGACGAGGCAAGCGCGTTCCAGCAGGTGCATACACAGGCGATATATCTGCACGAAGCGGAGACTTACTTTGTGCGTGACCTTGATGTCGAGAAGAAGATCGTGTTTGTCGAAAGGACGAATGTCGATTATTTCACGCAGTCGCTTACGGAGACGCAGGTCAAGGTTGACCGCGAGGAGAAAGATGACACATGGCGCGTGAGCAAAATCGCGTTCGGGGAAGTCTCTGTTACCGACCTTACATTCATGTTCAAGAAGATCAAGTTTGGAAGCCGCGATTCGATAGGGTACGGCAAGATCGACCTGCCGCCCCAGGTTCTCGAGACCGCAGGTTTGTGGATAGTACCGCCCCCGGAGGTCCTGGCGCTTGTGCGCAAGTGGGGAAGGGTCCCGGCGGAGGGATTGCTCGGGCTGTCGAACGTGCTTCGTGAGGTAGTGCCTCTGTTCGTGATGTGCGATCCTCTGGATATCGGCACAACAGTCAATTCGAGATCGACTGGCAGCCCGGCTGTGTACCTGTACGATAAATATCCTGGAGGGCTGGGATTTGCCCTGAAGGCGTACGATCTGGTCGAAGAGATCATGCAGGCCGCTCATGAGCTTATCGATACATGCCAGTGTAAGCACGGGTGTCCATCATGCGTCGGTTCGCCGATACCGCCATTTTCGCAACTCGATGCTGATACGGGCGGGCGCGGGATGATACCTGACAGGGAAGCCGCCCTCGTGGTCCTGCATTATATGCTGCAGATAGAAGCTTATGAGCCCGCGCCTCCCGAAAACAGCAGCGGTGGGAAGAAAGTTGAGCGCCCGAAAGGTAAACCGCTGCCGGTTGAGCTCGAGAAGAAGCTGCGTCAAACGCTGCTGAAGAAGAAAAGCAAGAGGTAGAGGGGGGCGGCGTTTTTCTCAGGTCTTCCTGTCCCTCTATAGCAGCGCACCGGTCATGTCAACCGAGCCTGGTTTCCTGTGTGTCCCTTGTAGCCAGAGTGCCGCCCGGCCCCATCCCTTCCACAACATCCAGTATCTCTTCCCATATCGCTCTGCTGATGCAAAGAAGCCTCTCTGACAGAACAGGGGGGTCACCTTGTCTGTTCCTATTCCCAGGAAATCGGGATTGATTTATGGACTCCGGATGTTATTTTGTGATACAATTATATAACATGTATCAGTTCGCTCGCCTCCCTGTAAGGATGGGTAAAAAATGAGTGCCAGGAAACCGGGGGTGTTCCCTCGTTCGATATCGAAAGATCAGGCAAAGGACACGGGGATGGCTTTCGTCCTCATATGCCTTCTGCTGACGTTCTTTCTTGATAACCTCCTTTATGCGAAGATTGCGGTTGCGGTGCTCGTCGTGGACATGGTAGCCCCAAATTTCTTTAAATATCCGGCCTATCTCTGGCTCGGGCTGTCACATCTGATAGGCAGTGTTGTATCGAGAATTCTTCTGTCCCTGATCTTTTTCATCATCGTGACACCGGTCGGTCTTTTCAGAAGATTATTTCGGTTTGATTCTCTGATGCTGAAAAGATTCAAGAAAAACAATAAATCGGTAATGGTCGAAAGAAACAAGGTATTCATCAGAGAGGACCTGGAAAGGCCCTACTGAACCTGGAGTTGCAATGGAATTTCTTAAGGATCTCTGGGGACTCCTGAAAACCCGGAAAAAATTCTGGCTTCTGCCTATAATCCTCATTCTTCTTCTTTTCGGAGTTCTTATCGTACTAACAGCCGGTTCGGCAATAGCTCCTTTCATTTACACGATCTTCTAGGAGGGACCGGATTGCCACAAGCAATACTCGGATTATCGGCCTACTATCACGACAGCGCCGCGGCGCTCATCATAGACGGGGAGCTATTCGCAGCGCACGAGGAAAGATTCACGAGAAAAAAGCACGATCCATCTTTTCCCCTCAACGCTGCAAGGTACGTCCTCTCCGAAGCAGGAATTGAATACTCCGATCTGGACGCGGTCGTGTTTTATGACAAGCCCTACCTGAAGTTCGAGAGGCTGCTTGAAACGTACCACGCATTCGCGCCGAGTGGCTTGATGAGCTTTCTTTCGGCGATACCGGTGTGGATAAAGGAAAAACTCTTCATGAAGAAGATGCTGGCCGAGGAACTTGCGAAGCTGGGGGAGGGAAAAGTCTCCGTTTTATTTCCCGAGCATCATCTTTCTCACGCGGCGAGCGCCTTCTACCCCTCACCCTTCGAGGAAGCGGCTATCCTCACGATAGACGGAGTGGGTGAATGGGCCACTACGACGCTTGGACACGGGAAGGGCAGGGAGTTGAGCATTCTCAAGGAGCTTCACTTTCCGCATTCAATAGGACTTCTCTATTCCGCCTTCACCTATTACACAGGGTTCAGAGTAAACAGCGGTGAATATAAGCTGATGGGCCTTGCCCCTTACGGCAATCCCGAGGGAGGAAGAACGCAGGAGTTTATCGATAAGATCAAGGATGAGCTGGTCGATATCAGAAAAGACGGTTCTCTTCTTCTGAATATGGATTATTTTAAATTCGCCACTGGATTAAAGATGACCAACGACAGGAAATGGGCCAGGCTCTTCGGGATCCCTCCCCGCAAGGCAGAGTCGTCCGTAATCGACCAGGACTACATGGACATGGCCCTGGCGATCCAGCGAGTAACTGAAGAAGTCGTATTTTTGCTGGCAGACGAAGCGAAGAAACTTACAGGCTGTGATAACCTGGTCATGGCTGGCGGAGTGGCGCTTAACAGCGTGGCAAACGGAAAGATTCTGAGGAACGGTCCCTTTAAAGATATCTGGACTCAGCCTGCGGCAGGCGACGCGGGCGGAGCCCTCGGAGCGGCATACATCGGATGGTATCTCTGGAAGGACATGGACCGCAAGATCGACGATACTCCCGACTCGATGAAGGGAGCCTATCTTGGCCCGGAGTTCAGCGAAAGAGACACGCTGAATATGATCAGAAAATATGGCGCGAAACACAGGCACTATGAAGATTTTCAGGAATTGATAAAAAATGTTGCAAGTCTTATGGCGACAGGCAAAGTCGTTGGCTGGTACCAGGGAAGGATGGAGTACGGCCCGAGGGCGCTGGGCAACAGGTCGATCCTCGGCGATGCCAGAAACCCCGAGATGCAGAAAAAGATGAACCTCAAGATCAAGTATCGTGAGGGATTCAGGCCGTTCGCCCCCTCTGTCCTCGAAGAAGACATCCAGGAGTTTTTCGATCTCGACAGACCTTCCCCCTATATGCTCCTGGTCATCCCGGTCCAGGAAAGCCACAGATCTCCGCTTCCCGAAGGATATTACGAGATGCCTCTCTACGAGAGACTTTACCATCTCCGCTCCGACATTCCCGCAGTGACCCACATAGATTTCTCCGCCAGGATCCAGAGTGTCAACAAAGCGACTAATTTCCGTTACTGGAGCCTCATCAACGAGTTCAAGAAGCAGACCGGTTATGGAGTTATCGTCAACACAAGTTTCAACGTCCGTGGTGAACCGATTGTCTGTACACCCGACGACGCGTTCAGGTGTTTCATGAGAACTGAGATGGATTATCTTGTGATCGGTAACAACTTTTTCGACAAGAAAGATCAGAAGGCGCTGTCAGAAGACATCGACTGGAAAGAGAAGTTTAAGCTCGATTAGACAGCCACGATCGATTTGAAATGATGCAGAACATAAAAAACTTCCTGGTCATTACCGTTCCAACGATGCTGGTGCTCATCTTCTTGTTGGAGCTCTTCTTCAGGTTCGTCATTCCCGCATGCACTCCGCCCCAGAATTTTTTCGGCGAAAACGATCTGATATTCAAATTCGCTCCGAATCAGACTGGTGGTATCTATTCGGTTGGCTGGGCGGCCCGCCACAGGGCCCAATGGCGGATCAACAACCAGCCCCATCGATTACGACACCACGAAAACACGCCCGAGGATTGCAGTCATAGGTGATTCGTATGTCGAAGCGATGCAGGTCGATTTCAATAAAAACTACCCCGCCCTCCTGGGCAGGGACCTCTTTGGAAGTCACGACGTCTACGCCTTTGGTATATCGGGCGCTCCTCTTTCCCAGTACCTGCATATCAGCAGGTATGTCACAAAATTCTTTAACCCTGACATATTGATATTCAACATTGTAATGAACGACTTCGATGAGAGTATCTATCGAATCAGTCCTGTTGATTACTGGCTTACGCTCGAGATTACGGATGAGCGTGTCAGGGAGAGGCAACCCATTGCTGACCCCGGGCAGTCACAGTTCAACGCCCGCAAAAGATTTCTCAAGAAGAGCGCGATCTTCCGATACTTCTTCTTCAATCTGAAATTCAAACAAACTCTTTTGAAGCTGCGCAGGAGCAGAAAAGAAAATAAGAATGATGTTTTCGTCGATAATACAAAACTGGGCAGAATCGAGAGAAACATTGAAGATATATACGTTGCTGTCGATTACACCATTGGCCACATTGCTCATGAGAATCCAGGAAGAAGGATCATTTTTGTGCTCGACGCGCCTCGCCAGAAGATCTACTCGGGTGATACTGCCGAATATGCTCTCGAACCACTCCGGAAGATGACGTACGACACCTGTCTCCGTCACGGGATCGATTTGATCGACCTCAAAGATCCGATGACCGAAGATTTCAAGCTGCACAAGATAAGGTTCAGCTCCCGGCATGACAACCACTGGAACGAATACGGACACAGGATAGTAGCTCGCGAAATCCTTGACCGGATACTAAACCATTAAACCGGTTCCTGACACGAAAACACATACATTTGCCCGAGACCGATTGCTCAGCCGGCCATGAAAACGAGTGGAACAAGTTCCGGCGTATCCGCTGGGCAAGACTGATCATGAAGGCCTGGAAAGAGAACCCGCTGTAAATCGTGCCATTTCCTGCCGGTACCTGGAGAGGTATGTTCAGATTGGTTAGAGCACCTGTTTTACACGCAGGGGGTCACTGGTTCGAGTCCAGTATTGCCCACC
>CBDUUV010000030.1:0-24690 GCA_965370495.1 uncultured bacterium
GCTGCCTTCGATCAACGCCTCACGCGCAAAAACAGTGTCCCTTTCATCGAACCGGCTAATTGAGCCTTCGATTGAATATGTCGGCTTTTTTGCCATCTTCCTTTCCCGTGTCAGAACCAGTAACTCTTTACAGGATAAAGGATTTCTTGTCTCCATGCCACAGGTATTTTATGCCGGGCCTGTAAGGAATAGTTTGATATTTCTTTCATTATACTGTACGTTATACAGACTGTGTTTTTCACAGAATATAACAGCTTTTTAATAAATTACACACCCGCAGGAGGAATCCTATTATGGAAATGCTGCTTTCCGGAAACCAGGCGTTGGCCCGCGGCATATACGAGTATGGCGGCGAGTTTGCGTCCGCGTATCCCGGAACACCAAGCACAGAGATTCTGGAAACTATCGCAAGGTTCTTTAAAGACGATGTATATGCGGAATGGGCGATCAATGAGAAAGTGGCTCTTGAAGTCGCTATAGGCGCAAGTTTCGGCGGCGCCAGATCTCTGGCCGCAATGAAGCATGTCGGACTGAATGTAGCCGCCGATCCGTTTATGACCCTTTCATATACAGGGGTAAATGCCGGCCTTATTATCGTAACCGCTGATGATCCGAGCCTCCATTCATCCCAGAATGAGCAGGATAACCGGTTATATGGAAAATTCGCGTCGGTCCCGATCCTTGAACCTTCAACCAGCCAGGAAGCCAAGGATTTTGTCAAATATGCTTTTGAAATCAGCGAGCAATTCGATACTCCGGTCCTGTTAAGGATCACAACCCGCATCTGCCATTCCAAGGGGATTGTATCGATCGGGGAACGGAAAACTGCGGATCGCGGCGGATTCGTGCCTGATATCGAGAAATATGTCATGGTCCCCGCGTATGCCGCAAAGAGGCACAAACTCGTTATCGAACGCCTCGAAAAACTGAAAGCATACTCCGAAAAAACTGATATCAACCATATCGAATGGAAAGACAAAAAAGTTGGTATCGTCACTGGCAGCATATCATACCAGTACGCGCTGGACGCGATGCCCGACGCGAGTATCCTGAAGCTTGGCATGGGCTTTCCCCTGCCGATGGACAAGATCCGGACCTTCGCGTCGGAAGTCGACAGGCTTTTCATAGTCGAAGAACTGGAGCCTTTCTACGAGGAGATGATAGCCGCTGCCGGGATCGAAGTGGAAGGAAAGAAATATTTCTCCAATCACATGGAACTGAATGTCAATCGCCTGAGGAAGGGTTTCGTCGAGGCTGGAGTACTCGACTCTTCCGTATTGAAGGCTCCTGCCGAAACGGAAGCAGTCCTTCCGAGACCACCGGTTCTCTGTTCCGGGTGCCCTCACAGGGGCCTTATGGTGATGCTCAAGAAACTCGGGGTATACACTACGGGCGATATCGGCTGCTACACCCTCGGCGGCCTGCCACCTCTCAGCCAGATTCATACGTGCATCTGCATGGGCGCTTCGATCGGTATGGCTTTTGGAATCGAGAAAGCCGGGAAAACAGAAAAGAAAGCGGTTGCCCTTCTTGGCGACAGCACATTCCTTCACAGCGGGATCACCGGTCTCGCGAGCGCCGTTTACAACAAAAGCAACATCACTGTCGTTATCGCGGACAACATGATCACAGCCATGACGGGCGGCCAGGATAACCCCGCGACACTGAAGACCCTTATGGGGAAAAAGACAAAGCCTGTCAATCTGGTCAAACTCTGCGAGGCGCTTGGAGTGGAACATGTAAGGACCATAGATCCGTACGATCTCGACGAAACGTTTGCGGTCCTCAAGGAAGAAACGGAAAGAGAGGCGACATCTGTCGTCATCACTACAAGGCCATGTATGCTCTTCCCTTCCAAGATCAAAGACGAACCGTACACGGTCATACTGGACAAATGTATAGCGTGTGGCGCTTGCTTCAGGGTTGGCTGCCCGTCGATCTCCGCCGCGCCTGAGACAAATGACAAAGGCAAACACAAATCGGTTATCGATACTACGACCTGTACCGGTTGCACAATATGCGCCCAGGTCTGTCCATCCGGCGCAATAGTCAGGGTCGAATCCTGATTGGAATGGAAAGGAGCTGGAGACTATTATGAAAAACGATATTACCAACGTTTTGATCGTGGGTGTTGGCGGCCAGGGAGTTCTTCTTGCCAGTGAAATCCTGACCGAGGTCGCGAAGGTCACGGGGTTTGACGCCAAAAAAAGTGAAGTACACGGAATGTCGCAGCGCGGCGGTGTTGTGACCAGCCATGTGCGTTTCGGCGGCAAGGTGTCTTCTCCCCTTATTCCTTCCCGGGAAGCAGATGCCATTCTGGCTTTCGAACTTGCCGAGGGGCTCAGGTGGGTCGGAGAACTGGCCCCGGCGGGAACGATGATCGTGAACAACCAGAAGATCATCCCGGTCATTACAACCACGGGGAAATTCTCTTACCCTGAAAATGTCGCTGAAAAGATCACGGAGCATACGAAGGATGCCATATTCATAGATGCTTATGATATTGCTGTCGAGCTCGGCAATTCTCGCCTGGTCAACACGATCCTTCTGGGTGTTCTCTCGAAATCACTTGATCTCGATGAGGCGGAGTGGCTCAAGGTAATTGAAAAAATGGCTCCCAAAGGAACCGGAGAGCTTAACAAAAAAGCTTTCCTTGCCGGAAGAAGCCAGTAACATTATCTCTCTCAATGATGTTACATACAACACAACGCCCTCCCGTCACGGGAGGGCGTTTTCTGATAGTTCAAGGCAATACCCGGGGATTTTCCGGAGCATGTTACTTTTGAGCCGCATCGATAAGAATAGCTACAAGTTCGTCTACGCCCCTTTTCACTTTGTCGCTGAGGCCATCGTCGAGTTCCATGCTTTCAGGCTGTATCCCCACCATTATCGGGTCCCCTTTCCATTCGTTTTTCAGGAACAATATCATGTAGTGCAGGGACAGGGTGTGAGTACTGCTCGCCGACATCATCATCTTCTCGAGAGAGACAATTTTCACTTCGCCGGGTTCCCCACCAAAATCGATAGCATCTATATATACGACGCTTTCAAGGTTCTTTCTCTCGACCCAGCCTCCGTAATTCTCCGGCACTTCCGCGCAATCAACTATTGGCAGATCTATCTTTCCTTCCAGTCCCTCTATCACAGCACAGCCCGCGCCGTCATCTCCCTTGATAACATTACCTATCCCTACGACACCGAACCGTTTGCCCTTCAACCTCGCGTGCAGCCTGTTTTTCAGATCTTTCATTGCTTCATACTTCCTGTTTTGTCAACAAAAAGGGGGCCTTCAGGAGGCCCCCCCCATATCAATCTTTTCCCACAGCCGGCTCAGCTCGTTCCCCACTCGTCTGAAAGTATATAGGCCGAACGGCAGTCGGGACAGAGTATCCTCATGTAGTTATCCCTTTCGAGGCTTTTTCTGGGATTGCTTCCAGTATCTTCTTCGACAAGTTCCAGGTCGGCGTATTTTACCATGACAAGTGTCGCGTTGGCAAAGGACACTTCGCCGAGCTTGTCGTTGATCCACTTTATATGATCAACAGCCGTTATCGGGCTGCCGCATCTTTCACAGAAAACAAGTTCCTTGTCATGCGTGTCTATAATATCATCTTTGCTGAAACAGGATTTTTCAAAGTCCGGATCAAGCTTGATACCCTTGCCCGTTATGCAGTACTCAAAACACTGGCTGCAGAATATGCATTGCGCCCAGTCTCTCTCGATACGGCGAACCATCACGCCTTTTTCTTCTCTGAACTCGTCCACTATCGTTATGGCTCCGGCGGGGCAGACCTGGCCGCAGGCGCCGCAACCTACGCACTCGTCGGGTACATATGTGGGAGTACCCCTGAAGTGCTCCGGAACTGTCGCGGGTTCCTTTGGAAATTTTGTTGTATATGGCCCCTTGATCAGGGCTGTTATCGCTTCTTTCAGCTCTCTAAGTTTAGGCTTACGCATTCTTCCTTAAAACCCCCGCATATCCTGCTGCTTCTTTAAATATTATCCTCTATGCCTTCCATGTCTTCCTTGTACTTATCAATGACGCTTCCATCCCAGAGCCTTATCCCGGAACGGTGAGCGGCCCTGGCTATGGCATGTGCCCCTGTAGGAGCAGTTATCAGAATAAACCAGATGCAAAGCAGGGCCTTGACGCTCATCGCGTTGATCCCTGTATAAAAAACCACGCTCAATAATATCATGCATGTCCCGAGGGTAACACATTTTGTCGCGGCCTGAAGACGGTTGTATATATCAGGTAGGCGCACCAGCCCTATACAGCCGATAATATCAAACGTAATTCCTGTAACGAGCAGCCCGAGTCCGATATACTCATTCATCGAAACCCCTCCCCTCGAGATACTTGGCAAGGGCAAGCGTTCCAATAAAACTCAGAAGAGCCCATGATATGCCTATGTTCATATAAATGTCTTTTTTTGTTATGATCGAGTATATAGCGCAGAATCCGACGACAAGAGTTCCGACAATATCGATCGCCACAGTCCTGTCAGGAGCTGTAGGCCCCTTTCCGACCCTGTACAGGCAAAGAAAAAGGCAGAGAATCAAAAGCCCGATAAAGACAATCACTCGAATACCCTTTCTAAAAGACCTTCAAAATGCTCGACGATCAATTCCGCTTCTTTTTCAGAACCATCAGAAGGAATGTTAATCCAGTGAATATACAGATGATCCCCGATCATGTCGACCGTAAGTGTTCCCGGCGTGAGAGTAATGGAATTAGCCAGAAACGTCCTTGCCATATCGGTTTTCAGTTTTGTCCGGACTTTTATGATTCCCGGGCGTATCGGCATGTTAATGTTCAGCACCCTGTATGCAACATCGAAATTTGCCTTGATCACATACCCCAGAAAAGTCAGCGCGTATACGAACAGCCAGAAAAGGCGCACCGGGTGGAAAACCTTGATGGCTCCCAGGGGAAAAATGTCTCCTAAAAGAAGTTCCGCCAGCAGGGCGACGACCACACCGACAAGGACCTCCTGCCACTGGAGAGACCAGGTCAGCGACAACCAGACACCGAGAAGAATCAAAAAGTGTAAAAATCGTTTCATCTGCTTCCCTTTTCTATCCACCAGCCAGGAAATTCAAATAGGCCGTCTTGTCCAGAAGCGAATCCCTTGCAGCCTGTAACATCCCGCTATCGACAAACGGATAAGCTATTCCGAGCGCAAGACAGAGAATCGCGAGAATAACCAGGGGCAATATCATCATTAATGGCGCTTCTTTGATTTTTGCGAATTTTTCGGGGAGTTTGCCGAAAAGCACATTCATCTGGAGCCTGATAAACGATATCATAGTCATAAAAGCAACGAGGATCGCGATTACACTGTATATCGTGTACCCGGCCTTCATAAAGGCAAATATGATAATCAACTTGCTCCAGAACCCGTTGAACGGCGGGACACCCGATATCGACAGTGACGCTATAGAACATGTCACGCTCGTCGTCGGCATGCGCCTTATTAATCCCCCCATCTCGAGCTTGTTCCGTGTTCCGGTCCGGTACTCGAAAGATCCGGCACACAGAAACAGACAGGATTTGAAGACCGCGTGATTGAGCATGTGAAATAATCCGCCGAAAAGGGCCAGCGCCGCCAGTGACGGGTCAATATCAGGGTTTAATCCGAGGCCGATACCCATCATAACATAACCCATCTGGCTTATCGAATGGTATGCCAGCATCCTTTTGAAATCATGCTGCCCTACCGCAAGGAAAACTCCTACAAGCATCGACAATGCCCCAAGGAACATGATTATCGATGATACCAGGGCGCTGGGGCCGAACACATGGAACATCAGCCTTGCTATGGAATATATACCGAGAGCTTTTATCAGGACTCCGGAGAGCATCGCCGAGATGGGGGCCGGAGCGCTTGGGTGCGCGTCGGGCAGCCAGGCATGAAATGGTACCGATGAAGCTTTCAGCCCGAAACCCGCTATGAATAGAGCCAGAACAAAACCGACAGCCCTGTTCATCCCCATCTTGCCCAGTTCCACGGCAACATCGGGCATGTTCAGTGTCCCTGTCAACGAATACAGGAAAGCTATCCCGAAAAGTATCAGGGTGCTTGCCACTCCGCCGAGAATAAGGTACTTGAAAGATGCCTCGAGCTCATTCCTCTCGCAACCGAATCCGACAAGAGCGTATGACGCTATAGACGCGATCTCCAGAAATACGTAGAGATTGAACAGATCGCCAGTTATCACTACACCGTTCATCCCTCCGATCATCAGGAGAAACAGTGTGTAATATTTTGACTTGGCCGTATAGGAGTTCATGTACTTCGTTGAATAAATCATCGCGAGGAAGCCGATAACATTTATTATCACAAGAAGCATGGAACTGAACCCGTCCGAGACCAGCAGGATACCGTAGGGCGGAAGCCAGCCACCGACATGATAGGCGAATGGAGATTCAAAAAGCATCATGACCGCCATTACCGACAGGCTCGTCATAGCTATGAATGCCAGATAGTCCGACACCTTCTGGTTGATCTTGGCAGCCAATAGATTAAAGAACGCCATGCCCAATGGAATCGCTGTAAATAATGGGTAATATCCCTGCATTTGAACTCCTGATTACTCCTTCTATCCCTTTAACCTGTTAATCTTGGACATATCGAAAGTCTTGTACTTTTCGTACAATCTCAGACTGATCGAAACCATCAACGCCAGCACTCCCAGTCCGATCACGATAGATGTCAGAACCAGCGCCTGGGGCAGTGGATCCACACCGTACTTTACCAGTTCACTCGGCGCCATATCTTTCGTCAGGATCGGAGCTATCCCGCCTTTCCTCCAGCCTATAAGGATCAGAAAAATATTGACCGCGTATTCAATAATAACAATCCCGATTATTTTCTTGATGATATTTTTCTTCGCGACCAGACAGTAAAGGCCCATAACGAAGAGAACCAGTGCCAGAAAATATAATGTCATTCTTCGTCACTCCCCTTCCTGTTTTTCCGTTTCCTCCACAAGCGTAGAGATAAACCTTCCAAAAATCGACAATGCGATAAAGACCGCGAAAACCGAAGCGGTAACCTTGATGCCGATCGCGATATTGGCAAGCGGGATCATGCCGCCGCTGAACAGTTGAAACCGTTCCCCTTTTCCGAGAATATTCAAAAAGAAATATCCGCCTGACAACCCGGCCAGCCCGATGATGAGAAAAACAAGCACTGCCGTAGTGTCCAGGAGTGATGCCATCTTGTCGCTCAATTTCTTCAATCCCAGGGTCTTCCCGAACCCAAGCGTAAGAATAATATACCCGCACGCCAGTATGACCCCGCCGGCAAATCCTCCTCCCGGGGTCAAATGGCCATAGATAATGATATACGCGCCGAAAATAAATACGATTCCTATGACGAACCTGACAATCGTTTTCACAATCGGCGTCATTCCGTTCTTGTCGTCATGGATCATTTTTTCAATATTGTCCATAGTTCACCTTTTAAAATCCCTCGAAGTTTTTCTTGATATCCTCATCTTCGAGAATACCGACTTTCTCCGTGTCTTCATCCCCGCGACGTTTACGCCCACGCCGTCTCAGAATAACGAAAGTGCCGACAATGGATACAAAAAGAACGGTTGCTTCACCGATCGTATCGTACGCCCTGAAATCCAGAAGGATCGCTGTCACTATATTTGTAGCTCCCGTATCCCTGGCCCCGGTCTCAAGATACCTGCTGGACACTTTCATTATCGGTTCTCCAAAGACCGGCAGTTCATGGACGGCAAAATATGCGAACAACAGAAACAGCCCGAAGAAAATAAGACTGACAACAAAAGGCAGTGTGTCCCTGTACTTTTCAATCGCGGTATTATCTGTGCTTACAGTCGCCCTGATAAGTATCACCAGAATCAGGATTTCGACGACCACCTGCGTAATAGCAATATCCGGCGCGCCCAGCATCAAAAAGATGATGCCCATGCTGAACCCTACGAGACCGACTGATATCACTGATGAAAGCAGGTTCTTCGCCTCGATAGCGATAATCGAACCTACTATCATGAAAATCGTTATTACAAGGAGAGCTGTCTCCATCCTTTTGCCTTTCCCTTACCTTTTCCTTACCAGTGAAACATTAAAATAAATGCCAGAACTCCCAGCCCGATGACCGCCCATGACAGATACGTGGAAAGTATGCCATCGTGCAACATTCTCAGGAACTGTACCAGCAGATCGCCGAGTTTTCCGAAAATATTGTAGACATCCAGCGCGCCACTGTCGCCATCCCTGAACCCGCCCGTTACAATCGGGTTCAGATCATCAGTTATTGTTTTATAGAAATGCGTGCCCGGGATCCGCATCTCCTCGTTCTCCAGGATATTTCCACCGATCCATGGGTTCTCGTCGACCCGAATTTTCTTTTTGATACTTCCAAAAGCATATATGATCAGCCCGATAACAAACCCCACGACCATCAAACCTGTCGCAAGCGTCGGATTCCACAAACCAGCGCCCTTCTCCGTGATTATATTGAAACCCTCTACCTCCATACCTGATGCGGGAAGAATCGGGATGATGAACTTCTGCAGCGGGTATCTGGCGAATATACCAAAGGCGACGCACAGGACCGCGAGAAAGATCATCGGCAGCTGCATGGTAAATCCGGCTTCCCTGACACCCTCGAGCTTCTCCGGTCTTCTGCCGAGGAAAACCGCGTGCAGCACCTTGACAAAAGACGCCAGCGTCAGGGCGCTGCCGAAAATCACAACCACGAGGAATATCATGTGGTATCCACTGCCGCCTTCAAGCATCCCCTGGTACACCATCCATTTCGAGACAAAACCATTGAAAGGAGGGATGCCGGAAATCGAACAAGCTGCGATGAGCATCGTGATGAATGTAACCGGCATCAACCCTGCGAGCCCGCCAAGCTCTTCGAAATCGGTTGTTCCCGCCTGTCTCTCGACAGCCCCGGCCCCAAGGAACAGACAACTCTTGTAAATGGCATGATTCACCATGTGGAACAGCCCCCCGACGATCGCTACCGGAATACCGCTTCCAACACCCAGAACCATATACCCGACCTGGCTCACGGCACAGAAGGATAACAGTTTCTTGAGGTTTTGCTGTATGAGCGCCATCAGGACGGCAAAGATCAGCGTCGCTGCTCCCACGATCATCATCATGATAGAGAGCGGGCTGCCGGGCGCCACATTGAAGATTCTCAAGGTCAACAGCGCGAGAAGGTATATGCCAAGAAGTTTGTCGAGCGACGCGGGGAGAAACGCTATGGTGGAAGCCGGTGTCGGTTTCGCCATCTCGGGAATCCAGGAATGGAACGGCATCCCGCCAGCCTTTGCCACGGCGCCCGCGAACAGACAGACAAAAGCAATAATCATTGCCGGCGAAACCGCCTCGATCGGCATGGCCGAGAGTTCTGCAATAGAGACCGTGCCGCACCTGACCCATATCAGGATAATTCCAAGCAGCATCGCCGCGTCCGTAAACCCGAGCATCGTAAAGGCCTTTGCCGCAGCTTTTTCATGCCCTTCCCCACCCATATTGATCATATAGTAGAGTATCGCTGTCAATATCTCCCAGAATATGAGAAGCACAAGAAGATTATCCGCCAGGACAGCGCCCGCCGCGGCTGCCAGGGTCCAGAGAATATATGAATAATTGATCGACGCCTTCCCTTTGCCGCGCAGATAACCGAGTGAATACATCGTTATCAGCATGCCGAAAAGGCTGATAAACATGAGAATAACCGAGCTGAAATGCGTGAGCCTCAACGAGAATTCGAAGGGCATTTCTCCCCCGAGCCTGAATAAAGGCTGATTGTAAACGATCTCTCCCGCGCCAAGCAGCTGGATAGCCCGGACAAAGATCCATATGGAAGCTGCCAGGCAGATGATCCCGGCCGCAAGACTCCTTTTTCTTGGAATGAAAAGAGGAATCATCCCGGCCACCGCCGCGACAACTATTATCTGTAAAAGATCGTTCATGTTTTTTCTCCGGAATCCGTCAGTTATTCCGTTACTTGCCCGATAATTTCTTTCTGATCTCTTCCGTCTTTTCCTGTGACATCCTTATCAGGTCGCCCTCGGTCATTATCCATCTCTCGCCGGTCTTCATGTCCACCCTGCCAACCCTTTCGGTACATGAATAACAGGGATCGACCGCAGCGGTGATAAGCCCCGCGTCAGCGACCGTATCACCAACGACACTGTACTCGTTCGTCAGTATATTGTTAAAACTGGGGGCTCTTATCTTGTGCCTGATCGGCATGTTCCCGCCGTCAGAGCGGATATAATGAAGCACTTCGCCGCGGGGCGCCTCGTAGACTCCGATCCCCTCTCCAGGAGGCACTTCGCCGATCTCCATGCATATCTCTCCGGGGCCCAGGTCATCGAGCTTGTCAAGACACTGCCTGATAATCTTGATCGCTTCAAAATTCTCCAGCTGCCTTACAACCACCTTATCATAAACATCACCGTTCTCGCACGTTATGACATCAAAATCCAACTCTCCATACGCGTCTATGGGATGATCCCTTCTGGCATCAACATCGTAACCGCCGGCCCTGGCTGTGGGACCGAGCGCCCCGTACAGCCGGCACATCTTTTTGTCCAGGATGCCCACCTTTTCTGTCCTGGCATGAATAACCGGATCATCGACGATCGCGCCGGTCAACATGGCATTCTTTTCCCAGAGTTCATCCAGCATCTTGCGTATATTTGGTATCTCTTCGTCCGGGATATCGCGCCTAACACCGCCGATACGCATCATCGCGTAATGATTCCTGTTCCCTGTCACCGCCTCGAGAATATCAAGAACCGGTTCCCTGTATTTCCATGTCCACATGAAAACAGTGTTGTAACCTATAAAATGGCCCGCCAGGCCAGTCCACAGGAGATGGCTGTGAAGCCTTTCGAGCTCGGCAATGATAGCCCTGATGTACTGAGCGCGCTTCGGCACTTCGACCTGGAGCAGATCCTCGACAGCTTTGACATACGCGTATGGATGGGAACAGGAGCAGATACCGCATACCCTCTCCACCAGGAAAGGCACCTGGTCCCATGTCTTGTGCTCCGAAAGGATTTCTATCCCACGGTGGCTCCAGCCTATTGTCATATCAATATCGACCACTCGCTCGCCATCGACATGAAGCTCGAAAAACTCAGGTTCCTCCAGTATAGGATGGAACGGGCCGATAGGGATCTTTTTCACCATCTCATTTCACCTCGTTATCCAAACGGCATTTCTGCCGGAAATTCCTTACGGGTTCTGTCCTTTCGGCGGCTTCCCGATTACTTCGTTGAACCTGTCGATCCCATCATGTTTTATTCGCGACATCTCATGGTCGTCCTTGTTCTCGCGTTTGTGCGGATAGAAATCCTCAGGCCTGGTATCTGCTCTCAGAACCGGCCTCAGGTCAGGATGGTTCCTGAAGTTGACTTCGTACATCTCGAATATTTCTCTCTCTATCCACTTCGCGCCCGGGATGATATTCGAGATCGACTCGAGTTCAGGGTGCGGTTTTTCCACAAATGTTTTAATCGTCACGAAATAATGTTCTTTGTCGAACGGAAAAAACATCAGTACCTCGACTCCACCCCTCTCATCGACACCGACACCCGTATCAAACCTGGCATCCAGGTCATTGAACAAAAAGTCAGCGAGGTCGACCCAGATCTCCTTTTCCGCAAAGATGAAAACCCTCTTTTCAGAACGCTGGTCTATCTGGACCTTGTCCCCGAATTTTTCGGATATTCTCTTTTTTACTTCTTTTCTCTCCATCTTTCTGCTTTCCCTGATTTTATCAGGTTTTCCGCCCTGCTATAATGTACTCAACACCTTGACAACTCCGGCAATCAGCGTCTCAGGCTTCGGAGGGCAGCCAGGCACATAGGCATCCACCGGCAGAAATTTATCTACGGGCCCGATGATGTTATACCCGTCCCTGAATATCCCGCAGTTACATCCGCAAGCTCCGACAACGATGACCTTGATCGGCTTCGGCGCCTGCTCATAAAGCCTCTTCAGCCGGGGAAGGATATTCCTCGTGACCGGGCCGCTTATCAGAAGCACATCGGCGTGCCGGATACTTCCTACAAGCACTATACCAAATCGTTCAATATCGAATCTCGGCGTAAGAGCGTCGAGGATTTCTATGTCACAGTTATTACAAGCCCCTGTGTTCACGTGAAACACCCAGGGTGATTTTTTCAATGCTTTTAACGTCAGCGACATTCTTTCCTCCGCGACCTAGAAGCCCAGCACCGCCAGGATCATTGCAATTATCGAAAAAACGAGCATCGGTCCCCAGAAAAAACGCAGAGCCTGATCTATCCGGACCCTTGGATTCGTATTCTTTATGAGTACTATTATAACCACGATCGCTACATATTTCAGTATAGAAGTCAATATGCTCCAGCCGGCGAACGAAACACCGCCCCAGAACATTGTTATCAGGAAAAGAGGCAGCACAAAAAACATGATAGCCGTATTCAGCCTGATAACCGCGAGGGGAGCGCCCGAGTACTCGATATGAGTTCCACCGGCCAGTTCCGTTTCCGCTTCCGGAATATCGAACGGGACAAATGTCAGTTTCGCTTGTATACACATGATCATCACTATAAAAGCAATGACGCCTGACGCGCTCTTGAGCATCACGCCCGAGGCGGCCTGCTCTTCCAGGATCTTTACGAACGAGAAACTTCCCACCTTGTAGACCGTTGTCAACATCGAGATCACAAGAGGAAGCTCATAGGCGAAAAGGAGTTTCATCTCCCTGCTTGCGCCCAGTATTCCGAGAGGATTTCCGGACGCGCTTGCGCCGAGCATCATCGCAATAGCCGGAATCGTCATGATATACAGAACTACTATCGAATCACCGACGAAAGAGCTGGAAGGATATATATTTGCCAGCCAGATAATAGTGGAAGCAAGGGTCGCGGCAGCAAGCCCTATTACCGGCATGAGAAGAAACCCTGTTTTATTCGCGTCAGGAGGAATTATTACTTCCTTGCCAAGCAGCTTTATCGTATCCGCGAAAGGCTGGTACCAGGGCGGCCCCACTCTCCAGTGGATTCTCGCTGTCACCTTTCTATCCACCCAGGTAGTAAGCAGCCCAACGATCCCAGTAAAAAGGAACCCGGGGAATATCAGATAATAGAACAGATACTTAACGTACATATGCCCTCTCCGCTATCGCGTCAACATCCATCGGGTAAAGTAGCGTCCGCCCTCGACGGTATTTCTGTGTTTCTTTTCAAGTTCCCCAAGCTCCTCGAACACGAGCGCTCCGGAAGTACATGTAGTGACACACCTCGGGTTCCTGCCATCTTCGAGGCGGTCCTGGCACAGGTCACACTTTGGAGAAATATGCCATGTCGAGTACACGAACATCACCCCGAAAGGACAAGCCACGATACATGACTTGCACCCTATACAAAGCTGGTTTTTCCTGACTATCGTGCCGTCCGCTTCTTTCTTGATCGCCTCTTGCGGGCATACCTCCAGACACAATGGTGTGTCACAATGCCTGCAGTGCAGGGGCATGAGCGCGGCTTCTTCGACAGGCCCGTGTTTCAGAAGCCCCTGTTCTGAATGTCCGTTGGCACACGCCGAGGCACAGGCTCTGCACCCGGTACAAAGATTCATATTTATATATATTCTTTTTTCCATAATCAGTTCTTCCCGCTCTGACGCTCAAGTTTGACAGGAACCGGCGCAAGTATCACACATTCCAGCCGCTCATCGATCTTCCACGGAAACAGTTTGCGTACGGCGGGGAAATGGATCGTGGCAGCCACCGTTTTGCCGACCAGTTTTTCGCTGCACGTGGCTTCAAAGACCTCTTCTCCCCCTTCAGTCATTACCTTGACGCTGTCACCGTCGTTCAGATCCAATTCCTCCGCGATTTCTTTCGAAACCATAAGCCGCGGCCCGGGGCATGTCACCTGTGACCAGTGAAAGTTCCTTGTAAGGGATCCGTCAGCAGCATGAACCGCTTCACTCCACGGGATGAGAACAGCCCCGGCAGAATCGAGTTCCCTCGTCGAATTGGAGTAAGAAGTCCACCTGGTTGTAATGCCTTCACAGCTCTCCGACCTTGCCGTCTTTCTTTCCACGCTGCCTTCCGAAAGTTCGGAGCCCATCTCTATGGCCAGCGCCTTGAGGAATTCCGCTTCCGAAAAGGCGCCGCCCGGAGGAAGAACCGCGTCCTCACGCACAAGATCCTCTGTGAACGACGGGGAAACTGTCCCCTTTTTCTCCATCAATCCTGCGGCGGGGATCACCACATTGGCACGTGCCGCCGTCTGGCCCCAGAACAACTGGGTCGCTACGGTGAATTTCTTCTCGCGAAGAGCTTTTTCAATCGGCCCTGCCGGATATACAGAAAATATATCGAGTCCGAGGATCACGAGCGCTTCGATCTCGCTGCTCTCGAGCTTTCCGATCACGGACCCGCAACCAGCTCCCGCGAGGACTGAATAGATCCCCCATGAATTCTGCTGTACGAACTGAGGCTCGAAAACAGCCTCTCCCGGGCAAATCCGTGTCACTGCTTCCGCAAACAGAGAAAGAAGGCCCGCCGCGGAGAACCTGCCAAAGATATTCGATATAAAGGTTTCCACCTTTGCGGCTTTCAGGAGGAGGTCAACAGCATCCTCGATTACTTTTCTTTCAATCCCGCCGAGTTTCTCGATGTCTTCCCACTCTATCGCGGCCACAAGTTTTTTCAGTTTGGGCACAAGCTCGTTGCCGCTCGCCGTGGAAGCAGCCTTCAGAAAGCCTGCGAGTACCGCGGTCTCTCCGCCAGGCTTGCAGGCCAGGTGGCGGCTGGCAAACCAGGCCGTGTGGTTCAGCTCCGGGCTGATGACAATAATCTCGTTCCCCCTGCCGGCATTCTTTCCCTTGAGAACAGGTTTTGCCGTACATGGGTGTTCTGTAAAGGGGTCTCCCACCATGAGATATACACTTTTGTTACTGTCGGGTTTTTCAGCCGAAGGAGTCAATCCTGAAAGATCACATTCCAGCCATGCCTGAAAAATCGGTGTATCATCAGGGGCAAAAAGCTCGATATTGGAGGTTCCGATTACATCTTTTGCAAACTTCAGGGCCAGCGACGCCTCTTCATTCGTCAGGTTTTCCCCTATCAGGATGCCAATACTGTCCGCGCCCGACTCTGCTTTGATCGCGGCAAGGTTTTTGGCCGTTTCTTTTACGGCCGCTTCAAAATTGGTCCTCTCACCCAGGATAAAAGCGTAGTTCAGCCTTTTCGGATGAGATACGAATTCAACGACCGCGTTCCCACGGGCACAGAGACTGCCACCGTATTTGGATCCTTCGCTTTCGTCCCAGTCTATCGCCAGAATCGAATCCTTTGTGAAAAGAGGCGACCTCTTCCCTCCCTTGAACACAACGGGACAGGCCAGCGAACAAAAGGAACAATAATTTTTTATTTCACTCATAAACGGTTTTTCTTCCCGGGCCTTTCCCCGGATAGATAAAGCCCAAACGGAAACATCCTACCCGAACACGTTTGAAACATGTTTTATCTTGTCGTAACACATGTCGGGGCCATCTACACACAGATAGTAGTGCCCGATATTGCAGCGCCCGCATTTACCCATACCGCATGACATCTTCCTGTTCATGGAGAGATAGATCTGCGGAGGGTTGTAACCTATTTCAAGGAGTTTCATGGTTACGAACTTGAGCATGATCTCGGGGCCGCATGACAGAGCATAACTTTCAGGTATATCAATATCGAGATCGTCCAGAAGAGTGGTCACAACGCCGACAGGCCCTTTCCAGTCCGGATGGGGAACATCTATCGTGGTTCTCAGCGTGATGTGAGGAGCAAGGTTCTTCCATTCCTCGTACTGTCTCCGGAAACTCAATTCCGCCGGTTCCCTGGCACCGAAATTTATCGATATCTTTCTATATCTGGACGGATCATTGAACAGCGCGTAGAGAAGCGAACGCATCGGCGCGAGGCCGACACCGCCGCCTATGACCACTACTTCCTTACCTGCAAGCTTGTCCAGCGGATAGCCTTTGCCGAACGGGCCGCGCAGGCCAACCTTCGCTCCAGGCTCGAGTTCGTGAAGCGCGTCTGTCACCTTGCCTGTTTTCAGGATAGTGATCTCCATCTTCTCGGTAATATCAGGGTCTGAGCTGGGCGTGAACGGAGCTTCTCCCACACCGGGAATGGTCAACTGCATGAACTGGCCAGCCTTGAAACTAATCGGCCTTGCTGGCTTGATGCAGAAGGTCTTGATGGTTGGCGTCTCTGTAATTACATCCTCGAGAACCGCATCTATGGGATAATATGGGTTTTCCATACCCTTTCTCTCCCTTACCTGGCTGACTTCGTTTTAACTTTGCGGAACACTTCCCGCATATCAATACCCGCCGAACAGGCATCAATGCACCTGCCGCAGCCGGTACAGAACACAGCGCCATGACTGAGAACAAGATAATCATACTTGTGATACAGGCGGTGCTTGACCCTGTCTGAAAGCCTGGGCCTCGGAGTACCCATACCCGCCATCCTCGAGTACCCGCTTACCTGGCACGAATCCCACGACATGACCCGGCTGTACTGCTCGCCCACCTCCCGGTCAAAAAGCAGGAAACAGTAGCAGGTCGGGCAGATGTTCGTACACGCGCCGCACTCAACGCACTTGGCCGATTCCTCTATCCACATCCCGTCGGAGAATTTTTCCCTTAGTTTTTCCGTAACGCTCTCCGCTTCGGGGAAATTCCTGTTGTTGAGCTTGAGTTGCGAGAGAACTTTCTCGCGGTTATCGTCTCTCGTTTTTTCCTGTCCGTCACGCGGTTCTGAAAAAAGATTGTTGTTTTCCTCGACGATCTTTTTTCCCCGCTCCGAACCTTCCTCGATCAGATATCCGCCATCGACTTTCGAGAGCGCCAGGTCGAATCCTCCCTCGGGCCAGGGATTCAACCCCGTAAGATTACAGAAACAGCTTTCCCCGCACTCGGTACAGTCGGCAGCCACTATGAACATCTTGTCTCTTCGTATCTTGTAAAACGGGTCTGTAAATTCACCTTCTACCTGAACGCTGTCAACAAGCTCCATCGCTTTCATGTCACAAGCCCTGGCACCTACGATTACGAAGGAAGGAAAAGAGTCCTCGTCGCGAAGCTGATCCATCTCTTCAGAGGGGTACCTTGCGACCTCCGAGCGAAGAAGCTGCGCGAAACCCTTCAGTGTTTCGACAGTTCTCATGCCGTCAAAAGTCGTCCCGTTGGCAAGGGGAAATGTTTCTACGCGTTCGATATGGAGTTTCCCGGAGTCCTCGTCCCTTACAGGCACAAAAAGCCCGCCCTCGGCTGAGAGCTTTTTCAAAAACCGTTCAAAATCAGTCGAATCAATAAATCTCATCTACTTCTATTCCATTTAATAGTTAACAGCTGCCACCGCGTCCAGGCACGGCTCCTCTGTTTAACAGGAAGCAATATTTCATAAATATTTAAGAACTGTCAATCATTATTTTTATAAAAATCACGAAGTTTTTTATCTTTTTTCGAGGGGGTTCAACGCTGTGATTATTCCGCTCGCCCGGCACGAAAACTCGTGCCGCCCCCCTGACCGGCCAGACATGAACAAACGGGATGGCGGGCATGTCCAGTGCCTCCCCATCCCGTTTGTAGTTTTTTCCGAATTGTCCCCGGAGTTACTTCCCGGCCAGGAGTTTTTTAACAGCCTCTTCCAACTCCCGCCCCCTGAGATTCTTGTACCGGATAACTCCGCTGCGATCGAGCAGAAAAGTCGCCGGGATAGAACTTATCGCGTATTTCTGTCCCAGCTCGGCCTTCCAGCCCCTGCCATCGAAGATCTGGCGCCAGTCTACGTTCTGTTCCTTGATATAATTATCGAATTTTGCCTTGTTATCATCCATCGATATGCCGATGATATCGAATCCCCTGCTGTGATTTTTCTTGTAGACAGCCTTTACATTCGGCATTTCCGCGCGGCACGGAGCACACCATGTGGCCCAGAAATCGAGAAGAACGACTTTTCCCCTGTACTGTTCAAGCGCTATCTCCTTGCCGTCAATAGCGGTAACGGCGAAATCGATGGCTTTCGCCCCGATCCTGAGCTTTTTCAGCGTCTCCATCCTTTCGATCATCATCGCGGCCATCTGCCTGGAGGGCCCATCAGCACCGCTTCCTTCGGCCACAATACTCCTGAAAAGTTTTTCCGCCTCATCGAATCTGCCCATCTCTATGTACGTGTTTCCGAGAATCTGGCTGGCCATATTGACTTCGGCCGGACTCTTCCCGTATTTACCGGCCAGGAATTTTTCAATGTGGGAAATCGCGTCCCCGGGCCTTCCAATGCTGCTGTAGATCTGCCCGAGTACGACGTGGGCGCTTCCCGACGCTCCTGTTCCCGGGTATTTCTCGATGAATCCCAGCAACATCCTTTCGGCAAGATCTATCAGCTGGGGATTCGTGAGCGTACTTCTCTTCTGTTCGAGTTCGGCCATCATAGCCGAATACTGTTTTCTTGCTTCCTGTTCCGTGTCCTGCGCGGCAACCAGCAACGGCGCCACCATCAGAAACAGAAATATTATGATTATCTGCTTTTTAATTGTCCTTTTCCTTTCAAAAGGGGGCACACCGGAAATTCAGCATACCCCCGACCCTTAAAATATTTCACCCGCCCGCATGATCACTTCTGGTCTTTCATCACCCTGACCATGCCTTTTATCGGCGTAACAATCTTTTCATATCCCGGATAGTTCGTGACAAATGTGATCGAGCCATTATAGCTTCCGGTTTCCGATGGAGGCCTGATACTGATCGTGCAGCTGAAAGACTTGCCCTCGCGTACTTCCCGAATTTTGACGGTCATGTCTTCCCTGCTGGGAATAATATCCAGCACCTTCAGGGAATCGCCCCTTGCGGCAACGATCGAAACGGTTTTTTCGAAATTCTTCGTCCTCCCTTCGGGCACCCGCATCTCTCTCATGATAATCCTCTTTGGATGTACCTGGACATCCGGTGTGATCGTTATGCTGAAAGCGACCTTTTTCTCCGGCAGCTCCTTGAAATCCGTCTCGAGAATTATATCGCCTATATACCGGCCGGGTGGCAGTTCTTCCCTGGTCCAGGTCTTCAGGCGATATTTCCTGCCGCTCTCGATACCTTCGAGTTTAACCCCGATCATTCTGCAGAGAAGGTCATAATCCTTTTTGCTCTCTTCTGACCAGTGCCAGCTCTTGATATTAACAGGGTTATCGAGTTCGTTCGTGATGATCGTCTCGACCTTGAGCAACTCATTGGTAAAACCCGACACGGAAAGGCTGTGGGAAAGCTTGAGAACCTTTTTCACTACGGCGGTAACGTACAGTATGACCTTGGCGTTTTCCGGGTCATTTGTCTTTACGGTAAATGACTTTTTGAAACGTCCTGAACGAATTTTGGATCCTCTGATTGTTATTCCTATTTTTCCTTCCTGCCCGGGAAGGATGACCTTGTCATAATCGGCCACGGAGCAGCCTCAGCCAGGTCTCACATTCAGGATGTGAAGCTCCCCTATTCCGTTGTTACGGACCTTGAACTCGTACTCGACATCGACACCCTCATAATAGTTTCCGAGGTCTATCGTTTTCTCCCTGACAAAGAATTTCGGAGTATTCTCGCCGCCTGCCGCGAAAAGGGCCGTCGACGACAGAACACTCACCAGAAGAATAATTGCTGTCAGGGCCATTGTATACCTGCGTAAATATCCCATACACGCACCCTCCAACTGAAGAGTTCCCCGGGGCGCCATTGTATTGGCGTTATCTCCCGGTTTAAAGACTGGCCCTGCAGTTCCCCAATCATCTCCAGGGGTCAAAACCACAAAGGGGCCGGGAAAATCGTTAAATCCGACTCTCCATTATATGATACCGGCCACCGATAGTTCCACTAAATTCTTTTTTCTTCCGGCGCCCGCTGTTATTCCACCCTCAGATTTCATTTGCTTTACCCCCCCTGTTTGGTAGATTATCCCTGACACGATGGTTTGTTGCCAGAGAGGGTTTTATTGTGGGTGATAAAAGGGAAATCTATCTCGACCATATAGCCGCTTCCGGCACCAGGATCGAAGCGGCAGAGGAGATGTCACGGCTGCTCACCGATGGTTTTGGCAATCCGCAGAGTGTTCACGACAGGGGCCAGAGGGCGGCGGAAACCCTCGAGCGGGCCCGCGAACAGGCAGCAGCGCTGATAGGCGCGGAACCTTCCCGGATTATTTTTACGGCAACCGGTTCGGAAGCGAACAACATGGCCATCAAAGGTATCGCCCGTGCCAGAAAAAAGAAATCGAACCGGCTCATCATCTCGGCTATAGAACACCACTCGGTAGTTATACCTGCCGCTTCCCTTGAAAAGGAAGGGTTCGAGCTTGTTACTCTGCCTGTTGACGCTGACGGGCTTGTCGACCCCGCTATCCTGAAAGATTCTCTCTCTGAAGGCGCCGCCCTGGTATCGGTCATCCACGCGAGCACCGAAATCGGCACAATACAGCCTATAGCAGAACTCGCCGAGATCTGCTCTGAAAAAGGCGTGCCTTTTCATACCGATTCCTGGGGAACGGCGGGATCTGTAAAAATAGATATAAACAACCTGGCACTGAACGCGATAACAATCGCGGGGCAGAACTTCGGAGGCCCTCCTGGCGCGGCCGCGCTTGTCGCAAAAAAAGGCGTCCCTATGAAAAAGTTGATCGAGGGCGGAGCCCAGGAGCAAAACCGCAGAGCCGGACAGGAGAACATCCCCGCCATAGCAGGTATGGGTATCGCTGCCGAACTCGCGGCCGCCGGCCTGGAGCAGACAGCATCGTCTCTCATTCCACTCAGGGACGAGATGATACGAAAACTTACAACGCAGATCGATGATGTCATATTAACAGGGCATCCTGAAAAAAGGCTTCCGGGACACGCGTCCTTTTGCGTCAGGTATATCGAAGGGGAAGGACTTCTTCTCTTTCTGAACCACATGGGCATAATGGCTGCAAGCGGTTCCGTCTGTGCCTCGAAGTCGCTGAAAGGCAGTCATGTGCTCGAAGCCCTGGGCCTTGACGCGGAGACCGCCCAGGGTTCGATCGTGTTTACATTCGGCCCGGAAAACACTATAGAAGATATCGAAACTGTAATAACAGAAATGAAGCCTATTGTCTCGCGTCTTCGCGAGATGTCACCGGTATACAGGGAGAAGAAAGATGCCGATGTACAGTGACAGGGTGATGGATCACTTCATGAATCCCCGCAACGTGGGCGCTCTGGATGCCCCGGACGGTGTTGGTGAAGTGGGAAATCCGAAGTGTGGAGACATGATGACATTCATGATCTCGGTCAGGGACGACAGGATAAAGGATATCAGATTCAAAACTTTCGGATGCGGCGCGGCGATCGCGGTTTCCAGCATGGTAAGCGAGATGGCGCTTGGCAAGACACTGGACGAAGCCATGGAGATAACTAACGAAATGGTCGCAGAAGAGTTGGGCGGGCTGCCGACGAACAAACTGCATTGTTCCAATCTTGGGGCTGACGCTCTTCACGCCGCAATAAAGGATTACAGGAAAAGGTCCGAAACAGGCGAGCCTGTCAGGATTCCCGAAAAACATGACGTTCACAGAACGGCCGATGCCAAGTGCCCATATTGTGATGCGGCGCTGGAAGATTCGTCAGTACTGTGCAATTCCTGCAAGACGATTTTGTATACATGCCCACACTGCGGAAAGATTGCTGACAGTTCACGCGAAAGATGTCCTCATTGCGGCAAGGCCTTGAACTGAAGTGTGGGGCGGGAACAAAATGAAAGGTGGCCCGGGATGCCAAGGCAGGAACTGGCAGACAGGATCCTTCGCCTCAAGGAAGAAAAAGACGCGGTTATCTTCGCGCATAACTACCAGCCGGATGAAATCCAGGATATAGCCGACCATCTGGGCGACTCGCTCGACCTGAGCAGACTGGCAGCCTCCCTTCCGAACAAAGTCATTATATTCTGCGGCGTCTATTTCATGGCCGAAACAGCATCTATCCTCTCGCCCGGGAAAAAAATCATTCTTCCCGACCCCTCAGCGGGCTGCCCGATGGCTGATATGATAACCGCTGCTCAGCTCAGCGAGTTTCAGAAGCAGCATCCCGGAGCCATGACGGTCATGTATGTCAATTCCACTGCCGAGGTCAAGGCTCTGACCGATATCTGCTGCACATCGGCAAACGCGGTGAAAGTCATAGAATCCGTTCCTGAAGACAGGGAAATCATATTCGGTCCTGACCAGTACCTCGGTGGCTGGGTCGCCTCCCGGACCGGCAGAAAGTTCCTGCTGTGGGATGGCTACTGTCCTTCCCACCAGAAGATATTTCCTGAACAGATACAAGCACTTGTAAAAGAGTATCCGGGCGCGGTAGTAATGGCCCATCCCGAAGTCAATCCATCCATAGCGGCAGAAGCCGACTTCCTCCTCGGAACGAGCGGGATGATCCGCCTTGCAGGCGAAAGCGAAGCTACAACATTCATTGTTGGCACCGAGGTTGGAATGACCTACCGCCTGGCCTCTCTTTTCCCGGAAAAGAAATTTATCCCGGCATCGCCCCACGCCATATGCCCGAACATGAAGAAGATCACCCTTGAAAAAATCCTTCGCTCACTCGAATCTCTCGAACCTGTTATAGCTGTGCCTCCGGATATTGCCGATGCCGCCCGAAACGCGATCGACCGTATGGTCTCTTTCGGATAACCCGGTTGCCGCCCCCCCCGCCTGAAATCATCCGCCAGAAAAACTTTAGCCGGGTGGAGTGGGTACCGATCACTGGACAGGAATCAATGCCTGAATTTTATTGACAAAAAATCCCGTTATGGCCTATTTAGTAGCCTTGCAGGTTTTGTGTCTATTGAGACACTGACATTTTATCCAGGGAAGGAGAAAGATATGAAACGTTTACTGTCAGTTTTCACCATCATCGTTCTCGCGTCGATCCTTGCCGCGCCTCTATCCGCTGGTGAATCCTGTGACAAGGATTCCGGGTTCAAGTTCGGCGGCTTTCTTAAGACGGACCTTATCTACGATGACACAAGAATCTCTCCGGGTAATTACGCTCTCTACGTATCAGCTTTCGATGGGAGCGACAAGAATGAGATCTTCCTCACGGCCAGAGAGTCGAGGCTCGCATTCGATTTCTGGTGGAAGGAAGGCGATTATAAAACAAAGGCCTACCTGGAATTCGATTTCCAGAACGCCGGAGCGGGTGAGAACAAGGCCAGCCCGATGCTTCGTCACGCCTTCTTCAAATTCGGCAAGTGCCGCTGGTCTATCCTCGCCGGCCAGACCTGGGATATCATTTCACCTCTTAATCCAAAGACCGCCAATTATTCGGTCCTCTGGTACCAAGGTAATATCGGCTACCGCCGTCCACAGTTCCGTGTCTCAACCTGGACTGAGGCAGGCAACAACGCAACGGTCACTTTCGACGCCGGTATCTTCAGAAATCTTGGCGGGAAACCCGACTCCCTCGGTGCTAACGATTCTTTCCTCGACTTCGGCGCCGACTCCGGGCTCCCGACCTTCCAGGGCCGTATCGGCTTTGCCTCGACTTTCGGTGAATCCAACAAGATTGCCATCGGGTTCTCGGGCCACTACGGCAAAGAGACATACGAGGGCGCGGGAGGCCAGGAGGATATCATTTCCTGGTCGGCCAACGCAGACCTTGTCCTTGTGTTCAATGAACAGATAAGTCTCAAGGGAGAGCTTTTTACAGGCGAAAATCTTGGTCAGTACCTCGGAGGAATAGGGCAGCGTGTTGACCCGATGAACAACCCTCTTCCATCCATGGGTGGCTGGGGAATGCTGTCTGTGAAGGCAAACGGCAAGCTTACCCTGAACGCTGGTTACGGATTCGATGATCCTGACGAGGCAAAATGGATCTGTCCGGAAGAAACCGGGGAGAACTGGGCGCTGAAAAGCCTGAACAGCGAATTCTTTGGCAATCTCTTCTATGATGTTACGAAACATGTGACATCTATATTTGAAATTGCGTTTATGAAGACTGAACACCTTACACGTGAGTATGACGGAACCATCTTCACGGATACCATAAAGGAATATGACAGCTTGAGATACCAGTTCGCTCTCAAGTGTTCTTTTTAAACAGCAGTTCCAAACCCCCGCCGGGATAGCTGTTGCTCCGTGTTTGTTGTATTATGGGAAATCCGAAGCCCGTCCCGGGGAAAACCCGTTGGGCGGGCTTCCCGTATTAACATGAATCCGTCAATAACCACCACCCGGTTAACCCGTGTGATGATATCTCCGAAACAACACACATGCTCCCGGAAGCCAGGGTAATGAGTACTAGCGCGATCCCCACATCACGCGCTAATCAATTTCACTCTCTGATGAGTACCCGCATGATCTTCCCTCGCATCAACCAGGGGTTCTCTCTGATCAGCACCCGCACGATTTCCCGCGAGCATCAACCAGTTTCACTCTCTTCTGATGAGTGTCTTCATGTCTCCCCATGCACCACCCGGCTCACTCTCTTTTGTAATTCTTCTTGATGAACCCCTTTCCAAAATCATGCTCAGCCTTTAGAAGATTATGCTTCTGACACAAAAGCTGCAGGTTATCGATGGAGTTAGTGCCTCCCTTTGCATATGGGACTATATGATCTACCTGGAGATTGTGCCTCGAGCCG
>CBDUUV010000031.1:0-24651 GCA_965370495.1 uncultured bacterium
CGTTATCCAGATCAGGGCAGCCATCCTCATCCTCGAATCCATCGAAATCCTCGGCAAGGTCCGGGCATTGATCCACGCCGTCCTGGATACCATCACCATCGTTATCCAGATCAGGGCAGCCATCCTCATCCTCGAATCCATCGAAATCCTCGGCCTGATCGGGACATTTGTCAAGCTTGTCCTCTATACCATCCTTATCGCTATCCTGGGCCATAACAAATCCTCCAACTGAAAATGCCAGATATGCCATCCAGTCAGGAGGGTTGATAACAGGCCAGTTATCCTCGGAATTGAGATTAATATCTATTGCCGCCAGGATACCCACACCGTTTCGGGATACAAAAGATATACCAGGTGTGATCGTATACATATTCCTGTTCGTGTAGACTGAATCTTCGAAGTCCGCATTCAGGAACTCATCCCGGCAAAATTCGACAAATAACCTGGTATCACGGAGAATGAATTCGACCCCTGTCCCGATGTGAAACAGGTTATTGAAATCGGTGGCAGCATCCTCAGGAACAGCCGGGTAAGCCGGAGGATAAAAACCGCTTAGATTCGGATCGTTCGTGTTGAGTATTCCGTATCCTTTTTCATTTCCGTTGAACCTGTATCCAAGGTTCAGGTGAAGCTTTGTCGGAACAAAGCTTTCCAGCCCGGTAAGGTTCAATGTAAACAGCCCCGTAATCCCGAAATCTATCGCTTCGGTAGTAAAACGCCTGTCCTTGTTGCCTGTAGGAAAACTGGCCGAACCAAGAATTCCCATCCCGAATTTGTCCGTAGGCATGGGGATACACAGTTTTGCCTGTAGCTTTGTATCTCCAAGCCCCCCTCGATACAGGGTTTCGAAATCATCGTTTGCATCATCATCCTTGACGATCATCACCCAGTTTCTGACATCGAGCGCCGCTGAGAGTTCGACATGATCACTCAAACCAAGAGTCAGGGCCACCCTTGACAGAAAGAAATTATAATCGACTTCCGGCTCCGTGGCCCTATCTGTAAGAACAACCCCATATTTTCGATAATAAGAGGTCCCAAAGGAAAAAACGAGTTTCCCCTTGCCAATCGTTTCGGCGTCATGGACCCTAAGCAGCCCGGCAGTACCCTCCCAGGATGTCTGAGCATTGGCCAGACCGGCAAATAATACTACAACCATAACTGCCAGAAACAAACGTATAACAGTCCTCATCATGGGCCCTCCTGTAATCATTTCCGGATAGATGCGGGACAAAGATATTGTTATCTACTTTTCCGGTTTATCCTCAGCCTGCTCCTCGTCGGCCGGCTGATCTTTTTCACTCGCTTCTATATCTTCTTTCTTTTCATGAAGTTTCTCGGCATCTTCTGCTTCTGGCCGAGGTTCTTCCTCACTATGTTCCAACTCGTCGACATAATTCAACTGCAACTCTGCAAGAATATTGTCGATTAATCGTTTTTCCTGATCCGTAAGATTGCCATCCGTCTTCTTTTGGATCATCCCTATCATATCAATAGTTATCCTGGCCTGGTGCAAATCTCTTTCCAATTTTCCGGTTATGGGGTTCATTAATTTGCCAAGCTGCTGTATTGCCATGGTCTGAAACATCGCCAGTAGATGATGGAACAGGTAATCTTCCCCGATATTTCCCTCTTTTTTGTTCTCTTTCATTTCAAAATCCCCCTTTACTTCCCGATGACTATAGTTTTTTAAAAATTCATGTGTCAATAAAAATCAGTTGTTCATAGAAAATACCGGGCCTGAAAAAGCCCGGGGCATATCATGAGCCTGGATAAAACGGGTGGTTTTAATCCACGTTTCGTTCAGAAGCGAACCAGATCATCTTTGCCTCTTTACGGGCAGAAGCATTTATATATCCATGAGCCATATTGGCAATGTAATATATACTGTCGCCTTCCTTCAATTCGTATATCTCGTCCTTGACCTTGAATGTAACCATTCCTTCGAGGATAAGCGCGGATTCATCGCAATTATGTTTGTGAATATCGATCTTGCTCTTTTTTGACGGCGCAAGCGTGATCAACCGGGCATTGATCTTACCACTGGGAATAGAATTCGTAAGCATCTCCATGATTCCATCGGTGCGTTCGAGCTTATTTGCCTGTCTGTCTTCCAGGGCGATGAAAGAAACATCTTCAAGTTCTTCGTTCTCGACAAAATAGGCCGGGTCTTTTCCAAGAGCGTCTGCAATACGGATCAACGCACCGATGGTCGGAGAAGTCTTTCCTCTTTCGATCTCTGACAGATGAGTAGCAGAAATAGCCGCTTTGGCTTCAACCTTTTTCAGCGTCATGTGGTTATGCTCTCTGATTTTTTTTATCCTTCTGCCGATTTCTTCATTTTTGATCATCCTGTATATTTCCTCCGGTTGTACCAGGTATTATTATAGGCTGTAAGGTGGCATTGTAACCCAGATCGCCCTGCATTTGGCATCGCCGATATTTCTCATGGCATGCGGCTTGCTCGCCTTGTAATGTATACTGTCTCCCTCTTTGAGAATATATTTCTCATCCCCTATTATTATCTCCATTACACCTTTTGTTACAAGAGCAAATTCTTCCCCATCATGAGTACTGGTTTCTTCGGGCCTTGCAATACCCGGTTCCAGTTCCACTTCGAGAAAAGAAATGACAGGATTCGGGAGATCTTTTGTCAACGAATAATATGTAGCTCCCCAGTCGAGAAACTGCATCTTCTTTCTCTTGTTTCTATTGACTATGGAGATCTTTGTGAGATTCTTTTTTTCAACGAAATATGCAACATCGGTATCCATTGCTTCCGCTATCTTGGATAGTGCCCCGACTGTCGGAGATGTCATCCCACGCTCTATTTCCGAGACATGGGTCGCGGATACCTTCGCTTTCAGTTCAATATCTTTTAGAGTCAGCCCTTTTGCCAACCGGAATTTTTTTATGCGCGAACCAATCTCGCTCTTTCTTTGCATCCGAAACCTCCCCATCCTCTTGAAGCACACAACTCTCTGTCATTCTGTATGTTAGATCCCTATTCCATATTAATACCAGTGCAAGACAGGATAATATAATCAATTAAAACTGAAAATTCAAACTTTATGAAAAAAATATAACCTTATATCGTTTGTCGTGGATACTTATCTACTTTTTTTCGCGTTTTCAACCCACAGGGTTATCGAGTTTGTACCTGCTTCAAGGTTCCATTCCAGGAATAAGGTCTTACCACGAATAGGGGGGGGGGAGAGGGGAGAACAGGTTCAGGCAACAAGTTGCAACATATCTGGACTTGTTATAGCTGCCTGGAGTATTATCGAGCGAACAAGGGGAATTTGCCCTGTTGACAAACAAGCTCCGCAGAAGGTTGAAATGTATCGGAATAGAGCAATGAAAAAAGAGAAGATCCTCGTAATAAGATTCAGCTCTCTTGGAGACCTGGTACTTATCCTCCCGCTTCTCAGACAGCTTCGCGCCGGATTTCCCATGGGAGAGATCCACCTTGCCACAAAAAAACGATACGCTCCCCTTTTCGCTTCAAATAATGATATCGACCATATACATACACTGGACAGCAATGATCTAAGAGGGCTGTTCGGGCTGTACCGCAGGTTATTCAGAGAGAAGTACAACATCGTAATCGACGCACACAATGTGATCAGGAGTAATCTGCTGTCATTTGTCCTTCCCGTTCGCAAAAAAATCCGGATCAAAAAAAACCAGGCAAGAAAAATCGCACTGATCAAAAAGAAGCGCAACCTTTTCAAAAAAATCCTCCCCATGTGGAAAAGATACCTGGAGTTGTCAACTGGCCTGGGTATCAGCCCCTCGGAAAATGAAACCCGTCTTTTACTTCCTGATCATGCAACAATCAAAATCGGCGTGATGATCGAATCAGCCGGACTTTCCGGCCTTCCGCTCGTGGCAATAGCCCCAGGCGCCCGGTGGGAAACAAAACGCTGGCCTGAGGAAAGATTCAGGGATCTTATTCCCGTCCTTGTTGCCCACGGTTTCGGAATAATCCTTATTGGAGACAGGAGTGAATCGGAATTGAGCTCAAGGATCGGTGGATCCGGAAAACGTGTTCTGAATACAGCTGGCAGGCTCTCTCTACTTGAAACCGCGGCTATCCTTGACCGTTGTCTGTTTCTTATTACCAACGATTCAGCTCCCCTGCACCTGGCTGAAGCGGTTGGAACACCCGTTATAGCTTTTTTCGGGCCCACTGTCGAAGAATTCGGGTTCTTCCCGCATCTTGCAAAAAGCATCCCTCTCCAGGTCAACCTTGATTGCAGACCCTGTTCCAGAAATGGCTCAAGGGCGTGTCCTTTCGGAACCAGGGAGTGCCTCGAATCGATCACAGTCGGGGAGGTCATGTCTGCTGTAGGTATTATAAGCGGTAAAGACCTAGTACGGGAAAATGAAAAGGGTACTACACGGTGAATCCACTTATGGCCATTTACAACTTGCTTCTTCCTGTTGCGTCAGCCGCATTCAGGATAGCGGCACATTTCGATGCAAAGATCGCCCGCACACTGAACGCAAGAAAAGGGCTCAAGGAACGCTGGCTTTCGAAATCGGCTGAACTTGACAAAAGCAGGCCTGTCGTCTGGTTTCATGTCTCGTCAGTCGGGGAATTCCTGCAGGCCAGGCCTGTGATGGATATTCTTTCAAAGAAAATCGGACCTTCCCTCCAGATAGCTCTGACGTTCTACTCTCCTTCAGGCTTCGAATATTATGAAAATTCCGACCGCATGGGAAAAACCCCTTCTATCCGTTTTGTCGATTACCTTCCTTTTGATACACTTTCAAATGCTCGCTTCTGCCTCGGCTGTTTAAATCCTGACCTCGTTGTCTATGTCAAATACGACCTCTGGCCCAACCTGGTCGCAGAATCTTCAAAAAGAAACATCCGGCAATTGCTCCTCTCCGGCACTCTTGTCGACCGCAAAAGACACATGTCGGGAATTACGGGAAATTTCTACAAAAATCTCTACTCCATGATCTCTGTTATTGCTTCTGTATCGGACATGGATTCAGGACTGTTCAAGCAGTACCTGCATCCCGGTGTCCGTGTTGTAACGACGGGTGATATCCGTTTTGACCAGGTATGTATCAGGATCGATAACGCCACGGTTTCAATTCCCGAAGAGATTCTTTCCTGCGAAAAACGCTTCATTATAGCAGGCAGCAGCTGGCCAAAAGATGAGGCCCTCATTATCAAAGGATTCAGAAAACTTCTGGGCAGGTTTGACGATACGGGGCTAATCATCGCGCCACATGAACCTGAACCTGTCCGGATCGAGGAGATCGAGCAGTCTCTTGAAAAGGAAGGACTCAGTTCTGTCCGGCTTTCTCTTCTGGAAAGCAGTCGTGGGATCGACACGGATGTAATCATCGCGGACGGGTTGGGGTATCTTGCCGAACTCTACAAAGCAGGCACTATCGCTTATGTCGGTGGAAGCTGGACAACCGGTGTACACAACGTCATGGAACCGGCCGTATGTGGACTACCAGTATTTTTCGGGCCGAAGATCGGCAATGCCTGGGAAGCAGAACGGCTCATCGAACTTGGAGCTGCAGAAATCGTCAGAAATGCGGATGAATTCGCTGCCCGGGCAGGCAGACTTCTGGCTGATCAGGATCTACTGGAAAGAACCGGCAGGTCAGCTTCATCCTTCATACGAAACCATACCGGCGCATCCATGGTATGCACCGGCCTTATCGAAGAATTACTGGAGTAAATACCCATCGCTGACATTAATCGAGTTTCTTCTGGTTGATGAAGACCAGGATCGTTCCCTGCCTCTCCTTGTTTTGAGGATAAGACATGATCATGTCAGAAAACCCGTCTCCATTGAGATCGCAGCTATGCAATACGCCAAAAGCCGGAACATCCAGTTTTATGACAGGCTTCCTGGAAAATAGATGGTTTTTCCCGTCAGAAGTACCCATGTAGATGGAGAGTTCATCCTCACGTGTACCAAAAACGAAATCCTTGCGTTTATCCCCGTTGAAATCTCCACTCAGGCTAATAGCCTGCGTATCTGTATCACCGGAAAAATCGATTTTGAATTTCACCGCTTTAGAAAAATCGGGGCGATCCGAATATCTTCCATCCTCGTGAAGGAGAAAGATATTGAAGTTGATTGGAATAGATTTCGTAAGAAGAAAACGGATGATCGATCTGATACTTATCTTTATAGAAGGAAGTATCATATCGAGTCGCCCATCGCCGTTGACATCACGTACTATCGTGCGTTCGGAAGCGGACCCTTCCGATATGATCACCTGATCGGGTTTATTCGCATACCCTTCAGGCCCGCCGTAATAAATATTGATCGCGCAACGAAAGTTGGACAACCCTTTTGCCGACTGTTTCGTTACAATAGCATCTGCGAATCCGTCATTATCCAGATCTTTGACAACAGTCACCGCAAAAGCCGAATCATCTATTTTTTCCTTTTGTGTCCTGACATCGAACATCACATCAGCCACAGGTTCCGAAGTAAAAGATCTCAAGGAATCCTGAAGATATACGATAACCCTGTCGGAACGCGTTGCTATAAGGTCCTTGAGTCCATCTCCGTTGTAATCGATGAGCCTGGTCTCTGGAAAACTGAAACTCGCGCGAAGACCTAATGTCTGTTCCATATCATCCATTACTCCTCTCGCAGACATTGAAGTCTTAAGCTCGATCGATATCCTGTTTTCACACCTGAACTCACCGGATGAATCCGGAGCAAATATTGAAAGCCCTCCGAATCTGAATACACCCACTTCCTCGTCACCATCGTCATTCCAATCCCTGACAAAATTGATAAGAGGAATGCTTCTTTTAGAAGGAAAAACTGTCAGTCCTTCGCAATCAATCAGTTTTCTCGATTCAGTAATGAAACGGTTCCCATTTATCGGATAATAATGGACTCCACTGCATGTCAGATAACATATTTCTGTTTTTGTATCTCCCTCCACATCCCCAACATCAAGAAGCACGGCTAATGTATCGATCTCCCAGGATTGATCGGCAGCGGTGGAAAAACCTTCTCCCCCCTTCTGCCAGAAAATTGACACCCAGCGAGTCTCGTCCGGTTGAAGCCCTTTTCGGTGAATGATCAGAATATCTTCAAAACCATCCTGATTAAAATCTTCCTCCACAAAACCGAGCAACTTGTCAGCTACGCTCAGGGTGGAAATGCTGAAAGCATGCCGGTCTCCTGCAACACAGCTTCCATTCAGGAAAAATATTACCGCAATCAGGATTCCTGTCCGGATAACGATAGATCCAGGCCCTTCTTTTATATTCATCTTTCTGAAAATGCTATCCATAGGTACTCCTGTCAGATGTTTGCTAAAATGTAATTTCTTTTTTTCTTATCACTGTTATTCCGGCAATAACTGCCGCCGTGATCCAGGCAAATGAGCAGGCAAGCTCTCTCCATATAAGGGTTGTCCACTCGAGGGGAAGCGGTAATCCCTTGGACATGAAAGTCATCTGTTCGAATGGGCTCGTAAGGCATGTGCTCAGGAGAAAAGGAGTCGCCCGGGGAAATATTGCTATTACAGTCATCAGAAATGACAACAGAATCGCAACCGCAATCGCACTACCAGGCCTGTTGAAAAAACTTGCCAGCATAGCTGTTACAGCCACCAGTGCCCATAACGTTACTACGGTCAGAAGAGTAACCAGCACAAAGCGCCCGGCCATACTCGAAGCTGAATGTACAAGGTAGTTTTTTTCCATCAAGTCGGAGAAACCGTATTTCGCCCATGCCAGAATGGTTACGGTCACAACAGCCAGCATGAAGATAAAGGTCGAAGCTGCCGCTGAGGAAATAAGTTTGCCGGAATACCAGCTGCTACGACTTACCGGTCGTACCCAGGCGGGTTTTACCGTACCCAGCGCGAATTCGCCTGAAACATGAAAACAAGTCATAATGATCGAGAGCAGAGCAACAATATTCACCATCCATCCGATCGTAGTCGAAGCCACGTAAAAACCGCTCGGCAATCCTATCCAGTCTTTCCTGGCAGCAAAATCAACAGCAAAAAACAGAAGAACTGCCAGTGCCATGACAGATCCCGGAAGAACCGCGATCATCCTGCGCCTTGACAATTTGTATCTTTCCGCTGAAAGTATATTTTGAATATTATTCATCATTGCAATGCGTTCCAGTAAGACGAAAGAATGTTTCCTCAAGCGATTCCCTCTTTTCGAGAACCTGTCGCACCTGTATGCCTCCCTCGATAAGTATCCGGTTGATGACCGCCGCCGACATCCCGGGAGCAAGGATCCGAAGACTGCCGGCCCCGGTCATTTCAATATCATCTATTCCATCGTATCGCGACAGCAGTGCCTTCGCCGAATCTGCATCATCGCATACGATCTCGACAACGGGTTCTGCCTTTGACAATTCCGCAACAGAACCTGAAGCAATTATCTCTCCCCTGTTGATGATCGTGACGTGATCACATATCTGGTCAACTTCTTCCATCCGGTGAGAAGAAAGCAGCACAGTGCGTCCATGATCATGTGCCAGTCCAGGAAGAAGGTTTCGAATATCAGCAATCCCTGCCGGATCAAGGCCATTAGTCGGCTCATCAAGCAGTACGAGTTCAGGATCGCCAAGAAGAGCTGCAGCGATACCAAGCCTTCTCTTCATACCCCAGGAATATTCCCCTACTTTCTTGGTCATCGCGTTTTCGAGCCCGACCATCGACAACAATTCCAGTATCTGTGTGCTGAGGTTCCTGCCGCTCCATCTGGCAAAAACTTCGAGATTGTCCCGCCCTGTCATATACGGGTAATAAGATGGAACGTCAAAGAGCACTCCAAGGTGTTTCATCGCGGAGTTCGTATCCCTGTGTACATCTATACCGCAGATACGAATAGTCCCCGACGTTGGGGCGAGCAAACCGCTCACAAGCTTGAATGTCGTGGTCTTACCCGCACCGTTGGGACCAAGAAATCCGTAGACACCCGGCTTATCGATAGTGATATCAATCTCTTTCAAAGCCTCGACCCTGCCAAAATCCTTGCGAAGCTTCCTGATCGAAAGTATGCCACTTACTCTTTCCATCATAATCAGAACGACCTGTTAAACCTGAGGATGATACGAGGGCCGATCCTGTCCGCATCCAGATCCTGCGCGACATAAAGGGCCAGATAAGGAACCAGCGACTCTCCGGAAATACCTATCCCCACCGTTTTCTTCCATTCATCGAAAGAAATATTCAGAAAACGGAATGGAGCTTCATTATTTTTTGCCCGGGTCAAGAATCCAATATCGGAAAATAGCAAAAAGTCCCACCGGGAAAATATTTTGTTAAAAACAGGGATTTCCGGCAGTCCCCTCCTGAGTTCAAATGAGAAAAGCGCCAACCTGTCTCCCCTTTCTGCTCCGAAAGGCAGATCGGACAGGCCGCGTATACCACTATACCCGTTCAGGGAGCGTGTGAGTTGTCCAGGTATCGAGGTGAACGATGAAAAGAGCTTTCCCCTGATATCAAAACGCATATTCCAGGGTAGAAAATTATACCTTCGTATATCTATATCAAAAGCTGTGTACGAGAAATCCCCCGGTCCATCCGCTATCCCCTTCTCTACCCACAGGCTCGCCAGCCAGGCGTTTTCTCTCCAGGCCTCTTCAACCCTTGTGTCAAGAATCAACCTTCCCGAAACCGCCAACCTGTCCCCATCGTCTATCGACGGATTCACCCTGTACTTGTTTGTTGGATAAAGGATCGAGAACCGAGGATTTGCTTCGAGCGACTGTTCTCTCTGGTATGAAACCAGGGCTTCCAGTATATATTTTTCAGAGTGTTTGAACCTTAACCCGATTTCTCCTCCACTCTTCTCCCAATAATCAAAAAAATCATCTCCTGTCATCAACAGGATGAAGCTGTTTTCTCTCTCTGACAACATCCACTTATCGTTATTGAACGCCCTGCTGAATCCATGGATCAGGAGTTCAAGTTTTCTGCCTGTTAACGGAATTGAATAATCAGCATCGAACGCGATAAGATTTGTCGATCTTTTAAAAGGCGACACACCGACCCATCCCTTTCCCTTGATATAAGGATCCTTATGAAAATCATTCTCCCTTTTTGTCCTCAGCATCACTGAAAGGTAACCGACCCTGCCGGACGAGTTCCCACCAATCGAAAATTCGCTTCTGACTTCCTTCGGGTTCCTGTACTCTATGAATTCTACAATCCCTTCTTCCTCGAAGCGCTTGTCGTCAAGCTTGGATTCGGATCTGTAACGCATAATCTCACCTGTAATAAACGCTTCATGGGAAGTATAGTCGCTGCTATTGACCAGATTAACATTTCCATCGATAACCGCCCGCCCGGTAAGAATAAGCTTTCCATTTATTACCCATATGTCTCCATGGAGTACCCCACCGTCCTGGATATCGAGTGTTCCGGCTATTACAACAACCGGTCCTTCGAGATTCTGTCCTTCCGCTATCATGCACCCACCGTAGAACACCATTTTCGGTGTAAAACCAAGTAGCCTGGTCAATCTTTTATGAGAAAGCTTTTCAGGCCTGCGGATAGTTCCCGGCCACGCGTCTGGCGCGTTCGAAACCATTACTCCAACCAAAAACAGCAGTATCAGGATCGATCTTCTCAAACTGCAGGTTCCCTTACTTTCATACAACTCCGAACAGTCCCATTCGATCACACGGGTGACTTGCTTCATTAACAATTTTTCGTACAACAGAGCTATGCTGGTAATTACGCATGCCGTCCAGCTTTGTTCCAATAATAATTCAACAGTGTAATCCGGACGATGACAATTTGCAACAGGATTAAGATTTCCTGAAAAGCCTGTTGAGCAGGATCAGAACATTCCGATTGCGGACCAGACACGGCCTGAAAAAACCCGGCTGCCAGGTCTTCTCATCACTCGACAACCGGGTTACTTAAACCCTTCGATTACTGTAAAGGTACACGTATTAACGCAGCAGGATCATCTTTCGTGTCTGTACGAAGTCCTGCGCTTCCATACGGCAGAAATATACACCCGAAGAGGCCCCATGACCGCCAGAATCCCTTCCGTCCCATACAACAGTCTTCCGCCCCGTTTCGAAGACCCTGTCAACCAGTATTCGTACAAGCTGACCTTTCACGTTGTAAATTGATATCCTGACCTTCGACCTGAACGGGACATCAAAATTTATCATGGTAGCCGGATTGAATGGATTGGGCAGATTCTGCTCCATGGCGAAATATTTAACGCCGGGCAGATCGGACGAACCGGTCGCCACATATGTTACAAAATCCGTATCAGAATCGTCGTATATTGCAAGCCCCGCTGCATCCCTGGCAATCACCCTTATTCGGGATGTTGTATTCGCGCTGTCCGGCACATTCCACAAATACGAGCCGTCATCAATCTCACCGGTAGCCACGTCCTCTGTGAATGTCTCTCCACCATCATAGGAACGCAGGATATCGATCGATGTGACCCCGACATTATCGAAAGCTGTCCATGTTATTTCACAAACCTCGCCTGCTTCCAGCTCTTCCGAACCTGAGGGATATGTCAGCTGAATGGAAGGCTGTTGAAGGTCAGGCCATGTATCCACGAGCCATTCCAGGCTTCGATAAACGATAGAGTCGCGCATTGCGCTTGTATTGACTGCCTCGAGACCAAAAGCAAGGTATACGATCTTATGCGGACCAGAGTACCTGATCCCCCCTTCGATCCCCGGCGAGTATTCAAAAATACCTGTCGCACCAGTTCGGGGTTCTATCTCGCTGGGCCAGTCCTGATTGCCACTGCCATCACCGCCACCTATCTCAAAAACCATTCCGTCTCCGACAGGATCACCGGAAATACCTGTAAGAGATCTGAACCCCGAGTCGTCCTGAATATAATCGGCATGCATATAGTTATTATAGAACGTTATCTCGCTGACGTAGCTTTCATGGTTGAGCTGCCAGCCCACATCCTGACCGGTCATCAGCATCTTTCCTCCCTGTTCGAGGAAATTTTGTATTGCTGTTCTGTTCTCATATTCGATATCGCCGGCCGTACCTGTCATCCATACAACTACCGCGTAATCGCCCATGTCCGTGTTAGAAGGGAATCCTCGATCTTCCTCACTCCAGGTCTCGAAAATATATCCGTTATTCGACAGCGCGGTCTCCAGGTAGGTGTTGAACGAAGCTCCACCGTCATCATCAAGCAACAGAACCTCGCAATCGCCTATAACAACTTCAAATGTGTCAGAATTTGTGTACGACCCTCCATCAGCAGAAATATCCAGAACAAATTCGATGATACCACCCGGGGCGGCGAACTCGCTGACCGTGAATTCAAAAGCAGAATAACCCGCATACGAGTCACCCGCATCGAGGTCGGGGTACATGGCGTAATCACCGGTAATATCAACCATATCGCTACTCGAGGAAAGAGTCGCGGAAACACCTGTCCGGGTGTCTGAAATAACATCACAGAACAGATTGACAGACATATATATTGCTTCTCCCGGGTCAGGTCGGCCATCTCCATCACCGAGAGGATCGCCGATACCAAACCCATCAAAGACGATCTGGTCACCCTGGTTATATAACAGAAGCTGCGTAGCGTACCCGACACGGCACGATCCATACTTGATCCAGAAATATCCGTCCAACCCCCAGCTTGAACCCCAACTGTTCTTGATCAGCCACGCCCCTTCTCCAGAACACATCGCGTCATCCCAACCAATGATCACGACGGCATGGGTGAGGGGGTCTTCATCCACGTGGTCGTAACACCCACCCCCATAGCTGTGAAAATCACTGTATACCGTAAATGTTGTCGCAACAGGAGAGATCATGACCGCCTGTTTGATAGACTCTACATTATTCGATATATCTATCCATTCGCCGCAGGAAGCGACCCTTGCACAAAGATGGTCTATACACGTAACCGTATCGCTTGCCTGGTACGGCATACATGTCTCATCCACAGCACCATTATCCCTGATATATTGCCAGGCCCAGGAATACCATCCACCACTACATCCGTATTCTGGCGTACGGCATGAAAGAATCTGTTGCTCGGAAAGATCATACTCGATGCTCTCGTTCTGAAGAAGTACAGCTTCGAGTACACCGATCGCCGCAAAATCCCAGCAGCTTCCGCACGAACCCTGGCTTTTTACCGATGAGACATTCCCTGAATCACGCCAGTCCCAGCTGGACGGCGCAGCGTGAAGCATCAACCTGCCGGGTAATTCCGCAGAGAGCCCGCTGAAACGCCTCTCTACTTCTGGTGGTACTATCGTGCCGCACAGAGCCATGAATTCTTCTTCAGAAAGATCGGAAAGCGGCGTTCTTTTCGCTGTCCAGTGATAACCTTTTGCATCGATCTCCTTCTGGAGAGCTTCGATCATAGCATCACTTTCAGCACCCACGGATATGGAAACAGGATTTAAAACAAGAAACGCCGTGATGGCGCTGGAAAAGAAAACGATCAGAAAAATCTTTTTCATGCGACTCTCCCTGTAGGAAAAAATCTATATTGCCTTAATATTATACAGGTTACATGGCAATACGTCAAGAATCAGGATGGAACCGGTTCTACGCATCCCTTTATATACTCGAACGCTGGATGCCTTTGAACTCCTTTTTGCGCGCATCACCCGCGCATCCGAATTCTTCTTTTCCCGTGGATTATTCCGATATATACCCGATCATCGTCCTGCCAATAAAAGTATTATCGTGGATTCCTCCAAAGACACAGGCTCCAGGGCCGAAAGCAAGCAACGGCACCATGGCCGCAGTGTGCCCACCGGTTGTAAACCCGGCGCTGGACACGATCCTTTTGTCCAGCGAACCATCATGGACCGCAAAACCTCCTGTTTCATGATCAGCAGTTACGAGCACCAGCGTTCGGCCATCATTTTCAGCAAAATCGATCCCAACCCCCACGGCATCGTCAAAATCAACAGTCTCCGCTATAATCCCATCTTTATCATTATCATGTCCTGCCCAGTCGATCTGTGATCCCTCTACCATAAGAAAAAACCCATCCTCGTCTCTGGACAGGATCTCCAGCGCCTTTTCAGTCATCTCGGCAAGAGAAATACCTCTTTCGTCCACCGGCCCCGGATGTCCGGGGGAGATGAAGGCGGCAGCTTTCCGTGTTACTCCCAACCCCCTGAACCCCTCGACAGATCTGACAACATCCATCTTTTTTTCCAATTCCGCCATCAGGTTTTCTTCATCATGGCGTCTGCTTTCCTTCTCTGATGCCGGAATAAAATATGCCCATCCACCACCGAACAGAACTTCGACATCACTTAAGGCTATCTGCACGGCTATCTCGTTATACTTATTCCTGTCTTCAATATGAGAAACAAAAACTGCTGGTGTTGCACTGGTTAGAGAGCAGGTAGCGACAAGACCCGTAGATTTGTTTTTTTCCTCAGCATACTCGAGAACCGTTTTCAGTACTTCTCTGTCAGGGCCAACGGATATTGCACCGTTGAACGTCTTGTATCCGGTGGCAATGGCAGTTCCACTTGCCGCCGAGTCAGTCACATAAGCCCCCGAAGGATGCGTCGTGACAAACCCTCCCACATCCAGCCTTTCCATATTCAGGACACCTTTTACTGTTTTCGCCGCTGTAACATGAGAAATCCCCATTCCATCACCTATAAAAAGAATGATATTCACGGGAACATCTCTTTTTCTCCCCGGCAGATCTTCATCATAATGGCTGTTGTCAGACCACTGGAACCGGCAGGAAGCTACAGACAAGAGCATAAGAACAAAGATGAACTTCTTTTTCATGCTATTTTTCTCCCGTCGAAAGCAGGCTCGTACGAGCCTGGATTATGGCGCGGGTGTGATCATACTATAGAAAAAGCCCAATCACTTGTAACAGATCCGACCTCATACAGCTACCCGCGCAGGTTATCGGCCCTCTACTGAAAAGATGGTCGTCTTTTTATCGAGTACGCGCAGCACAAGAAAAACGATCAACCCTATGGTAAATATTATTCTCCATAACGGATCGGGGGCCAGCGTCTGCCTGGTTATGATCCCGGAAACCACGTCTACCACTGTAAAACTCATTATTATCGCAAAGAAAACAGAGTATTCTCTCTGCAGGACTATTCTCAATGAAAAACCGATCTCAGGTTTTTTCCAGCGTCTGAAACAAGGAATGAACGCAGGAGTAATTCCGGCCCATCTTTCATATTCACTCTGGAATCTACCCCTTAGAAAATCCTCCTCGACAAACATAATCCTTTCGTAATATAACCAGAAAACGAGAACCGTTATCAGGGTAACCCACCAGAGATGGACAAAGAGTGAAAGACCCAGCCAGATAAAGAAGTTACCGAGATACAACGGATGTCTCAACACCGAGTAGACTCCACTTTGATTCAGGGCAAAGGCAACCTGTAGTTTTGTATTCCTGCCCGATGTGCCTTCAGGAATATGCCCAACAGTATAGATCCGGATAGCAAGCCCGATAAGGGAAACGGCGAAAGCAATCATTTCCCAGGTTTCACTTGCAAAAAATCCGTTCTCACTGTAATCACCAGACAAGATCCCAAGGATGATGACTACCGATAACAGTACCGGCAGATAACTTCTCCACCTGAAAAGCCATTCACCTGACCTTACAAATTCTTCCTTCAGAGCCAACTTTCTTCTCTCTCCCGGAGTGGTTCTTGACAACTCACTGTTCAGCGTATACGGTATTTCCCTTCACGTATTACCACCGGGGTCCTGAATGTGTAATCAATAATGGTAGATGGAACAATGCCAGGCCTTCCCTGTTTGGATATACAAGCGGTTACACTCCGAAATGACCTCTTGATCTCATTGATCCTGGTCATGGGTTCCCTCCCGCTGATATTAATACTTGTCGAAACCACGGCCTCTCCGAGAAGCGAGATGATCTGCGTGAGTTCATCCACCGCTGGTACCCGGATGGCTACCTTTCCACCAGGAGAAAGTACCGAATGAATATCCCTGCCTGCCGGCAGGATCGCAGTCAACGGAGCAGGCCAGATCCGTACGAGCTGTTCCCTGGAATCTGCCGGCCAATTCGCGATCATTCCATCAACCATTTCAATATCCGCCGCCAGAAGGATGAATCCCGCCCTGGCTCTTTTCCCTTTAAGGATTCCTATTTTTTTAATGGCTTCGACATCGGACGACGCGCAATGAAATCCGTATATCGTATCTGTGGGCAGCACGGTAATCCCACCTGTTCCAAGGATTCCGGCTATTTGAACAATCTTTTCCGGCGTGAAATATCCCTTTATCGTGTTTTCCATGAATTGCGCAGTTTTATAAGGCCTGTTCTAAACTTCTCATCAGCTACGGCAAGAATTTCCGTAGCAAGGACAGCCGCGTTTTTAGCGCCGGCTTTACCTATCGCAACAGTCGCTACAGGTATACCTGGAGGCATCTGTACCATCGAAAGAAGCGCGTCCATTCCATCTGGCAATCCACTGGGAATCGGAACACCTATGACAGGCAGCATTGTTACGGATGCTATGTAGCCTGGAAGAGCTGCCGACATCCCCGCACCTGCTATAAAAACCCTGGCGCCCCTTTTCTCAGCTTCCTCGATATATTCTCTTGTGGCTTCCGGCATTCTGTGTGCGGACGAAACCTTGAGTTCAGCCGTAACTCCAAGTTTTTCCAGCTGGTTCATGCAGGCTTCCATTACTTCCCTGTCAGATTCACTTCCCATGATGACCGCAACATGTAAATCGAGATTCACCGCAAACCCCTTTCATCCATACTGATCGATATCCCTGAACGTCAGCCTGTTCTATTTCTTCAATCCCTTTTTCCCGATATCACTCCTTGAAAAACAATCCTTGAAACTGATTGTACCGACTCCGCTGTAAGCCTTGCTGACGGCATCTTCAAGTAATCGCGCAACAGCCGTGACGCCAAGGACGCGTCCTCCGTTTGTTACAAACCTGCCGTTACTCTTTGCGGTACCCGCATGGAAGATCATGCAACCCTTGTCATCAGCTTCTTCCAATCCGGTGATCTCGTACCTTTTTTTATAAGAACCAGGGTACCCTCCGGATGCAACCACGACACAGGTGCAGAAATCCGTGCTGTTCTCGAAATCCACGCTATCAATGTTCTGCCCTACGGCTTCGTACAACACTTCGAAAAGGTCTCCTTTGAACAAAGGCAGGATGACCTGTGTCTCAGGATCACCGAACCGGCAGTTGTATTCAAGAACTTTGGGTCCTCCTTCCGTAATAATGATGCCGAAGTATACCAAACCAGCGCCTGTTATCTTTTCCGACTGGATACCATTAAAAGTCGGCTCTATGATCTCCATGCGAATCTTTTCGGAAAGCTCATGGTCCACCCAGGCTACGGGCGCATACGCTCCCATTCCACCTGTATTCGGCCCCTTATCCCCGTCAAAAGCTCTTTTATGATCCTGTGAAGGAACAAAAAGCCGATAATCCTTCCCGTCGAATATAGCCAGGATCGAGAGTTCGTGGCCTTCCAGAAACTCTTCGATAATTATTCTTTTTCCCGCTTCACCGAAAACGGCGTCTTTCATCATGCTGGTAACAGCGCTACGCGCCTCCTCAATGCTCTCACAGATGAAAACTCCCTTACCTGCCGCCAGTCCATCCGCCTTGATGACAAACGGCGGCGATCCGATCTCTATCGCATCCTGTGCGGCACAGTGGTCTTTGAAAGTGGCAAATCCTCCCGTCGGAATCCTGTACTTTTTCATGAACTCTTTTGCCCAGATCTTGCTCCCCTCCAAAAGGGCTCCTTTGCTGTCGAAACCAAAGATTCTAAGATCGTTTTCATTGAAAAAGTCAACTATTCCCGACACGAGTGGGCCTTCAGGGCCGACTATTGTCAGATCAATCCCCTTTTCTCTGGCAAATACCATCAATGCCTGTTTATCGTCAGCCGGGATAGGCACACACTCTGCTATTTCTTCCATTCCGGCATTGCCCGGAGCAGCATATATCTTGTCCACCTGTGGCGATTGTTCAATCTTCCACGCGATTGCGTGTTCTCTCCCCCCACCTCCAACAACAAGAACCTTCATTTTCTACCATGCCCCTTCTCAGATATCAAAATATTCCCGCAGATCGTCGTGCATCCTGTATACCATATTCCCCGAATCACAATATTTATCATAAATCAATCGACACTGCACCTGGTTTTTTATTTTTTCTTTATTATAAGGGGGTACCCCCCGGTCCAGGAAAGTGGACATGATAGTTTCGCGGCACAAGCCGGATATGGATATAAGAAACAGGGTGATACCTGGAGTACCCCGTCCCTGCATCAGGGCTACAGACCCGCATTACCTTTTCCTGACAGATTGAAATCGGTGGAATAATTCAGCTTGTACTTACAGGCAGGAATGATGCCGCGTTCTGGATCACAAGGACATCTGACGGGTCTGTTCCTTCCAGAAAGTACCTGGTGTAATCCTCTTCCCACGAACAGAAGCCGAATCTCGACAGTTCATCATCACCAATCATGGATCTTATGTAAACAGCTATACGGCCTGTGACATCATATGTCGACATTGCTGTCTGCGAGTTCAGAGTATACTTATCGTTTACCATGTCAGGAATGTTTTTTCTCCCACGAGAGAATGCAGCCTTGTACGATTCTGAACCTATCCCTTCCGGGCAGGCGGCGGCCATCAATAACAAACCACCATCATCAACAGCAAGAGACGCATATCTTATAGCCTTGTGGCTCTGCAGCAGGTTGATATCCCAGGGAGATCCTCCTAGTGAGGCCACTACAACCCTGTAAAACCTGTCGATCTCAAATGAAAAATTATTCATATACCAGGCAGCGGCTTCCTGGTGTGACCTGTTCATATCACCGCTGTTTACAAAAACGAGGTTACCATCATGATCGAATACCGTATTGATAATAAAAATCGGTACGGGAAGGAGTCCTGCGCCAGCCATCATATCCTCATGTACAGGATTTCCATCGAGGTTTCCAGGCCTGCAACCCTCTGCAAGGCCTTCACCGGGATTTTCGAGAAGTGATAGCCTGTGATTGGCGATGATGGTTTTTTCAGCAGCGATTCCAGGCAGAACCAACTTCCTCGAACCGCCAAAACCCGCGAAGTAATGAAATGAGATCGCCCCTATTCCGATTACAAGACGGGACGCTACAACCCTTTCGTTGAAAAAGCATCTCGTGCCGGCTGGTGTAGTACCTACATCTATCATCGAATCGTAATCCATGGCATTGTGCTCATGCACTTTATATCGTGTCATGATCTCTTTCCCCAGGTGTCTCTCCAGTTCCTTACCAGTGTGTCCCCTGTGCACGCCCATGGAAAGAAAGACTTCCACCCTGTCGGGGCCCGCTCCAAGGGCTTGCAGGTACTCCAGCAATCCCAACAGGATATTGCTTGTAGATCCCGCTCTTGTGATATCGGATATCAGGATACTGATCCTGCCATCAGCAGGAAGAATTTCTTTTAATGTTGATGATGATACGGGTGATTGAAGAACCGCGCGCAATTCTTTTTTCGGATCAGGAAACCGGGGAGGGAAAATCACACCTTCTTCCCTTACGCCTTCCGCCAAATCAAGATCAAATATAGAATCGCCATAGGGGAGCGAAACCTTCACTGCAGCCTCCACGATAACACATGACAAATGATTTTCACTGGATCCATATCAAAACAGGGAGTTTCAACCTATCTGTACATTACATTTTTGCTGCATCACACTTTTCGGCTGCCGCTATTATCTTCCCTTATCTCTTCGGGCCATGATCCGGGATAATGCGGGTACCAGCCTTGCCATCGCAAGCGTCAAGCAACCTGTCTGCATGCGAAATAATCGCTTCTTTTCCTCCGGCCCTGATAAAATCGATTGCGGATCTCACCTTGGGGCCCATACTGCCTGCGGGGAATTCGTACGCTTCGTACAGTTTTTTTATCTCTGACAGATGTATTTTTCCGAGCGGTTCCTGATCAGGCTCGCCCCATTTTACATATACTTCTTCCACATTCGTCAGGAGAATCAACCTTTCGGCTTTGATTTCGCCCGCAAGCACAGAGGCAGCACGGTCCTTATCTATTACTGCTTCAATACCCTCGAGGCTGCCACTTTTAATAATAACAGGAATTCCCCCACCACCGACCGCGATAACGATCGTTCCAAGCTCAAGAAGCCTCACAATGGTATCAGCCTCTACTATTTCGCTCGGCGTCGGACTTGGAACAACACGTCTGAACCCCCTGCCTCCTGCATCTTCTTTCATTACCCAGTTCTTGGCGAACATCTGTGCTTCAGATTCCTCTTTCGAGTAATAAGGCCCGATAGGCTTTGTCGGGTTAGTAAATGCTTCATCTTCTTCGGAGACGATGACCTGTGTGACAATAGATACAACCTGCTTCTCGACGCCTCTTGCCTGTAATTGATTCTTCAGTATCTGCTGAATCATATAGCCGATTCCACCCTGTGAATCGGCGCCACATATATCCAGGGGCATTGGAGGTATACGATCCTTTGTCGATTCATTCCTTTCGAGGATATTACCGACAATCGGACCATTACCATGGGTTATAATAACTTTTCTGCCGGAAAGAATAAGATCGGCGACCTGCCCCATCGTTCTTCCGGTCACTTCCCTCTGTTCTTCAATCGTACCATCGCCTCCGGCAGGGATAATAGCATTCCCGCCCAATGCGATAACATCGATCCCCTTACTCAATATTACCTCCGGTACAAACAGTTTCCCCTGGTGGAAGGTAACTTCCACCAGGGGTGTTAAAGTAGCTTCATCGGATCTTTAGAGAGCTTCCCCGATCATTTCCAGGGCCCTTTTCAGGTTCTTCTGCGAATTTGCATAGGAGAATCTGAGGTAACCTTCTCCATACTCTCCAAAACTCGTGCCGCTGAGACCCGCGACACCCGCTTCTTCAAGAAGAAATTCTTCCAGTTCCTTTGACTTCTTTCCGGTTCCGGTGATATTCGGGAACACGTAGAAAGCACCTTTAGGTTTCAGGCACTTGAACCCGGGGATACTGTTCAATCCATCAACGAACATGTCTCTCCTGGCTTTGAATTCAGCCATCATCGCGAGTGATTCGTCCTGAGGGCCTGTCAAAGCCTCAATACCGGCGATCTGCGTGAAACTCGATGTACATGAATTGCTGTTTGTCTGGAGTTTCGAGATCTGGTCAGCCAGTTCGACAGGCATGGCAGCATAACCCAGCCTCCATCCTGTCATCGCGTATGACTTGGAATGGCCCTCGAGAAGTATGGTCCTGTCCATCACTTCAGGGAAGTCATAGATACTGACATGTTTCCCATCATATACCATCTTGCTGTAAACCTCATCGCTGAGTATCCACGCATCATGTTTTTCAGCCAGCTCCGCGATACCCTTCAGATCCTCGGGCTTCAGAACACCGCCAGTCGGGTTCTGAGGCGAATTGATGATGATCAGCTTGGTATTGTCGTTGACAAGTTCTTTCATCTCATCGAGATCAAAAGAAAAATCTTTTTCTTCCCTTAATGGGATAGGTACCGGTTTTGCATCGACAAAATTTATCACCGATTCATAGATCGGAAATCCAGGGTTCGGGTAAATGACCTCTTCCCCCTTGTTTACCAGCGCAAGAATGGAAAAGAAAAGGATAGGTTTTGCACCCGGTGTCACCACGATGTTTTCGGGTTTGACCTCAACACCCCTGTCTTTTGTCAGGAACTCCGCAAAGGTTTTACGGACATCGGGCATACCGGCAGATGGGCCGTAATGCGTAAATCCATCGTTCAGCGCACCGATGGCAGCGTCGATAATATTGCGAGGAGTGTTAAAATCAGGCTCACCTATTTCAAGATGTATTATTTCCCTTCCTTCGGCCTCCATCTTTTTTGCACGTGCCAGGACCTCAAAAGCCGTCTCGGTACCTAGCCTCTTCATACGATCAGCCAGCATCACGCCTCCTAAGAATAAAAAAATTGATAAAACAGAAAACACATGCCTCAACATCAGCATATTATGCATTTGCGCAGTATTTGTCAATACTTCTAACATACAGCAGGCAACAAAGTGAATCTGAATATTCCATGTGGTTATACGGATGTAATTGAAGGAAATTTTTTAGCCTGATAATCGACAAGCGGGATACCGCCGGGGATCAATTCGCCGATCTGAGATAGCGCTCGATCTCTCGCCGGACTTCTTCTCTTACCTGCCCCCCTCTCTTTTTCGCAAGCTTGATTAAGGTCATTTTGTCCACGTACCGGACATGAATGAATTTACGCAGGGTAGTTATGGGTATCTTTGACGTATTCATAATAATATTCATCGGAACCATTTTGTTCGTGAACCCGGTGTACATATCTCTTCGATTGGCAATGAGAGACAGAACCCTGATGGAATGGCATCTCTGGGCTATCATTGACACAATGCCGGGCTTGCTCGTCGCTTTAGGATTATTCAGGAGTTGAACGAGGAAACTGTCGTTGTCGAGATAACTCATTACAAGAGATTTGTAGCTCAGTTGTTTTCTTTCGCCCACCTCCATCCAGTCGATGTCGGACGGGAGCCCGTCTTCTCCAGTGAAAAACCCCGTGTATACACCTGCCAGATCGATGGAAAGGATTCTGTCTTCCATCTTGAAGCCTGGAAAATCCGATATACCCACAAGTTTTCTTCCTGATGAAAACATCAGGTCAAAAATACCATCTGATGAAGATTCCATGAATATTCGAAGGCAACTGAGGATATCAGGCGCCTTTGTACTTCTGTGTATAGCGGGGTGCATCAACAGTCCCCTGATCACCGCAGTACCGTTCCTGATCTGCGGATGGGAATGTGTTTTCTGTTTTTGCATCTCGAACATCCCGGCCAGTAGAGCACCCACCTTGCTCTCCCTGAGTTTATCCTGTGTCTGAGTCCATGATTCACCCAGTCTTCTCTGCAGGAAAAGTGTTGAAGATCCAGGTTGGCCCGCCGTTTCCCTGATTATCTGTTTCTTCCACCTGATCTCTTCGCTCCGGGATCCAAGTGACAGAGAAAGTCTGTTTTTTTTATCGGGATCGATTGACGCGACTATCGTCCTGATCCTGATATCCTCGGCTTCGAGTTCGTTCATGGCGCGTTCCAGAATCGCATCCTCCCACATATCATCAGGATCAGCTATCGCTTTTCGCACCCCTTCACTCCAGGAAAGCCATGGCTTGTCGACCGATCCTGACGAAGTATTCGGAAGTGGATGGGAAATCGAGAGCAGGGAGACCTTCTGTTTGAACCATTTCTCGCTTTCTGCCAATTCACCCCCGGCATCTTCCTTTGCCTGGATTCTCCGGATTACACGAATCGTATTAGGAAAATCGATCAGTTTTTCTATGAATTTCTCTTTTGGAGGAATAGCCATAAAAAGAGTATATAAAAGACTGATACCTCCCTCTTCTCCATGTACCGCCATTGCAGCTATTCTCAGGATTTCGAGAAAAGGGTTTTCTGAAAGCGCGATAAAATTTACCAGATCACGGGAAGACTTGAAGATATTCCCCGATTCAGCAATATCCCTCAGAGTTTCCTCTGGAGCCCCGGGTACTGAAAATTTTTCCAGTTCTTCAAGATGGGGATTGAATAGAAGTTCAGGCGGAAAGTTCAAAACCTTCCTGTCTGTACTCTTTTCATCATATATGATCGTTCGTATATTATTCATAATGACCACAGGCCTTGCATGAATGATTCCAAATACCGCGATACCGGTCAATAATTGTATATCCATTGAATATCTGTTTCTGATTTGCCATGTCCGTCCATGGCAGTCCTGACAAGCAAACTTGAATTCCTTGTTTTAAGGGTACACATCACACCTCCCCGCATGCCGTTTCCGGCAAGGTATTTCCATGGGTAACTCCCTGCAATCACTGGTTCATAGCTGTAAAATACGGCCCTGCCCGAACACGATCTGTATATCGAGAAAAAGCATTTACATATCATCCGGCGCGATGAAGACCTGATTCTGATCGAAGGGGAAAAAATATATCCGGAATAATCCCGTGACCAGGAGTAACGTAACAACAACCGTGCCCTGACAGGCTCTATATCCCTGGACGTGAACAGAATATTTGCATTTTCAGGGTTCGAAACTGCCTGCTTTGCCACCGGTGGAAACGGCACAGTCTCCGTGCTGGACCTGTTTCTTTTCGACCAGGCGACCTTTATATTACTACCTCTGTATATTAACGAGTATTCTACTTTTGACAGATTCAAAATTCTGGTTCTGGAACCGCTATCATCCCTTCTATGCTCAAATGCCAGTTTCAGCCGTCTACCGCGCCTGACCATCCATGAAGAGACCAGGGAAATACCAGTCCTGTCAAAGCTGTCATTCCCGATCCCACCGGGAATATCGCCATATCTGTTTCCAAGACCCGACGGTACTCTGAATATCAGGAACCCCTGCCTGTAATTCCCGCTTTTCCTTCTCCACCCCCAGGACACTGCCAATCTCCCGGAATTACTGATACATACCTCGGCTGATTGAACGTATGATCGGTTTTCAACCCTGCAATCTGCTCCAGCAAGCATAAGCCCACGAACACCGCTAACAGTCATACCTGCTTTCAATTTTTCTGTTCCTGCTTCGACACGGATACCATTGATGTATCCTTTCTCGGTAACAAATACCTCATCCTTCCATTTTCC
>CBDUUV010000032.1:0-23371 GCA_965370495.1 uncultured bacterium
AACGTGGAGGCTGGGAAGTGGATATCCAGATAGAATTGCCTGATGGGACCAGATTGAGGGAAAGAAAAAAATCCCCTGTCTCGACCAAATCAGCATCTCTACGCTGGGGCCTTGCTCGTGAAAGAGAGCTTACTTTCCACCGACCAGAAAAACCAAAAAAGGAGGTTCCAACTCTTAGGGAATTTGCTCCAAGATTCCTGGATGGATATGCTAGGGCAAACAGACAGAAGCCAAGCGGGATTGCATCAAAAGAGATAAACCTCAGGATTCACCTAATCCCTTTTCTAGGGAAAAAGAAGCTGAATAAGATCAACAATGAGGATATCCAGCATTTGAAGAGCCGACTTTATAAGAAAGCTCCTAAAACAGTAAACAATATTCTCACTATTTTGAACAAGCTTCTCAAGGTGGCTGAAGAGTGGGATGTCATTGAGGATATGCCCTGTTCTATCAAACTGTTGAAAACCCAGGCAAAAGAGGCGGCTTTCCACGACTTTGACGAATACAACAGGCTCGTTGAAGCAGCAAAGAAAACCGACCCGCAGTCCTATCTGGCTGTACTTTTGGGTGGTGATGCTGGACTCAGGTGCGGCGAAATCATGGCTCTTGAGTGGACAGATATTGATTTTTCCAAGCGTCAGGTACTTGTCCAGCGCTCTGAATGGAAAGGTCATGTAACTGCTCCCAAGGGTGGCCGGTCTAGGCGCGTACCATTGACTACTCGTCTCACTAATGCACTTAAAGACTATAGACACCTTCGTGGACCCCGCGTCCTGTACCAGCACAATGGACAGAGCGCAACACAAAAGGTTGTTCGAAATTTAGTCTTGAGAGCAGCACGCATGGCTAATCTTGCTAATGGTGGAGTCCATATCTTGCGTCACACTTTTTGCTCGCATCTGGCAATGAGGGGCGCTCAGGCAAGAGCTATCCAGGAATTGGCAGGACATAAGAATTTATCGACAACTCAGCGCTATATGCACCTTAGTCCTGCAGCAGTAGAAGCCGCTATTCGACTGCTTGAAATGCCCTCTCCAGCAAAATTTTTTGGAGACATTCTGGAGACGGGCAACCATGAAAAACTTAACTCTATGAATTAAAAAGAGTTAAATGGTGGAGGCGGTGGGAATCGAACCCACGTCCGGAAATACTTCCGTAGTACTTCTACGTGCGTAGCCAGTCGAAATTTGTTCGCCTTCCGGGGCCTCAACCGGCAAAAAATCCGGAGAGCTATCTCCACATATTTTCACCTGTATTCCGGGAGAAAAAATACAGGCTAGCCATCAGAAATCGTCGCCCGGATTCCGTCCCTGAAGGCACGGACGAAACGGACGGACTACCTGTGTTTAGGCAGCCAGTGCCAAGTTGTCGTTGGCATTTGTGTTTTTCCACCTGTTTTACGAGGTTGATGGCACCTCGGCACGCTTCTCCTACTTCCTCTATCCCCGTCGAATCCATTCGCCCCCGCACCTGCCGAGCCTTTCTCATCATCAGACTTTGACGGCTCGCTTGTTCACATCCAGCCCCGCGTGTGCCGGGCTTCACTTGTAATATAGCGGGGATTTAGAAAAAAGCAAAGAAAACACCTTCCGGATGAAACTTATTTATTGAATATATACCCCCTATGATTGTAGTTTTATTGAAACTTTCTGGCAGCCCACTGCGTTTAACAGGTACCGAAAAAACCGTTGTATTCTTTTGATGCCAGTATCATTCAATCTGTACCGCAAAAGGAGGAGTCTAAATGCGGAAATCTTTTATACTGGTCCTGGCCCTGTGCCTTCTGGCCGGTAGCGCCGTGGCGGAAAAGCTTGATTATCTCGACAAGCTTCCGCCCATGATCGACCGTGATATCTTTTTTGGTGATCCCGAGATCGCCAGGGGACAGATATCACCGGATGGAAAATTCATTTCATTTCTGAAGACCTATAAGGGACAACTCAATATCTGGGCCAAGGGTATCGATGAACCGTTCGATGCCGCCCGCCCGATGAGCGCCGACACGACGCGCCCGGTCATTCGTTACGGATGGACACAGGATGGTAAATATCTTTTATATATCCAGGACAAGGGTGGCGATGAGAATTTCCACGCCTGGGTCATCGACCCGACGGACAAGCTCGAAGCCGGACAGGATGTCCCCACGGCCAGGGACCTGACACCGATTGATGGAATAAGGGTCAGCTTCTATTCCTTCCCGAAAAAGAATCCCGATATAATCTATATAGGCCTCAATGACCGCGACGAGCGTTATCATGACCTTTATCGTCTGAAAATCTCGACTGGCGAGCGCGAAATGCTCTGGGAAAACACCGAAGGATTGAGCAATTTCATCTTCGATCTGGACGGCAACCTCAGGATGGCCTCAAAGGAAACAGATGATGGCGGAACAGAATTTTTCCGTATCGACGGGAAGGACCTGGTATCTGTCTATGTAACCACAAACGAGGAAAGTTCGGGGATCATACGTTTCCACAAGGATGGGAAACGTGCCTATATGATCACTAACAAAGGCGATGAGAACGACCTGAGCCGCCTGGTCCTTATGGATCCCGAAACAGGCGAGGAAGAACTTGTCGAATCAGACCCGAAAAACGAGGTCGATTTCGGTGGAACGATCTTTTCCAGCAAGACCGACGAACTGATAGCAACGACCTACGAAGCAGACCGGCTCCGCATATACTGGAAAGATAAAAAATTCGCAAAAGCCTACAAAAAACTGAAAAAGAAGCTCAAGAAAGAGATCGGTGACGGAGACCTCATCATGGGTTCCTCTACAGAGGATGACCGCCTGTTCATCGTAATCGTAACAAGCGATATCAATCCAGGAGTCGCGTATCTCTTTAACATGGAAACAGGAAAGGTGGAATTTCTGTACAGGCCCCGCCCTGACCTGCCGAGTGAACACCTGGCGAATATGAAAACAATCAAATACAAGACCCGCGATGGCCTTACGATCCACGGTTACCTGACCATCCCCAAGGGGATCAAGGCAAAGAACCTCCCTGTAATCGTCAATCCTCACGGCGGCCCATGGGCACGTGACAGCTGGGGCTACAACCCCGAGGCACAGTTCCTTGCCAACAGGGGATATGCCGTTTTCCAGATGAACTTCCGTTCTTCTACCGGGTACGGGAAAGCATTCTTCAATGCCGGCAAGAAGAAGTGGGGCGACGAGATGCAGGACGATATCACCGATGGCGTGCAGTACCTGATAGACAAGGGAATCGCCGATCCGGACAAAATCGCGATCTATGGTGGTTCATACGGCGGATACGCGACTCTTGCAGGGCTCGCGTTTACACCCGACCTGTACTCCTGCGGTGTAGACTATGTTGGAGTATCGAACATCCTGACACTTCTCAACTCGATTCCGGCCTACTGGGAAACAGCAAGAAAATTCTTCAACGAACATGTAGGCGACCCGGATAATCCGGAAGATGTTGAGCGGCTCAAGAGACAGTCTCCCCTGTTCTCTGCCGACAGGATCAAGGCCCCTCTGCTTGTAGTGCAGGGCGGAAACGACCCCCGCTGCAAAAAACCTGAAGCGGAACAGATTGTAATCGCTATGCGTGATCTCGGCCGGGAAGTCGAGTACATCCTTGCCGAAGACGAAGGACACGGATTTCTCGGCAGAGAAAACCGGACAGCTTTCAGGGTTGCCCAGGAGAAATTCTTCTCCAAACATCTCGGCGGCCGTTACCAGGAATCTGTCGCGGAAGATGTACAGAAAAGTCTCGACAAGATGCAGATACCTATCGAAACCGTCAAGCTGACAAAACCGGATAGCGGCCTCGAAGCAGCCAGGACAGCACCCCTTCCGGCAGTCGACACGAGCAGCTTCAAACCTGCCAAAATGAAGTTTACAGCCGTAATGGAAGTCTCCGGACAGGAAATAGCTTTTGATATATCTGTAGACATGTCAAAACAAGCATTGGATGGCAGGGAAACCTGGTGCCTTATCTCCGAGCAATCGAGCTCGATGGGTTCAGCTCTCGATACCTTCATGGTAGATGCCGGCACACTGCTGCCGATATACCGGGGGATCAAACAGGGACCTACTCTCATTGGCATCCATTTCTCGGAAACGGCGATCAACGGAAATATCAGCATGAGCGGCAGGGACATGCCTGTCTCAATCGAACTCGAAGCTCCCGTATTCGGAAGTGACTCGGCGCTGGAACTGGCCATCACCGGACTTCCGCTCAATCCGGGTTACAAAACTACTCTCAGGACATTCGACCTGTTAAGCCAGTCTGTCAACTCGATGTCCCTGGAAGTGACGGGAATCGAGAATGTCACTGTTCCGGCGGGTTCGTTCGAGACATTCAAGATTGAACTCAGGCGTCTCGACAGCGAACCGGGCGGCGGAACATATTATTTCAGCACCGGTGACAATTGTCATGTCGTAAGATCGGTAACACAGTTGCCAGCCATGGCAGGCGGTGGAACTATCACAACGGAATTGACAGGTATCGAATAAATAACCGGCCTGGCCGAATTTTCAGCATTTACTGTTAACGAGGCCGCCCGGATAGACACCAGTACCAAAATAGCGCTCCCTGCCCCGATGCGGGGGGCGCTTTAAGAAAAAACGGGGTTTAAGAGCATAATTGCCAACATACACCGTTTTCGACAAGTTTTTGTCCTGTTTCAAAAACACATCAAAGAAAAATCTCCGTAAAAAGTGTTTTGTGCTTCGATTAGCATGAATTTTGCTGAATAGTCCAAGTGCAGTCACAACGATGGTTACACATACTAACTCATTTACCTTAAAGAAAATGGAAAAATCGATGAGATTTAAAAACTCCAAGACTGAAAAGTTCAGGAGATTAGTGGCAATAATAGCCATGATCGTTACTATTTATTACCTGTATTGGAGAGTCACCGAGACCCTCAACCCTAACGCGATCATCCTTGCATGGGCACTCTATGGCGCTGAACTTTTTGCCGCACTTATTACTTTTTTGTTCTATTTCACTGTATGGAAACCTGTCAACCGGACCTCGCCGAAGGTCCTGGCTGGCAGGACCGTGGACGTATTTATCCCTACAAAGAACGAAGAGATCAATGTACTCAGAAAAACTCTTCTCGCCTGTAACGATATCAAGTACACGCATCGTACTGTCGTACTGGACGATGGAGACCGGCCTGAAGTCAAAGTTCTATGCGAAGAACTGGACATTACATACCTGGCACGCCCTGAACACAAACATGCGAAAGCCGGAAACCTCAACTATGGCCTGGAACATTCGGATGCCGAGTTTGTGGCAGTATTTGACGCTGACCATATCCCGCTTCCGCATTTTATAGACGCTCTCCTGGGGTATTTCGCGGATAAAAAACTCGCCTTCGCGCAGGCGCCCCAGGAATTTTACAACATCGATTCGTTCCAGCACCGCGTCGATTACAAGAAAAAATACATATGGGCCGAACAAAACCTCTTCTATTCGCTTATACAACCGGGACGAGACCACTGGAACGCGGCATACTTCGTGGGCAGCTGCGCGCTGATAAGAAGAAAGGCCCTGGATGATATCGGTGGATTCGGCTGTGAATCGGTCACAGAGGACATGCTTACATCAATCAGGATGCACGCAAAAGGATGGTCGTCGATCTACCATAACGAACATCTTGCCTACGGTATCGCTGCCGAGACCATCCTGCCGTTCCATATCCAGAGGGTCCGCTGGGGGTTCGGGGGCTGGCAGGTATTCTTCAAATCAAACCCGCTCTTTATCAGGGGACTGTCATTTTCCCAGCGCATATGCTACCTGGCCAGTCTCATTTATCCATTTGAGGGGTTTCAGAAACTCGTATTCTATATCATCCCGCCGATCACTCTCTTTACAGGGATCCTTCCGATGCGGGCGATGGATATAAATTACCTGATACATTTCGTTCCCTACTACGCGATTTCCCTCTTTGCCTTCAACGAGATGGGCAGGGGATTCGGCGGAGTCCTGATGCTCGAAGAATTCAGCATGGGCAAGTTCGTCACATACATGAAAACTCTCGGGGTCTTTTTCCTGCCGAAAAGATCAAGGCAGTTCAAAGTCACTCCAAAGGGAGTCAAGTCGATGACTCCTTACAGGCTCATGGCCCCACAGGTAACAGTGATAGTGGTAAGTATCATCGCCATCATCTGGGCACTGGTCCAGCTTGTTTTCCAGCTTCGCAGTGATGAATTCATTATAGCCGTAAACAGCCTCTGGGCCCTGTACAACACGGGCCTGGGGATAGCTATTGTCCAGTACGCCCGCCAGAAGTTATTCCAGCGCCGCAGTGACTTCAGGGTCCCTGATTCGGTACCCATACTCTATAGAGTTGAAGACAGTGAGGACCTCCGGCTTGCCGTGGCAAATAATCTTACGAAAGAAGGATTGTCCCTGCTCTCTGTTGGAGTCATTCCGAAAGACCGGCAGATACAGCTCGAAATCGTTCTTCCCCACAGCATAATAGCGGTCAAGGGTGCCGCCGTACATATCGAAACTGTAACGGCAGGTGAAAAGGAATTGTGCCGGGCAGGATTCATATTCTCGGATACCTCCGTCGAAAAACAGGACGATCTGTCCAGGTATCTGTACGAATCCGCTGTGATGAAATTTCTCAGGGAATATTCCACGAGGTACGAAACCTACCTGGAAAAAAGCTTTAAAAAACCGCTGGAGTACAGTAAACGCTCGAACAGATCTCTTGCGTACCTGCCTGTACTCATCCCTGAAAAAGACGAAGCATCTTCGTTCGGGGTCATAAAGAACATATCATCAAGTGGATTTCTTCTGGCTTCTCAGCGGTCCTTCAACGCCGGCGAAGAAATCACCGTGGCAACGGTACTCGGAACCGAGACGATATCTATCAAGGGTACAGTCACCAGGTCGATCAGCAACGAATCGGATGATTATCCGCTTTTCCTTGCCGGTGTCAGCCTGACTGAACCCCAACCGGAAAATGTCGATCATATTCTCGGCATAGCTGAAAAGGCAGAAAAATTACTGGAGATATGAAAATCAGGTTGTTGAATAAAAAGAATGTCATATGGCTGATACTTCTGTACGGCCTGCTGATAACCGCCCTGAATATCGACTTCACGTCGGTGTTTGTGGACGAGGCCTTTCACATCAACATGGGGCATCAGTTTCTTGGTGGTGATCCGTGTCCGGGCTGTCCATTCGCAACCGGATCGGTACTGATCCATCCTGTTCTTGTGGCGGTAGCGGATTCGATCGGGGGGCTGCGCGGCGCCAGGGGCCTGAACATCCTGTTGGGCCTTGCTCTCGTCTTCTGCATTTACGTAACCGGAAAAAGCCTGTTCAACATCAAAACAGGCCTTCTCGCCGCAGCGATATTCATGTTTTCGGGCCAGACCGCGTACCTGATGAAATTGGCGACGTATGACATGACAGCCGCCTTCCTTCTCGGCTGCGGCTTCATGCTGATAGTCGTATCGATCAAGGCCGGTCCCGGAAAACAGGGAAACATCAGCCTGCTCACGGGAAGTATTTTCCTGTTCCTTGCCGCGATAACAAAGTATCTTATCCCCGTTTTTGTTCCGCCGATCATTGTCTATATCTGGTACAAGCACGGCTTTTCGAGAACCCTGTTCTGGTCCGCAGCTCCGATCCTCGCCCTTGCGGCCCTGTTCTACTTCTATGCTCCCTATTCGCCCCATGCCGAAGTAATGGGACAGATCAGGGATGTGCAAAGTGAATCGAATATATCCTTCATGCTTCTGGCTGATCGGACATTCCGCTGGTTATCGCTTGCCTATCTGCTCTCGGTCTTCGGAATGTTCCATAAAAAACACGGAAAGAGCGTTGTCATACTTTTTGCCCTGTCCACGCCAATAATCCTGATACACCTGTTGACGGGCGCCGAACAATCGGTAAACAAGAACATACTGTTCTCGCTGATATTTCTCGCCCCTGCCGCGGCTCTCGGCGTCGACAGGATTGGCAATATATTCTCGATGAGAAGTACGAGCAGATCCCTTAGGCATTTCTTTACGATCGCGGTTATCATCGTGTTCTGGACATACGGCATATACAACTTGAGGTGGCTCGAAAAACAGTACCCTGACATCACGCCGATGATCGAGTTTCTGGACGAAAACGGATTCGACGGAATGACTGTCATTATGAACGGGTGGGACAGCGACATCTACACATACTCTCTCGGATCGAAATACCCGAACGCCCGTTACATTCATATCACCGAGGCGTTCCAGACCGACGAGTCGGGAACAATGACCAGTGTGGACGCGGATTTCATTTTCTGCGAAGACAACTACTACGGCAGGATGCATCCATGCAGGAATTACCACGATTTCATAAAAGACGATTACAAGCTGCTCGAACATTACCTGTTCGAGCTTTCATGGGGAAGAACAGATACCAGGGTCTTTGGAAGGAGATAGATCATGAGACGTTCCATTACTTTTGTCATTCTAACTGTTTCGTTGTGCCTTTTCCTGACTCCAGCCGCAAACGCGATAGAAGGGTATCGCGGCTCTACATGGGGTGATCTGCGCTGGGACCTGCCCGAAGAATTGGACAGCAATCTTCTGCTCAGGGGATGGGTCAAACAGGGTATAGACTGGAAACGATGGGGTAAAAACACCACACTGAACACGTATGCTACGATAAGGTATACAGTAGATACAGAAAAAATCGACTGGAACAATAAATTCGAACCCGGGATAGGAATATCTCTTGAGACGTACAGCCCCAAAGGCCTGGGCACCACGATCGGAGTGGAGTACATCTGGGAAAACCGCTTCCTGGATAGCGACTGGATTGATCAGAAATTCGTTATCTATGTCGGCTGGTATGGCTGGTGGGATCTTAAAAAATAACTGCTTGAACAGGATCCGTATTCTCTGCCCGCGGCGTCCCTTGTTTCGAGGGGCGCCGTATTGCGCAGATCGCGCCCGGGCACCTGCTTCCACGGATATAATAGCCGGCAGGAGGCCTGGCTACTGCCGCTGAAGAATAAACAACTTCCCCGACAAAAAATCGGTTATCCACAATCTTCCTTCGGAATCGACGCGCCCCTTCGTAATTGATAGAACTGCATCGCCGAACTGCCCCCTCATATAGAACGAGACGTTGCCTGAATCAACCCCTGTATCTCCGAAAGGATAGTCTTCCCTGTGCAGCAGTTCATAGCGGCGGGATGCGGGATCGAATTGTACGATAAAGAGAGATTTTCTGTCGTGTGACGTGATCACCAGCTTGTCATTCCATTCAAAGATATTGTCCGGTAGTCCCTTGAATGGCAGATTCCAGTTTTTCCCGTTTCTCCCTGCTTCCCAAAGGCTGTTGCCCAGATGGTCGATCGCATATACGTTTCCATCACAAAGACATAGTTTCAATGGAGATTTCCCGGCTTCGATATCTTCAACAGAGAAGTCCATTTTGTCAATAACCGAGATGCTGCCGGAACCGAAGTTGGAGACATATATCTTTTCACTGTCAAATACAAGATCTGTCGCTGTCAACCCAAGCTCAACTTTCCGTACAACCCTGCTGCTGTCCGGATCGATCACCTGCAGTATACTCGGGTCGCTGTCCTTTTCTCCAACGCGTACCAGATACAGCAGGTGCGGCTCATAATCGTACCTGAGCACTCTCTGAGTGATCTCCTTTTCGACTTCGTCCTCCAGCCTTATCCGTTCGCCGATGTTGAAGAGCCTGATTTGATCCTTCATAATCCCGAGGAATTGTTCTTCCTTTCCCCAGTTGTTCTGCGTAAAATACAGCGTCCCCTCCCGCCCAAGCACCATCTGAATGGCCTGCCGGGGAATCCTCCTGTCGTAGAAACCGAGATCGCAGGCATCGATGGTCAACACGCCGTTCTTCGCGTCCCAGATGTAGACAGCAGGCCAGTACGACTGGTGAGGGCCGTATGAAAGATAGACGCCGCCTTCAGGGTTGTGTACGGCATTGACGGGATAATCATATGGAAGCCGGTGTGTTTCGAAACGGCCGTCAGGCCAGACCTCGGCAAACGCGTCCTCCGAATTGAAGACGAGAAAGGATCCCCTAGTTTTCATCTCGACCAGGTCTATGGGCGCCCAGCCTGTGTATATCTTGCTGACCTTTTCACTTTCTGGATCAAAAACACAGATCGCGGCCCCGAATGTTCCATTTACAGCGCTTGCGCCCCTGGGAAAATAGATCAGGCCGTTGCCAGGATTATACGCCATCGCAAACATGTGCGGTATGAGCCCCAGGCCCGTAGCACGTTTTTTCAGCCTGCGCGTTTTCAGATCGATGATATCTATCTCACTGAAAGCCCAGCTCGCCACATAGAGCAGATCGTTTTCGAGATCAATGACAGCAGCATCGTTGCCATAGGCAGGTATCATGATTTCCTCGAGGCTTCCACCATCGCCAAAACCTGCTACATGGACCGAAGGATGGTTGTCGTAGGGGATATAGACCTCATCGCGCTCAGGGTTGTAGATTATACCCACACCTTCCGTATATCCAGGAAGAGGAACTACTATATCACAGGTATCATCTACACTGATTTTTGCCGCCTCGATTACTTTTCTTCGATCGGTCTCTGTCACGATGAAGAGCGCCCGGCTTTTTTCGTTGTATCCACCGAGGTGCCATCGTCCTCCACCGGCAAGGCCGAGCGGCCTCGAACTGATCAACCTGCCGCTTGCGCCATCGAAAACATACAGGGCCGGTTCTATTCCATCAATGGCGATTATCTGTCCGGCAGCAACATCGGATATGACTTTTCTGACAGGCGGTGGAGGAGTGGCATTGAGATTGATCAGCGTTTCTTCCGTATCAAGCCACTTCAGCCAGTTCATTTTTTTCGAGGAAGCCTTGTAGAATCCCAGTTTCCTGCTTTCACATCCGGCAAGAAAAACATTACCGGTCGTTTCATCAACAGCTATCGATTCAAACTGCACACCGGTCTGTATCGTCTCTGATGAGCGTTTGCGCGGGTATATGATATAGAAACACTCGATGCCGATCAGGTAGATATCTCCCGACTTCCGGCTGAAAGTCAGACACTCGGATTTAAGGTGTTGAAAAGCCCGGCCCCCTGTGGGGATATTGACCACAGTTCCTGTCGCGCAATCAATTATCGAGAGGGATGAACTCAGCGTATTAACCGCGATCAGCCTGCCATGGCTTTCATCGATTCTCACGATGAACGGCCCGGCTCCATTGACCGCGACATCGGCTTCCTGGAGAAAATCCACGGTCCTGACCGAAACGCCGGCATGGGCGCTGACTGCCAGGGCCAGTATCAGCGCAAACAACAATCTTTTTAATATATCGCGAATCTCCTTCTCATTTACACTGCTTTTCACTCTTCACGCAGAACCGGGATCATTGTTCTGAAGTCTTCTTTTCAGCGATCTTCTTCAGCTTGTCATTAGCCATAATAGCCAGCTCGACGCGGCGATTCGCCTGTTTGCCCCAATCCGTGTCGTTGCTTGCGACCGGTTGTATCTCACCGTATCCGATCATTGTAAATCTCACGGGATCGACACGTGCCACACCAAGCTGCGCGGCTACCGACTCTGCCCTCCTTCGGGAAAGTTCCATATTGTAATCCTCGGAACCCGAAGAATCAGTATGCCCTTCGATAAGAATATTCGTATCACTGTACTTGTTCAGGATCGCGGCAAGCTTTTCGAGATTGGTCTTTGCCACCGGCTGCAGTGTGGCTTCGTTTACATCAAAAAGTATCCCCGAGTCGAAAGTGATCTTGATACCTTCCCCAACGCGCTCGACCGTTGCCCCTTCCAGATCTTCTTCGATCTCGGCTGCCTGTTTGTCCATGTAATTTCCGATATACATGCCGGCAGCACCGCCAAGAGTGGCTCCAAGTATGGCTCCCAGCGCTGTATTCCCCGCTTTCTTGCCTATGGCTGCCCCTATAGCAGCTCCCGCTATTGATCCTATCGCAGCGCCTTTCTGCGTACCAGACCAGCTACAACCGTATGCTCCGAAAAACAGTGACGCGAGAAGCAGGTAAACTGTTACTTTTTTCAAACCATTCCTTCCTTTCACAAAACAACCGTGGCTCCATCCTTTTGAAGGGCAATCATTTTGCCAGAAGAATCGCAATACACCTGGTCAGGCTCAAATGACCACCATAGCAGACACTACATGCAAATTGTTTTACTGACAATCAATTTTTCCTGGAATTTTAACGAGGAGGTGAGCCCTGAGTGCCACCCCACCCACGGCAGCGTGGAAACCGTTACCGGCTCGGATGATATCTTCTTGTACAACGGTATTCTGTGTGGTATAATTCCGCCCGTCTGATAATCAACCGGCCGGAGCGGATTTCGGGGGGAAAAGAAAAAGAACATACCACACAGGACGATATCAACAAATCAACATCTCCCCGGGCTCGCCACCGCATTTCCGCCATATTGCCTGGAGGTGAACCACCATGATGAACTGCAAGCGCTTGTCAAGGCTGCCTGTTGCCGTTTTGTTATTCATGTTCATTCTATCGATCCCGACAAACAGCGACGCCACATATCCCAACGAAGAAAAGATCGGCAGGGAAGTAAGGGTTCTGATCTTTTTAGAAGAATGGGGAGGAGAAAAACTGATTTTCTGCTTCGGCAGCAGTTATATCGAGTTCTCCGACCCTTATCCCGATCCGATCGAGCCAGATCTTCAACTTATAGACGTTGAACTGACAGCTATGGATCTGAGGGGCCCGGGCATAACGATTAGGCTCAACGATGATGTGCCATCAACCGGATCTGTAAGAAGTATCAATCCGGGAGCTGATTTTCCTGCTGAAAGTTTTTTCGACATATTTATCGAGATAGAAATCGACGAACTCCCCGGTGACACGATTAGCAACTACGATCCTCTGCGCATTTCAAGCACTATCGACCAGTGGCCCCCATATTTTGAAAATTACATATTCGACCCCTTCTACGGCACTGAAGTTCCTTTGTACAGGAAGGATGGCACTCCCGCGGGATTTCTCTACTGGTGGGAAGAAGAAGTTCGCCCCTACTACGAACCTGAAGCGCACCTGCATATCCCGACTGCCTATATGTCGGATGTAGCTCTTCTTCAGGAGAGTGGGCCTATGCCGGGGACCATTCGATTATCCGCATCGGTTTCCGGCTCCAGAAACATCGAAGTACTCGAAGCTACATTTGCTTACAGGCACTGCGGCGATACGGACCCGTTCACGGTTTTCTGGATCGATTCGGATGGATCGGGGCAGGCATATTCAACGATCTATCCTCTGGGCCCCGGCGATGGTCTTGTCGGCTATTTTGAACCCGGCTCAGAACCGTTCGAAGGGCAATGTGTGGAGTTCGAGGTTTCACTGCTTGTGCCACAACTCGGAATCCTGTGTGATACAGTAACTGTATTTGTGGATCCGACCCCTCCTATTCCGAGTTTCCACAACTTCGAAACCGATTCCGTCGGATATTTCCAGGTCGATTCATTTTTCGATATTTTCTATACTGTCGATGATGAATTCTTTTCTGACGGAACAGCGGAGCTCTGGTTGTTCCCTCTTTCTTTCGAATACCACAGGGACCTGACGGAGATCGACCAGCTCGGACTGGGAACTGACCATGATTCGACCTCTTGCGCTCCTACAGCAGCCGCATCATGCCTGAAATACTTCGCTGACAATGGACACCCCGACCTTGATAACCCCAAGGGTGACGAGAACAAACCGGAACAAAGCGACGAAGACATGGCACGTGAACTCGGGGACGCTATGGGAACCGATGAAAACGGAACCAATCCGGATGAAATGGTCTCAGGGATAGAAAAGTATCTCAAGAACCATGGCAAATCCGGCTGGACAGTCGAACATTGTGATGTAGAGGACGATACGGATATGGGAGAGATGTTCCGTGAGTTCGAATCTGACAGCGAGGATGTCCTTCTTCTGATTCAGGACACGACAGCGGCCGGCGATACGATTGGACATGTTGTTACCCTGGGCTCAGTGACAACAACATATTACGAAGTGCTCGGTCCAATCTTCCCTTTCGGCGTGACTGAAAACAAACTTGATTTCATGGACCCGTGGGGAGGCGGCAGCACTGCCGATAACGAATATGATGTTGGAGAAAACGACGCGGGGCAACCTACTACCAGCGGATATGACCTGAACGGCCAAGGCGGAGACGGATGGGTCTGCGGCTATATCAAGGTCTCCCCACCGGACGACGCGGGAACATCCATGCAGGTGGGATGGCCGGTACAGACAGCTGCCTCCAGGGCGGGATGGATACTGGCAGACGCAGGCGTCGCGCACGGCAATGGTATCATCGATGTTCTTCACTGGGATACAACACCATTCAGCGGCGGACTCTACCTCATGGAAGTAGTCACCGTTGATGATCAGGGGATCGAGTGCCGAGACCTCAGGCTAGCTGGAATACCGGCATTTACAGTTGGTGACGACACGCCGGAGCCACCTTTTAAAACGATGCTCAGGGGTTCTTATCCCAACCCGTTCAATCCGACGACTACGATTGAATTTTCTCTGCGGAAAAAGACCAGGGTCACGCTGGTAGTCTACGATGTGTCAGGGCGGCGCGTCAGGACTCTGCTTTCAGGGGAAACAACCGAAGAAGGGATCCACACGATCAGCTGGGATGGCAGAAACGACAAGGGAAAACAGCTGTCGAGCGGCATCTACTTCTGCAAGTTCCTGGCGGAAGGCCAGATCGAAGCCAGAAAATTGATCCTCCTGAGATAGGAAGTGTCTCTGTAAAAACTGTGGTATTTGCCGTCAGGTCTACTCCGATTCAGCGAATTAAGCCAGGAAGCAACCGGCCGGTGCGCTTCATGTAAGCAAGGTACTCTTCGCCAAATCGGTCTATCATCATTTGCTCTTCTTTGACAGTACGAGCATAAAGAATAATGATTACCGAAATAGTCAACACCACAATCGGCAGGCTAGCTGAAACAAGAGCAATAGCAATCATAAATAATGAAAGCACCGCATACATTGGATGCCTGATCCAATGGTAGGGTCCACATGTTATTAAAATATGTTCTTTTCTCAGTTCCAGGCTTTTTGACCAGTACTTGCCGAGAGTCCGGTGTACCCAGATCATCAAGGGAAAGCTCAGCAATCCCAGACCCACTCCGATCCAGCGTAACCATACTGGAAATGGCAGCGCGAACAGCATCGCCCATACAGGATTTATCGAATAAATAATCATCGCCGCAAACAGAAACACCACAACAATCCGTAATATTATACCTGATCCGCCCTCCCGTTTTTTTGCTTCCTTATCCATTGAGATACATCTTTCACCTGCTTGTTTAACCTTTCGGCCATAGTATCCCCTGATGAAAATGCTGCAGGCGAACAGTGCGAAGAAGATGATTCTAAAAATTGTATCGCTATTCATATCCTGCCCGCGCTCTCGCTTTCACGAAAACCGAATCAGAAAAATTACAAAAATCCTGATTGTCCTGAGTAATATGTATGCGCCCTTTCAAGTAAAGCCTGCGTTGATCAATGACCGGTAGCCGAAGATCAAGTCGCCATTCTGTGAACATACGGAGCTTAGCCTCTTTGGTGATGACGGTAATACTCCAATGTTCCACGATAAAGCGCTCGCATCAAGATGTTGTGGTTCTCCAGGGAAAGCTTCTCGTAGGGCTGATCCAGAAGTATCTTTAACAATCCCAGCATTTGACGTCCATAGATCTCCATGCACTGCTTCGGTTTTATTCCGGGCCAGGAATAGCAGCTCACGGCCATCCGGCGGTAATCGCTGCTGACGCCTTTCGGAAGCCGATCGTACGCCGGGTCGTCGGCAGGGAACTCGTACTGGTCCAGGTTACCAGTAGGAATGCCTTCGATAGCTTTTACCTGAATCGGGTTAATATCAACGATGTAGGGATCGACTGTGGCATCCAGAACCACAGCGTGCTTCGGCAAGATACCGACCAGATGGTTGGCGATGATGTGCCGGGCAGGATCACTACGGGAGGTTGCATCTACAAGCATATCTGCCCGTTGAAGCAAAGCTTTCAACGCAGTCTCATCCTGAGTCATGTTGCGGCCGATGAGATGTACAATTACGCCGGGGACGCCACGCCTGAGGAACTCTTTGTTCAGGTTCACATCACCGTATTTGGTAGCAGCCTCAGCAACAAAGCGCCCCACCGGTCCAGCACCCACGACAACCACCTCAACAGGCTTTCGACCTTTGTCAGCAAAGGCCGGGTAAGTTTTTTTCAACGCGCGAAATCCTGCCCACACGGCATTCCAACTCGTTCCTCGCAGGTTCTCGATTATCCGCAAGCCATCATCACCCACCACACTGTCCATGGAGATCGGACGATGGCCCAGCTCCGACAGCAACTGTATGCGCCCTGGATGTGTGGAATAATGCAGCATGGAAAAAAGGATGGTGCCAGACTTCATCCGAACCAGCTCATCGTCTTCCGGTGAGCGAACCTGAACAACAATATCCTGGTCATAGCAGTCCTGATTGCTGCCAATACGGATGTTGCTGTGCCCCTCGATATACTGCCGGGATTCTATGCCGATTCCGGAGCCACTTCCTTCCTCGATCACGATTCCTCCGGCTGCCGGGGCCAGGCTGTGCATCAGATCAGGGAAAAAATCCCGTACCTCACCAGGTTCTTTATGCATTCGGGGAAAACCTATGGTCCGCATACAGTCCTCTCATTCCAATGATTTCATTTGTTAAAACAACATAAACTCTCTATCGCATCGATGGTTCTTGACCACGGAACGCCGTGCACGCGTGCAAGGAATAGCGCGTCCCGGTACGCTATTCCTTATCGGGTACAGCGACTGGTTTGGATTTCATTTCTCCATATGGCACCCCGTCTTTGCCCATCTGCCCGGGTTTGGGTGTCTTGATAATTACGAATGTAGCATTTGATTGGGACTTGTTTTCAATATTCATCAATGTTTTGAAGGCGACCGGAACGAGGTCGCCTTTCTTTGCAGTAATATCCTTTCCGGACATATTGATAACTACTTCACCGTCCAGGATGATGATATGTACATTGGAATTCGCATTGTGCCGGGGAACCATTTGCCCTGGTTGCAACGCTACCTGCATCATTAACAAGTAATTCTCGTCAACAAGCTTTCTTTTGCCCATTCCGCTATCACTGTATGGTGCCCCTGCTAAAAGATTTTCGGTTTTCCTGGCCTCCTCTGACTGGATTGTAATACACGCAACACACAAAAACATTATCGCAAACGCAGCAACATACAGTTTCTTCACTTTGTCTTTTTCTTTTCTTTTTAAATCCTGATAGGGGGGGGCGTGGTTCACCCGCTTGTCCCCTTTAAACATCTTTTGTTCCGCACTTCTCGGACAACATTTCCGAAGTCAGCGTCTTCAGACTCAGCACGTGCAGCGTGACTCCCACCCCAACCAACAATAACAGAACGCGTACAACCAGGACGCTGATTACCCCTATAGCCGTATAACCAAGAGTACCCCAGAGCAGCAGGAGGATCACAACTTTGGCACGCCTTGTAATTGCCTTATGTTCCCGGTAGTTCCTGATGTAAGGACCAAACCATTTGTGCGTGACAAGCCACCGATAGAGTCTGTCCGAGCTCCGAATAAAACAGGCAGCCGCCAATAGCAGAAAAGGCGTGGTCGGCAACAGCGGAAGGAAAATACCCGCAGTGGCCAGCCCGACTAACAGAACACCGGCAGATATGAATAGCCCTTTACGCAGAGATCGCTTAACCATTATTCACTTCTCTACTCAAAGCGCCTTTACAACTACATTCCATACTCACTCTTGAAAACATCTTTGTAACTTCTATTCCAACAGTTGAACTTTTATTGTCTGACAGGAAACTACCACTTTTTATCATTTTCGTCAAACACCCTCATTTTTCGGTCAGATATAACGTTCCTCCCCCCTGATATCCGTTTGCTTATGCAGCAGATATCAGCCTTATTCTATAATCCCGGAAAATGGTTTGAAACAATCCATGTGTATGAATGGATGATAAACAGCAGGACAAGTGAAACCAGTATCTTCGTTTTTCCTTTCATCCTTTCGCTCTTCAGTACATTGTATCCGGTAAATATCGAGAAAGGGATAGATACATTCGCGAACATATTCCAGTCATTGTAGACGCCCAGCCTGGCTTCCCAGACAAATATATACCCCATCATGAATACGCACGCGATCGCCAGGTAAATATTGAAATTGTCCCACTTTATCAAGCCGAACAGGAGCAGGGGAACGATAAGGATCAGGGCTGGAACCAGGAGAAACAACAGATTGATAATCTTCAGATAGTAATAAACCGACGGCCTGGCAAACATGCGGAATATATGGCCTCCATGGCCAAAAGCATGGCTTTGCCAGAAAAGATCTCTGATCGGAAGATGATTGAAGTGGAAAAACAACAAGGTAAGACCAACAATAAGTACAAAGCTCGCAATGCCGGACCACATCTCCCTGTAACGACGTTTTTTCAACTCGAGCCAGTAGAGAAATATCAGGGAAGGCAATAAAAACCCGGCGAGAAGGTGGAATGTCATGGCAACCGCAAGTATCGATGATGGCAGGGCTATGTGCCGCTTGCCCCTGATACAGGCAAGTGAAAAACAAAAGTACAAAAGGATAAACACTGCCGTTAATGTATAATTCTCCACATCACCGAAAAAGATCTGCATATACCCGCCGCTCACGATTATGAGGAACAGCCCCAGCGGATTCAACGGCAGGAGTCTCCGGCAGAATCGAAGAAGAAAGAAGATAAATACCCCTCCCGCTATCGATGACAACACCTGGTAAGAAAATGTGACGCTCCATCCAAAAAAACGATTCGTGTAGTACCAGAAACGGGAATGCACGTATAGTTCCCACATCTCATCATGTGTCACATGGGCTCCATTAACTGCTACATCCCTGTGGAATTTCTCTGTAAAGGCCAGGCCGTCATAGTTGATAAAATTGTTTCTCAACAGAAGAAAAACCGTAACGCATAATAGCCCGAAAACGATTATATATATTGTCTTTGAGAAAAAGGCTTTCTGGACTCTTCCAACCAGAACGCCCACCTGGTGATCGAACTTTCTGAATAAAAGAAAGGACAAGATAATGACACACAATATGATGACAACATATCTTGCGCCTATAGAGCTTAATTGATTGAATCCGAAGGGGTCATAGCGTACCGAATCGAAATGCGGCAAAACAAAACCGGCGATAATGAGCGACACGGCGTAGGCTGAGAATATTACCGAGCAGAAAGCCCACCTGGCGCCATCACACCAGAGATGTTTTGCAGCTCTTTTGATCACAGCAGTTTCTATGACAATTTTCATAGCTGTCATATCCCGGTATCCGAAACGATCTGCCTGGAGCATTGTACCACAGCTATGACGACTCTTCAATATCAATAAACCGGAAAACAAATTCAAATATGTTTCCGGGCGAAGACCTGGCTTCACGCATCATATTTCCCTTCCGCTTCCGCCCTTGACACGCGCGACGATGTATTGCAGGATGACGCGGGTAAGTACCTGCTTTTTTCACGGGAGGAAAGATTGGATTTCCGGACCATTTTCGAACCAGAGACGATGGCTGTTATCGGCGTATCTCAGAACAACGAGAGACACCCTGCCAACGTCATATACAACAAGAACTATTTCAGATATCCTGTAAAGGTCTATGCCGTCAACCCGAAGGGTGGAGAATACTACAAACAGAAAGTATACAGGAAGATAGGCGATATCCCGGAGAAAATAGATCTGGCGGTCATCGCCGTGCGCGCGGAACATGTACCCTCCGTCCTCGAGGAATGCGTCGAGAAATGGATCGGAGGAGCGGCTGTTATCTCTGGCGGTTTCGCGGAAACCGGACGCAGCGACCTCACAGACAAATTGCTGAAAATCGCAGGCGAAGCCGATTTCCCGATCATCGGCCCGAACTGCCTTGGAATATACTCACCTTCCTACGTAGATTCCTTTTTCCTGCCAAGCGAGAGGATGGTTCGCCCGGGAAATGGAAACATTGCCATAGTCAGCCAGAGCGGAGGCATACTGGTCGACCAGATGGTTAAGTTCGCAAGCCAGGGCATCGGTCTTTCAAGAGCGATAAGTATCGGCAACAAGGCGGCCGTCGACGAGCTCGACCTTCTGAAGTTCTTCGCGAGAGATGAAATGACCGATGTAATAGCTTTCTATATAGAGGGATTCAGCCCGGGTTCGGGCAGAGAATTTGCTCTTGCCGCCAACCGGTGCCCCAAGCCCGTGATCGTTATGAAAGCCGGAAAAAGTGAGGCGGGTACGCGGGCAGTGGCAAGCCATACGGCAGCGATCGCGGGCGACTACGCGGTATTCAACTCCGTGATGAAACAGTTTGGAATAGTCGAAGCTGCCGATGAATACGAGATGGTCTCTTTCTGCGAATCACTCAGCTGTTACCCGACTTCGATCAAAGGCCGCGTGGGAATCATAACAGCGAGTGGAGGCCACGGTGCTATAGCAGTTGACCGATGCATCAGGTCAGGACTGGAAGTTCCAACTCTTTCTGACGGGGCCCAGGAAAGGATCCGGGGAAAACTGTCCGGCAGCATTCAGCTGATAGCCTCACTCGACAACCCGCTGGACCTGACGGGGAGCGCGCGGGACGATGACTTCATCGCCGCAGCCCGCCAACTCAGCAGGCTTGACGATCTGGACTGCGTGCTGATGCTTCTTCTGCCTTATATCCCCGAAGTTACGTCCGATGTCGGAGCAAGGCTCGGCCAGATCTACCAGGAAGAAGGCAAACCGATAATCGCCTACGTCCCCCATGTGGATAAGTACAAGATGATAATAGAGGGTTTTCAGCTCAACAACGTGCCGGTGGCACATTCGATAGACGGAGCTGTACTTATGGTCGAGGCCATGAAAAGGTGTACTAGATGATAGACAAAAAAATCGTATCGATCCTTGAAAAATCGAAAAGCAATGGATGGGTCCTCGAACCTGACGCGTTGAGTATATTAAAACTTGCCGGGCTGGATGTACCGGAATATACATTCGCGGAAACCGCCGCGGATGCGATCGCGTTCGCCGGAAAATACGGTTATCCTGTAGTTGCCAAAGTTGTCTCACCCGAAATCCTTCACAAATCCGATGTCGGCGGAGTAGCTCTCGGCCTGGATAATGATGACAGCCTCAAGGAGGCATTCGATCGTTTCAGCAGAATGAACAGGTTCAAGGGAATGGTAGTCGCAAAGATGCTGAGCGGTACCGAGCTTATAATCGGGGCAAAAAACGACGCCCAGTTCGGCCCCGTGATACTAATGGGCATCGGCGGCGTAGGTGTCGAAATATACAAGGACACGGCGATAAGAATGGCTCCGCTGAAAGAAAAAGATGTTGTTTCGATGGTGTCCGACATAAAGGGGCACAAGCTCATCGAAGGGTTCCGCGGATCTCAACCCGTGGACATGGAAAGCCTTGCCTCCATGCTTATCGGTTTTTCAAATCTCGCCATGAAACTCAAGCCGTATATCGAATCGATCGATCTCAACCCTGTAATATGCAGCGGCTCGAGATGCGTGATCGCCGATGCCCGGATAATCCTTCAGGATGGTATTTCCAAACTCGAATGATTATCTACTTCATCAGAATAGTCCTGTTTTCTGAATCAAGCTCCTCGAGCAGCAGGGCGCGAAGAGCTGGCCACATCCCGGGTTGAACGACCGGAATCCCGAGTGTCAACTCGCGGTCGATCACTATCCATCCATCTTCCCTCTCGACTCTGAGAGCAAAAGCCCCCGCTTCATTTTCGATCCCGCGTGCTTCAGGCAGAAAAATGATCTCACGTTCTCCGGCTTTCAATCGCAGCCGAACCCGTTGCGCCATCTTTCCCGGAAGGATTACCGGTGTTCCCCGGTGTTCATGATACATACGCAGATCCGAAGGCAGACTGGCCATAATACCTCCAGTCGGATCTCCAGCCATGATACGCGTACGGCCTCGATCATCGGCCTCAATACCCTCTAATGCCAGGTCGAACCCGGCCGTAACCCGGCGTCTATGGAAAAACTCCAGGTTGTAGTTGTCTACACTCGCTCCCTGAAGCACAGACCCCGCAATACTTTTTATGATTGCAATCGCTTCCCCGCGTAATCCCGCCATTTCGTCATAGGGGCAAAATATTCCATCCGCGTCAACGAACCCTCTTCCGAACCAGCCACCTTTCCCATCCGGTTCCAGTGTCAGGATCAGCTCGAACCTGCAGATACCTTCCGGGCCATATGGGGCTGGATACATCCCCGGAGAAGTTCCTGACGCCGGCTTCCATACAACCCGCCCGTAAAACGGGCGGGAACCGTTGGTCAGTGTTCCATCCACCGGGTCGTAGATCGCCTGCACTCCCACGCCACTGACAAAAACACCGATCCCTTCGAAGCGTGAGAGGCCGGGAATACCCGGATCGATTCCGGAAAGGCCAGAGGACCTGTAAACGGGTTCCGCGTTCAGCCCGCTTTCACGAAACAGCGCCGCCGCAAACACGGCCCTGTCCAGGCCGTGACCGTATGCGGTCTTATATGTTCTTACCGCGGGCCGTGGAGAAAAGATCCAGAACCGCGAATCGTAGTGAATGCATCGTGTGTACTCATTTATAAGCCCGGCAATCCGTACGGCCTTCGACGCCTGGCTCGGTTCATGTCTTACGCGCGCGGCAAGGGTATCGGCAATCGCGTCACTGAGCACGGCGGCTTTATCGAAGCTCGATATAATCCTGTCCCCAAGAGCATTCCAGTCCTTCCATGTCGACCATACCACGTACGGGGCACAGGCTGAAGGATTCGAGATGCGAGGCGATCCCAGGCGGCCTGGATTATCCATCTTCCAGGTGTACTCCCTCATCCGGCCGTTACTACCACTGATCTCCGGTTCAGGAGCACCGTTCCCGGAGCTGAAAGCTGGAACTTCGCCGGCGGGAAGGCTGAGAGTGAACTCAACCAGGACAGCGGGGTCGTCTTGCGCGAAAATCCAGAGGCCGTCTGCTCCCCCTTCTGCTCCCGCCTTTTCCGTGATCTCGTAGAGTGTCTCCATGATGCACGGGATCTCGACCCCTTCGTGCAACAGCATCGTTTCCCGCATGTTTGTATAATCGTCGGCCAGGGCCAGCGCGAAAGGCAGCGTCTCGACAACGGCTACAGGGCTCACTCCTGACATATCCGGCCACCATTTGTCGTCCATCCATGTCCTCAGAACATCGACACTCAGAGTAGAAGCGGCCGAGTTCCAGGGTATTCTCAGGTCAGCGTAACCACCGATACCAACACTGGTCCCGATCCAGACGATACGATGGACCCACGTCCGCAGGTCCCCGTTGTCCAGGATGGAAACATGTCT
>CBDUUV010000033.1:0-23356 GCA_965370495.1 uncultured bacterium
TTCATCCGGTCCCAAATATGTGAGGATTTTCTGTTAACCAAATGAAAGTTGGAGAGGATAATCCGACATTCCTCGGTTTCCAAACGGAAAAATTTAATCCCAAGTTGTCCTCGAAGCGGATTTGGCTATTGGAAGGCAGACCTTTCCATGACCAGAAGAAGAACATCCGGTTTTGAAGAAACGAGAAGTGTGCAGGAGCGCGTAGTGCAGGAAATAGCAGCGCCAAAAGATTCCGGTCATAATTAAGGATTATTATGCTATCATCCGGGAAGCGATGCCATGTCCTCGCCCACGCAGGACACTCGAAATCGGTAAGCGACCGGCACATAACATTCAAGGGTATGGTGAAACGATGAAAACAAATCTGATGAAGAGCATAGTGGTTCTCAGTTTTGTCATTCTTGCCGGGACGGCAGCGACAGGGCTGGAAGAAAGACAGGCCCTGCCCGTCGAGGACGAACAGTGGTCGCCGATAAGGGTTGGGGTATACAACGGCGACGGAGCCAGCCCGGCCTGCGTGATCGAGACGTTCGAGGCCCTCAGAATCGACGATGGGATCGTGCCCTCTCTGATAGGTCCCACCGATATCTATATGGGGAAGCTCGATGAGTTTGATGTGATAATCTTTCCCGGAGGGAGCGGCAGCAGGCAGAACAACAGCCTGGGCAGCGGCTCGCACGGGAAGATCCGGAGATTCGTACTGAAAAGCGGAAAGGGGCTCGTCGGCATCTGTGCGGGTGGTTATCTCGTGTCCAGCTCGAAGAATTATCCATGTCTCGATCTGATCGGGGCCGACACGGTAGACAGGGAGCACGACAAGCGTGGCAGCGCTCTTGTCGAGGTATCGTTCACTGAAAAGGGCTTGAAGATCTTTCCCGAGATGAAGGAGTACCGGTACGGGTATATCCAGTACCACGATGGTCCAGTATTCGTTCCGTCGACCGGAGTCGAGAATATTGCCTTCGATGAGCTCGCCGTCAACAACAGTGATGTTTATCATACTGGTAATGCTCCGCAAGGAATCACGCCGGGCAAATCGTTTCTGATCTGTGAGGAAGCAGGGCAAGGAAGGATATTCGCCTGCGCAGGCCACCCGGAATCGACGACTGGCATGAGGTGGATGGTGCCGCGCATGGTCCGGTGGGTCGCCCGCAGGGAACTCGTCGGCTATACGGCGAATGTCACGAGACCGGGGCTCGGGGAAGCCGAGATAATGCACAGCGACGAGCTTGAGACGAAGCTTTTCTGGAAGCTCTTCGATGATGATCCCAATATAAGGATCGAGGCGCTACAGGAGCTAAGGGAGAAACGCTACCGCAACGGTTTCAGATGGGCGGCCGGTATGATACGGGATTCATCCCCCGATGTCAGGGCAGTCGCCGCCCGCGTGCTGGCCGAAGCGGAATATACCGCCGCCATAGAGGACCTCAAGGCTGTTATCCGGAAAGAGGATGATGCGGAGTGCAAAGAGCATCTGCAATCGTCCCTTTCGGAATTGAAAGGAATGGTCGCACACTGATTTTGAAGAAGCTGGTGGATTGACACCGCCTGAATTATGACTATCTTTAAAATGTAAGGGAAAACATAGACGGTGAGAATAACAGGCATATCATAAATACAATCCGGGCAGGTTCTGATTTCATCTGTGCCGCATGCCCTGCTCAGGGACGGTGTCGGGGTTCTGGATTCGAGGAGGAAGAACATGGGCAACACACTGGATATCAAACAGCTCCCGTTTGAACTCGCCTACCTTGCTTTGCTCACACGATATCACCTGAAGCCGCTCAGCCGCTGGGAGGGAGAACTCTCACCAGCTCATATTTCCACCCTGAACCGGCTCGGACTCGAAGTCAAACCTGTCAGGAGATACACTCTTCTGGGGAAGGGTGTGCCTCGCTCTGTATTCTCCATGAATGCACGGTACGTCGAAACTTATCGTTCGAAATTCGAAGGGAAACGACTCAAAGCGACACCTTCCGTGGCAAAGCTCGAAGGGTGGTTTTTCGGATATCCCTCATGCTGCGTTGAACAGTTTATCAGGAAACCGTACGTGCCGAACGGGCTGGATCAGGGCGATCAGCGCATTCTTTTCCACTGGGCCTGTCCCGGCTGTCAAGCTACCCGGTCCCTCCTGCGCGAGTACCAGGGCATTTACCGTGAGTGTGTTCATTCGTTCGGTGGTGTGGGGCCGGAAGGGACAATGCTGGAATGGCTCGCATCAAATCAGAAAAACACATGGTATCACGCGTTTCACAGGGCACTTCCCTGGGCAGCCTCTCTTGCAGCTCTCGCCTTCCTGCCGGGATTCGCAGGGACGCTGGATATTGATCCCCATGTACTCGGTTCACCCGACGACCAGGATGGAGATGGGTTGTCATACGTGGAAGAAATTCTGCTGGGCAGAAGCCCGACAATAAGCGACACGGACGCCAACGGAATACTGGATGGTATTGATGAGAGCCTCGTACTCTATGCGCTCATTGGCGCCCTCCCCCGAACACCGATACCGGACGGTCCCTATGTCGAGGAGTGGCAGATGGATGGTGTCGAGCAGTGTGCCGTCTGCGGTGAATGGATAGACATGGGCTTTATCCGTATAATTCATCCGGTGAGAAATCGGGAAGTCGATATCCCTTACATCGGGCTTCACTATCTCGAACACGGCGGCCTGGCCTACGACGGCAGTATACACGATGGGAGGGTCGACATCGCAAAGGTAAAGGAGATCCTTTTTCCGTACGATCCATCCCACATCATCGACGGATACATCTATGAGGATGAGGATTCAGACCGCCTCGAAAACAACGAAGAACCGCTTCTGTCGACAGATCCTCTCCTTTCTGATACGGACAGTGATTCGGTCGAGGACGGCTTCCAGGTTGTCGAGGAGCTCACTGCAGCGCTTGGCGCCCTTCCCCGGGAACCACGCAGCGATGGTCCCTACCTTATCGAGCACATGCTGAGGGGAACCGAGACCTGTACCAGGTGTGGTTGCGTCATGAACATGGGCTGGGTCGAGGTGGTGAACCCGCTCGAGAATCTCTCACTGGAGCTGCCATACATCACCCTGCATTATATGGCTCATGGTGGCCTGGTATATGAGGGCGACGTCCACCCCGCCAACCGCGTTTTACCATCCGTTGTTTCAACGCTCGTTTTCGGCTCAGGCCACAGCCACCAGCTGCTCATAGGGGGGGACAGTGATAGTGACGGACTCACGGACGCCGAGGAAGAGCAGCTGTATTTCCTGACGAATAATCCCGATACAGATGGCGATGGGGTAAAGGATGGCCCCGACCTCGCCTATTTTCTGCACGAGGTCATAGAAGGGCTCCCGGTCGGCCCTCTGCCAGACCATACATATATTATCCACCACCTCACCTACGGGACCTACGAGTGCCTGGTGTGCGGGGAAAGTATCAATATGGGTTCTATGGAGATCGTAGACCCCATACATGGGAAAAGCACCTGGGTGAGTTACTACAACGATCACTTCATGAAGCACGGGAGTTTCTCGACCGACCGATCGGATCTATACGCACGTTTGGATATACTCGAGCTGGTCGATGTTATTGAGGTAAATATTACACAGGCAAACGATCCGATACCGAGCGCCATTTTTCTCTCAAACACCCCGAACCCATTCACCACCCGGACGGAGATCAGCTTTTCATTTACTGCGGGCAGTAATGCGGAGCTGATGATATTCGATGTAGCTGGCCGGAAGGTTTGTGACATTTTCTCCGGACCGATTCGCGAAGGCAGTAACCGCTTCGTCTGGGATGGCAAGGATCCCAGGGGGAGGGATGTTCCCGCGGGTGTCTATTTCTGCAAGCTGAACCTGGGATCATTCTCCCTGAAGCGAAAGATCGTGAAAGTGCGCTGAAAGCGGTAAAACTCGCTTTGGATAACCGGGTTACAAGTCTGCGTACATAGAACAGTACGTCACCTGCTACTTCCATTTATTCCATCCAATAAGTTTAATTGTAATCTTAGTGATTTCGCGTACATTGGCGAGCACTATCAGCACGAGTGTTTTTAGTAAAGCGTGCGCGTCGCCACGGAAAAAACGGTTCCCGTCACCTTGTTGCCGGGAACCGTTTTCTTAACGCGTTATAATGGCATGTCATCGACCACGATCAGCAGATGCTGAACAATTATCTCATCAGAACGACTTTTTTCGTCTCTGTATAATCGTCAGTTTTGAGACGATAGAAATATATACCGCTGCTGATCCCGGTTGCCTTCCATTCGATCACTGTTTCACCTGACGGATATACTCCATTGGCAAGCCGATTGACCAGTCGACCCGATACATCAAATACCTCAAGCTGGATATGCTGCTTTTCAGGGAGGTAGAATGATATACGGGTAACCGGATTGAAAGGATTCGGCAAAGCTGGCCTGAGTACAGGTTTATCAGAGATACCACCAGGCCTGATGCGGCGTCCGACAAACCGCAGGCAATCGGTGAAACTGAAAGGAGTGCCGTCAGCAAGTTGCCCGGTAAGGGTCAGCATCCGTTCCTCGCCTGGTTGCGGGATACCATCCTCTGCCAAAGCTTCAGCTATTTCAATACTCCTGAAATGGAAGATCATGTCTTCATAACCATCCGGGCCTTCCGTCGTGCATTCACATCCGGTTTTTTCTACGACCGGTTGCGACAGATCTTCGTATCCGCAACTCTTCCTGAAAACAGGTATGACTCCCTCAAGCCTGACTGATGATGGGTCAACCAGTCGGACATCAAAATCCTCACTTCCGAGGAGAGCTGCCGGCAGCATGCCACCCATTCTTTTCCCTCTGTTCTCTGTATATTCAAAGAGTTTGACATTGAACGGGTTGGGGCATGAGCCCGGACGAATATCGAGAAGGTCGAGTAACGGTTCCGGCCTCTCGGCGAGCCAGTGGACCTGCGCCTCCCTGCCCGCCACGCCGGTGCGGAAAAGAAGGCTGTCAGCCTCAGAATAACCGCATACAGACTTGAATTCCTGCTCTTTTTCACAGTCGCCGTTGATCCATAGCATCTCACCATGCGGAATATCTACAGGCTCCATCAACTGGATTCGGCAGATGTCGATAATGACGCCGGTCGCCGGGCCATATACCGGGGTTTCCCGCTTGTCAATCCCCGTCATCGGATCGTTGTCAAGATCGAACCACTCTCCGTCAAAAAATGCCTGAGCCAGGGCGGCGTTTTCTATCATACCATCCAGCCCTTCACCTGCAACCAGCCCCGCATAGAATATGAGTGATTGACCCGGAAGCAGCTCCTCGAATCCGCCTGTACTCAGAAGCATTCTGTAATCGTTCGGAATATCGACATTGTGGTCAAACTGCCCAGCGGACATAAGCTCGTAACGTTGAAAATCATTTGTCGGATCTCCACCATTTTCAAATGGCTGATTTCCAGAGAAGATCTGGAACGAAGTCATGCCGACGCTTTTCGGCGCTGCGCTTCCTGAAGGGTCTGTAGAATGTCCGAGGATCATCGCGCCAAGATATCCAGGGGTGGCCCCTCCGTCACCATCAACATCATAAATATATGCCAGGTCGATCGAAGCGGGCCCCATCTCTGTGCATACCGTTCCGGTCCATCTGCCGCTGGCATCATCCATCCATGGGGACTCATATCTCGGTCCGGCATCTCCATCCACCAGTAATCCGAGATATATATCTTCGAGAGGTTCATCCCCGATATTGGTTATTGTATATTTGAACCCGACGAAATCGTCGAGCCTTTCATCTTCCCACTGATAGCTCTCCTGCCTGACCATGATATGCAGAGGATCGTGATCCGGATAGATCGCGATAGCCTCAGGTTGATCGTCCGTGAACCAGCTGCTGAACATCTGGCTGGAGATCGCAGCGTAATCCTCATCTATCATACCGTCCATATCGTTATCATGACCGTCCAGCCAGTCTTCATCTATCATACCATCCATATCATCATCAGCGTTTGGTGACGGGAGCCGGTTTCCTCCCGGCGCGTTCTCGTAACTGTTGTATATCTTGTCGACAGGCTCGATCGTCGGCCTGAATTCCATCTCGAAAGCGGCAGTCGATACCACGGGAAAGCCGTTCTTTATGGCACCTACCCATAATCCACCTATATAGAGGTACTCGATCCCGCTGTTCGCCGGCCACTCGGCCGAAGGATAAGCGCTTATTGGCCATGAAGAGCTGGGATAGGAGCCGAAGATTCCCCAGTTGCCGGTATGGACATGAAGCATCCCTACATTATGGACACCGCTTCCATCGAGGACAAAGACCCTGTCCATACTGCGATCCCCGGTTTTTGACAGAATTTCTGATGATTCCCGACCGGAAAGTAAACTCCCCAAAGATATAATGATCGAGAGAACGAACACGCCGACAAAAAAACGACCATAAACGCGCATGACAACTCCTCCTTTATTCGCAGGTTATACTATGTATTATAGCACACCTGATAAAAGAACTCATCGGGGGCTTATGGTGGGGCATTTTGTTAAAAAATTAAATTTCTTCCTCACAGTTAAAATAACAGGTGATGCCTTCATTGTCAATTGCCGCTCCCCAATATTAAAACGGTACATCGATTCAGGATGAATAATGGCGAGCGGCAGGACGGAGTTTTCAGGGGGCACAGGTTTATTCAGCGAAAGAGCATGGTCTGGATCTGATTGGTTGCTTATCAATAGATCAGAAATTATAGAAATCCTCTTTGCTGCGTTTGGCCTTCTCGAGCAATTCAGGATTGTTGGGAGCTGGAATGTAGTCTTCACCTGCCGGAGGAGATGCGAACAGGTTCCAGTGTCCTGCAAAGCTCACGTTTTCGCCATCAGAAATAAAAAACCAGAATTCGCCGAAGGGACAACCAGCCCAGCAGTCACCCTCTCCTCTGCCAAAAAGATACGATATCACAAACTCATCCCGAAAACTGCTGCTATTGGGAAAGAGATTGTAAAAAGTGTATACTACCGGGACCTTCTCGGTGATGAGAACTCCCGGCAAATTCCTGTATATTTCAGAGAGTCTTTTCGGGTGTCTTCTCCCGCTGAAATACAGTTTCCACCAACTATTGTTGCCTGGAAAAAATTGTCTGATCTCGGTCAATTCGTGAGCGGCATTCAAACTATCCCAGGCATGGTATGTTCCGTCTGCAACCTGACCCCCTGTAGAAAGATCAAATTTAATACAAATCAGGCTCGGCACCCACGGTGAGATGAAGTGAATCTTGTTTAGCCATTCGTGTTCTGAGCCATAGTGCGCTCGTATATATTCCAAATCATGGTGTACTCTTTCGTACAACTCGCTGGGCGCAATGAGCTCTCCAGAAAGGCAGAGCGCTATCTTCTCAGCTTCTGCATCGCTTTGTGGAGTCTGTTGCAGTCTTTTTTCTCGCGGATTGCGTATAGAAAAAGATGCAGGATCTGCCGGGTCTGTCCTATCCTCGCATGATACATAATGAACTATGATTAGTAAGGAAAGACAGGCGGTAACAATTCTTTTACAATCAGCCATTGGTTTTTGCAGGTATAATTGATATTTTCCAGTCTCATTCAAGTGTATCCACAGGAAACGTATTTGTCAAGTGATCGGCCGGCGACCCTGTTCGTTGCCACTATTAATACGGCACGTCATTAACGATCCCGGAATTTTCTATCGAAGCAGGAAATACTGGGTCGAGGATGTTTCGTCAACCGCTGTGCTGCCGTCTGTAAAAGAGTTAAATGAGGAATTCATTTCCCGGCCGTGCCGTATCATCCGGTGGACGATCGACATGGTACCTCAGCCACAATTCGAGTGTGACGAACCCCCAAATATCGACCCAGGCCAAACCTGAGCTGCCTTTCCAGAATTCTTCGACCAGTTTTTTTATCCGTGGGTAGTCGAATATTCCCCTTCCCTCTATCGATTCTTTCGAGAGAACCTTTTCGACCACCGGCCGGAGGGCGCCTGTGATCCAGCCATGCATCGGGGATTTGAAAGAATACTTGCTGATCTCAGCGCAGTCGTCAGAGACATATTTTCGACAGTTTTCCCGCAACACATACTTGTTGTACCCCTTGCGGTATTTAAGATCGTAAGAAAGCTTGAGAGCGAACTCGGTGACGTCCTGGTCGAGAAAGGGGAACCTGAGCAGCACGCCGTTCATCGCAGCGGCGCTCTCGAATTTCGTGACGGCATTGACGGTAAGCCCTCTTTTGAGCATGATCATGCAGTTTCTGTCATGGATCCCGGTCCCGGCATAATTTTTATAAAGGTTCCTGTAGTTATCGGCGGGGCTTTCCCAGTTCTCACTGAAGAGGCCGGGTGAGAAAAACGATCCGATCTCCTTCTGATCGAAGCCCGTGCTGTACCAGCGAAAGATGCCTCGTTTGTACATCGAGTAGAGGTAGAGAATCTGAAAGATCCTGTCGAATTTAGACCGAACGGGTCTGCTTCCCCGGCCGGCCAGGAAACGGAGTTGAAGATCGTACAGGTTTTTTCTCACCTTTTCAGGCAGGATCCGGAGCGGCGAAAGGACTTTCTCGATAGGTTGAACGCGGGGAATGAACCAAAACGGTTCGAGGGTTGGTTCCACCCCGAAACCTGTAAAGAGTACCTTCACGCCGTGCTCGCCAGCCGTCCTCGAACCGTAAAATGCTTGTAATATCCCGACGCCCGGTGTGTCATAGCTCAATATCAGGTCGGAAAGACTCGCGGAAATCTTTTCCGGCGACAGTCTTATCTCAGTATGGTCGGTATCGAATCTGGTGGCAAGTTTTCTTGAATATAGAAGTTCCTCCTGGGCCATGCCGTCAATTATGGTAAAGGTTTTTATCTTTTTCCCGGTCAGGGACTTGATCATTCCCAGCAGGAGAGTCGAATCGGTGCCCCCGCTGAAAAGGATCCCGGGGCTCGAAGAATCTTTCGGCAATTGGCGCTCGATCGATCTGATCATCAGTTTTCTGTAACCTTCGACCGCTTCTGTCTCGTCTTCGATCTTGTCGGGGAAGTAAGGGACATCCCAGTGTTTTCCCATAACGATTCGGCCGTTCCGGTACTCGAGCCATTCCCCTGGAAGGAGAGTCTTCACTTTCGAGAGAGGTGTCGCGGGATCGATAAATCCTTTCTCATAAAGAAATTGATATATAGCTTCCAGGTCAATATCCCGCGGGACCCTTTCGTTTCTCATCAACCCCTTTATCTCGGAGGCAAAGGTAAGTTCCCCGCCGGGGGAAAGGTTGTAGAAAAACGGTTTTTCACCGAAGTAGTCGCGGGCGGCGTATAACGTTCTTGTTTTTCTGTCCCAGATCACGAAGGCGAAGGACCCCTTCATCATCGCGGCGCAGCCGGTTCCCCATTCAAGCCAGGCTCTTGCGAGGATTTCCTGATCGGGAGGAATATCTGATTTTCCCCCTGCCGGTTCGAGCATGCCAGCAAGCTCTTTTCCATTGAACAGTTCGCCGTCGAGCAGGACAGTGAGCCGTTCACCATTAATTACAGGTACATTGCTCCTTCCAGCAGCGCTATCGGACTTAAAACTCTGATAGGAGAATCCCAGACATACTCCGGGATTAGAAATTACCCTGCCACGGTCAGGACCGCGCCTCAGTTGTACGTCGCACATCCGCCTGACAGTTTCTTCTATCCCTTCCCGTTTTTCGAGATAGACTATTCCTGATATTCCACTCATAAAACAGAAAACCACCAATCGAGATTTATTTGGTTCAACCGGCCCTGATAACAGGGTAATCCAAAACAACGGTACTATATCATATTTAATCCGGCGATGCCACCCTTGACCTGTTCCCCCGCCAGCATTAAACGGTACGTCATTGTGAAATGCAATATGTCGATCAAGTTGCCGTTGACAGAAAAAATCAAAATTCTTATAATCTGATATCCGGGACATGCATTCTCCGGAAGACCCTGTCTGTACACATGTTGTAACTCCAGAATTCGATAGAGAGTACAGGGTTCTCGAAATTTCTCGATCATTCAATTATCTGACGGAAAAAGGGAGTTTAATTGAATAAAACAGGAAAAATATCCAGAAAGATACTTCTGATCGAGCCTCCGTTTTATAGATTATTCAAGGATAGTTTCTCCATGGACAGATATCCCCTTTCCCTGGGTTATCTTTCCGGAACTATCAAAGAAAAGACGGACTGGGATGTCCTTTCCTATAATGCTGATTTTTGTTCGAACGGCGGAAGCTGGAGTAACGAATATCTTTTAGGAACTGGATTTGACAACTATCTGAATAATCTTGAAATCCGTTCGGGAAATGTTTGGAAAGAGATCGAATTGACGATTGAAAAGTACAAACCATCGGTCATCGGAATAACGGCAAAATCGCAGAATTTCATATCAGCCCTGATAGTAGCCGAACTTGCCAGGAAAATCATTCCAGAGGTACTGGTTGTCTTTGGCGGCCCGCACCCTTCCATGGTCGGTTTAGACATGATGAAATACCCTGAGATCGATATTTCCGTTATCGGCGAAGGTGAAAACACAATCGTTGAACTCCTTGATGCGCTGGAGAATCAGAAAGAACTCGATACTGTTCCCGGGCTAATAATCAGAAAAAACGGAGTTCCGTTTAACACTCCGGTACGGGAATATGAAAGTAATCTTGATACTTTTTGTTTTCCCCACAAGCATGCTCCGGAATTATTAAAGGATTATGACAAATATCCAAAAGATGCGTTTAAAAGTATCTTTGCAACCAGAGGATGTCCATACAACTGCTTTTTCTGCGGCTCGCGGGAAATTTGGAGCAGAAAGACCAGGTTCAGATCATATGAAAACGTTGTGAACGAAATAAAAGAGCTTCAACATCTCGGCCTGCATTCTGTCCATTTTGACGATGATAACTTCTGTTCAACTAAAAAGTATCTGCTGGGACTGTGTGAGGCGATCGGAAATGATTGTCCAGGATTGGAATGGAGTTGTGAAATCCATGTCAGGCTTGTGGATGACCAGATAATTTCCGCGATGAAAGAAGCGGGATGCTACAGAATTCACCTGGGTATCGAATCCGGTAACGATTCGATTCTGTCCAAAATCAGAAAGGGATTTACTTTCAGGGAAGCTTATGATGCATGCAAGATCATTAAAAAGCACGGCCTGGTTCTATGTACTTTTTTTATTATGGGATTTCCTCAGGACACGGAAGAGACACTCAATGATACCTTGAACGCAATGAAAAAAATCGATTGCGACTCGGTGATATTCAGTATCTTTACACCATATCCGGGGACAGAAGCATTTGAGTACTGCCTGGATAATGGAATTATTGACGACGGATTCAATGTCGCGCTGTATAATCATCAAAGCCCGGCCAATTATTTCTGCAAACATATTGAAAGGGACAGGTTTAAAAAGCTGATTGCCAAAGCAGCAAAAACAGTCGACAGAAGAAACACGAAAAAGAGAATAAATCTGGTTTTTTCAAGCAGGACCTTTGAAACGATAAAAAGGCTTGGTATAAAAGAAAGTTTGAGAAAAGGCAGAAAACTTTTTCTCAGGAGATAAGCTGCCCGCGCTTCAGTTCTTCACCAGGGTTCCCGCCAACATATCGATGGCGTCGAATATGTCGTCGGCTCCGCACTGTGCGCAATGAACCTGTCTTGTCCCCAGTATTTCGCCCGTCTCAACGTCTATGATTCTCGACGAAACGACAAGATCGGCCCCGACACGGTCGATATTCCCCGTAATGATCAGTCCTGCGCCTAAAAGCCTGCCGGCCTCGACAGCTGAACCCCGGTCAATATATCCGCTTTGCTGGAGCTTGAGTTCTTTTAAAATCTCGTCGACGCGGGAACGTTCCACCAGCCTCAGCCAGGGATTTCCAGCCAGGGTGCTTTCGAGGAAATGGCTGGCGGCCCGGCCCAGGTCATCATCCGTCCCGCTGACCGAAAAGGGTATTATCGCTGCAATCCTCGGAGCGGTGCCCTTCAACAACGGTTCGTTGTCCGATGTGAGCCTTATCCTGCCCGAGAAGCATCCTGACGCGGGCATATCGTAATCGATACTCCATAAATACAGCCCCGCGTTCTTTTCGCCGTCGGCCGGCCTGGCAGCGCCGGCGAGCCAGTGTCCGTCAGGGGAGAATTCGAGGAGCCTGCATTCCGAATTCATCGAATACGAGAGGTCAACGCTACCGGACTCGATGTTCCTCAGCGCCAGCGTGTGAGTCTGCAGGGTCGAGTTATCGAATGCCGCGAAGCAGTTGCCGGGATAGAGAGCGAACCTTTCTATCTTCCGGTTGTTTTCCTCGAGCATCTTCAACAGAACGCCTCTTGAAATATCAAAAAATGCGAGATGATACCTGAATATCATCCCCCGGCCGCCCTTTTTCAGCATGTGCTCGTCGATAGCCACGGCAAGGAAGAGCCTGTCCGCGCTAACCTCGGCTGCGGTAACGTCGATTCCCGAGCCATTCATCGTCCGTGCTTCGAGCTCGTACTTCCTTAGAACACTCATCGAGGCCGCGTCCCAGATGATCATCGTGTTATCGAGCCCGGCAGAGATCATTCTTTTCTCTCCACTGTGAAACGCGATAGCCAGCACATCGTCTTCATGGCCTTTGAGTGTCGAACGTACCTGTCCCGACGGGATTTCCCAGACGAAGATATCATTCCTGTCGCCCCCGGCTGCGAGATACCGCCCGTCCTCGCTGAACGCGAGAACGTCGATCCTGCCCTTTGCCCGTTTCAGTTCCAGATGAAGCGAGCTTTCACCGAACCCCACAAGCCATACGGCTTTCTTTTTCACGGCAATAGCCAGGCAGGAGCCGTCAGGGCTGAACTCTATCGCTGTTATCTCTTTTCCCCCGGAATTGAAAACAGGTTTGCCACCACCCCTTTCATCCTCAACTGCCGCTGAATCGAAGATAAAGACATCCCCATCTCTGGTTCCGTACGCTACTCTGCAGCTTTCGGGGCCGAAGGCGATCGCTGTTATCTCCTTCGAAGCTGCCAACACCCTATGCTCGAGATAGAGTTCCACCGCGCAGGTGTTCACCGGGGTGATCATAGCGACAGCGACCAGCGTGAAAATACAGGCCGTTATGCCGTTTCCATATCCATTTCGCATGTCATCAAGCACCTTTCGACTGACGTTGCCACCGTCTATTCTAGAAAAATGCCGATAGCCCGCCGATGGCGATGAAACAGACTTCTCCTCCGCCAAGGCTGAATCCGAGGTTTCCCGACACATCGTATGCTATGTGCTCGCTGATGAAGTACTTGAATCCACCGCCGCACTGGATAAAAGAGTAGTCGGCAAACCCCATCGAACCTTCGGGCGCGATATCATACTGATAAAACTGGGCACTGAGGTATGGAACGATCTGGTCCCGCGCGGTAAGGTGGTACCTTCCGAAGAATGTCAGACCGATCGTCGTTTCACTGTCGGAGCCGTAATTTATATAATTGATCAACGGACCGCCTCCGATCTCAAACTTCTCTGTCTTGTAATACCCGTAAGTGCCGCTCAGATTGAGTATCGATGCTCCGGATACCGCAAAGAAAAAACCGGCTACCTGTATTTCCCTGTCGCCTTTCTCCACGTGCTGGGCCATCGCGGAAGACACAGAGATCAGCAATACGAGAACGACGATAAGCGAATGTCTCAAGATTCCCTCCTCGAACAATTGTGAATGTGACCCGGAAAACGCCCTGCAGATGAGTCTGCGATCCTTTTATGAACAATTGGACCACGTTTTTTACCGCAGGAACCCCACTCTTCGAGAGTCCTCAGATTATTTGATGGCCGGACAGGTGTCAAGGTGTTTAGGGAGCCTGTTTTTTCCGTTGACCCGCTCTGCCGGAATACAACTGCGATGCCTGTCGGCTCCAGGGCAGCCTGGCCCGCGGATAATCTTGTTCTTGACATCATCATCACCACAAACATATCCTCGCTAACAGGAATCTCTAGGAACATGTGAGTAGTTTGACCATTAACAGAGGAGGGTTTAATGCTGCGTTCATCACAGGTCACTGTTCTTGTGTTGCTGTTTGTGATGGCAGTTGTTTCTTCGGCCACAGCTTCCGATTTCCTCGATAGATCTACCACCATCAATTTCCAGGCAGGGCTTATCGGCCCGGGCACATTCTGGGTCGGAGAGCGCGATTTCGATTCTGACATGAGCTTTGGCTTCAGCGGAGGGCTTGATTACAAACTCGGCCCGAAGATCTCGGGAGGTATTGTCGTTGGAGTTAATAACTTCAGCGGCTACGATGAATCCGCCATGATGATAGAGTTCGGGTTTCTGATCAAGGCCTGGATCTGGCAGGAAGGGTCGAACCTCCTGTTCAGGCCCGGCTTCGGGATCAGTTATGGCAAACTCGGCTCGATTGGAAATAGTGTCGACCCCTCGGACTATCTTGTCATCAACGGTACGTTCGAGCTGGTCATTCTCACCGAGAGTAATTTCAACTGGCTTGTTATGGCAGGGATCACGGGCGCGCCTGTCGGCGGTAACGAAGATTTTGACATGACATATGGGCCTGGATTCGTACTCCGCGGGGGAGTGGCCTTCTAGCACAACCCGCAAGAAAAAAGGGTGAAACCCGATGGGCTTCACCCTTTTTCTGGATAGAACACCAGCCTTCTAATATACATAAAGCCTCAAGTAAATCTGGCTGCTCCTGCTCTATTCCGCGTCTGCGAGAACGACGAATGAAAATTCCCCGTCAATGAATTCTGAGGCCAGGATATTCCAGAAACCCACGCGGAACACGATGGTTGTTGTTGACCAATTCCAGATGTAACCGGTTATACTCCTGGCTGCGTTGCCACCGACGTTGGTTGTCAGTATTGTGCCCTGTGTACTGGGGAAGGTCCCCGTCAATGTCACGTCCCAGATGCCGCCTGTAGCGACGTCTGCCACCGCGATGGTAACATCAGATGGCCACGATGAAATCACGGCCGCCGGATTCGCGACGCCGTTGATTTCTCCCATGCAAAGAATCACGCTCGGTCCCGGAGGCCCTTCCGGCCCGACAGAACCGGCCGGGCCCGCTGGACCCTCGTCACCTTCGCACCCCACCAATGCAACAACACACAAAAGTACGACGAGCAACTGGAACATTCTGGCAAACATGCGCAACTCCCCTGGCAAAAGAATAGTCAAAACGAACGCCTGATTTATATCTCACGGTCAACATCCTACAATCAAGGCAGTACGTATAGCAACCCATTTAATCCCTGCCTCACCCATCAACTCTATCCGATCCCCGATGTGTGAAGAATTTCTGCTTATTGCCTCAAACCTTTCTCGATAGGGGCTGCAGGAAAGGATTTCTGCGGCTTTTGCTCGTTTTCCGTCCATTGTTTTTGGATAGCTATTTCTTGACTAATGGATTGAGTGTGGATATATTGCACAAAGAGAGGGGGCTTCTCATACGGCCAGCCAAGTGGTTTGTACCGGGATGTGCCTGATTTGAAGACGGATGTCCGGACAGTATTGCCGGACTGTTGATTATCAAGTGATCACGGCGCGGGTTTTTACCTATGTGGAGTGATCACAAGTTGGAGGTGCCATGAAGATCTATGTTGGAAACCTGTCCTTTTCGACAGACGAAGGGGCGGTTCGGGAGAAGTTTGCGGAATTTGGCGAAGTTGAAGAAGTAGCTCTCCCGACTGACCGGGAAACAGGGCGTCCACGCGGATTCGGTTTTGTAACAATGACGAATGACGAAGAAGCAAAGGCAGCTATTGCCGCGTTGAACGGAACAGAGCTGGATGGGCGTGCGCTCAATGTAAATGAAGCGCGTCCCCGAAATGAGGGTGGCGGGCAGAGAAGGCGGCGCTGGTAAAGGCCCCCGTGAGTGATTTTGGTCCTGCTTGTATTCTGGTGTATTGTACGTAAGGGTGGAATACCCGGTAGCTCGCAGGTTCGATATGGATCGTGCCGGTTGTTTTCGCAACCGGCACGATTTTTTTGTACTCTTTTTCTGATGCTTGTCGCGGCACTTTATTGTCAGGAGATATCTTTCATCTCTACGCAGGGCTTATCAGGGGAATACTCAGTTCTATTATCTTCGACCATTATCTTCGACCTTTATCTTCGACCTTTAGCCTCGCTTTTCCATTATCCAGATGGTACAATCGGGCCGCATCAAACTCGGGAAGATTCCTGATTGTTGCTCGACCGGTGTTCCGGGGGCAGGCCCGGTAATACAGGCATTGATTTCTGCGTGTTTTACCTTGTTTGCATACGGGGCCTGGTGTTTTTCATTTGAAGAAGGGAGCTTGTCAAATGGCAGGGAAGCACAGCAAACCAAAAAAAATCATTCGTTTACTGGCAGTATCAATAATCATGTCCGTTCTGATCCCTTTGAGCATGTCTGACGCAGGTTCGACAGAAGCAAAACGGCCACTGATGAGGTTTCCCGATATTTATAATAATAATATCGTTTTTGTATGTGGAGAAGATATATGGACTGTCTCCACAGAAGGAGGAGTTGCCTCGAGACTCACAATACATGATGGCATGGAACGCTTTCCGAGATTTTCCCCGGATGGGAAGATGATAGCTTTTACCGGGGAATATGATGGCAATTCAGATATATACGTTATGGATGCTCACGGTGGTGGAATAACAAGAATTACATGGCATCCAGGGAATGATGAGGTTGTCGGGTGGCATCCGGTCAGCGGCAAGATTATCTTCAGTTCCAGCCGCCGTTCTTTCAGCAGATTTTCACGGCTCTATCTGATAAATCCTGATGGAACGGGAATAGAAGAACTTATCATGCATGAGGCGGTACAGGGTTCATTTTCCCCCGATGGAACAAAGATCGCATACAACAGGATTTCGCGCGAGACCCGTACATGGAAAAGATACAGGGGCGGGACGGCCCAGGATATCTATCTTTTCGATTTTGAAAAAATGGAAGATACAAAGATAACGGATTTCGAAGGGACCGACCGTATCCCGATGTGGATCGGGGACAGGATATTTTTCAGTTCCGACCGTGACCGTGTTCTCAATATATATGCATATGATCCGGCTTCCGGAAAAACAACACAGATTACCAGCCACAGGGAATACGATATCCGTCGACCATGCAGCGGTTCCGGGAAGATCGTCTATGAGCTGGGAGGCGACGTATGGATGCTGGATACGCTGACGGGGAAGACAGGCAGGGTCGATATAGCGGTTAAGAGCGATGCGCCGGAAATACGGCCATATTTCAAGGATATAAGTGATGACGTGACCGGAATCTCGTGTTCCCCGGCAGGCAAGAGAGCCCTTCTTGTAGTGCGTGGCGAAGTCTTCACGGTGCCGGTTGAAAACGGGCCGGCGAGAAACCTGACCAGTAATTCCGGATCAAGAGACAAGGATGCTGTCTGGTCTCCCGACGGAAAGAAAGTTGCATTCATCTCTGACATAAATGGTGAGTACCAGATCTATATCACCGGTCAGGACGGCAGGGAAGATCCTGTTCAACTTACGGATTACAAAAATGGATACCGCCATACCCTGCGCTGGTCCCCGGATGGTAAAAAGATTGCTTTCGCAGACCAGACCCTCCGGTGCTATTATCTTGATATAAGCTCGAAAAAGGTCACAGAGATAGACAAGGCGGAATACGAGAATGTTGACGTTTCTCTCGATCTCAAACCGATATATGATTTTACATGGTCGCCTGACAGCAGGTATATCGCCTATTCCAGGATGAATGCGGATGGTGTTACACAGATCTACATATTCAGTCTCAAGACCGGCAAGATCCATTGCGCGAGCAACGGGATATTCAACGATTTCCAACCGGTATTCTCTGATGACGGTAAACATCTTTTCTTTGTTTCGAACCGGCGGTTCAGCCCGACGTTCTGTGATTTTGAGTGGGAAATGGTATACAAGAATGGTGCCGGTATCTATTGCCTTAATCTGAAAAAAGGAGGCCTCCCTCTTCTTCCTTTCAAAAACGACGAGGTGGAGATCGAGGCTGGAAAGGGCGGCAACGGCAAAAAAGACAACAATAACGAAAGCTCCGTCACAATCGATTTCGATGGGCTCGCTTCGAGAATAGAACACCTGCCGTTACCTCCGGGCAATTTCCGTCAACTCTCGGTCAATGAGACAGCGATATTCTATCTCAACAGGGATGACGGTGATTTCAACCGTTTCGAATTCCGTGCTATCGGTAGCCGTGATCTTTTCAGGTTCTCCTTCAGCGGCAGGAAGGAAGAGACTGTAATAAAGGGAATAAATGATTACGGGCTTTCTGCTGACGGCAAAAAAATTGTATATCGGCGGGGCGATGAGGTGGGGATCATCGATGCCTCCGCGACCGGCTCGGACGGAAAAGCTGTTGATCTGTCAGGCCTGAGGGTGTTTTGCAACCCGTTGGCCGAATGGAAACAGATATTCAACGAATCCTGGAGGATGGAACGCGATTATTATTACGAACCAAATATGCATGGTGTGAATTGGGATAGAATGAAAGAGAAGTATGGGCGATTGCTCGATCGGGCTACATGCCGCCAGGATCTAAGATTCATAATCGGTGAAATGATCGGAGAGCTCAATACTTCCCATACATATATCTTTGGGGGGGATATCAAACGAAGAGCCGTCAGGGTAAATGTCGGTATGCTGGGAGTTGACTGGGAGACAGAAAAAGGCTGCGTCTTTTATCGTTTTGGAAAGATCTTCCGTGTGGCTGACTGGACCAGGGAAATCATTCCTCCGCTTTCTGTACCCGGATCTGAAGTGGCCGATGGAGAATACCTTATAGAGGTGAATGGTGTTGAAGTTACCACGGATAACAATATCTACAGCTATTTCCAGGGCCTCGCGGGACAGCAGATCAAGCTTCTCGTCAATGGCAAGCCTTTACGGAAAGGGGCAAGAGAAATAACCGTATTACCCCTGCGTGGTGAATTCACTCTCCGGTATCTCGACTGGGTGGAACATAACAGGCTTCTGGCCGATGAGAAATCGGGCGGGCTTATCGGGTACCTTCATCTGCCCGATACCTATACGGGGTCTACCAGGGAATTCCCGAAATATTTCTATTCCCAGGCCCGCAAAAAAGGGATCATAGTCGACGGGCGTTTCAACGCAGGTGGACTCGATCCGGCTATCTTCTACCAGCGATTGACAAAGAAGATACACTCGTACTGGACAAGGCGCTACTCACATGACCAGGTTGATCCGGCGTACGCGCAGAATGCACACCTTGTCTGCCTGACCAACCGGCAGGCTGGTTCGGGCGGGGACATGGTTCCGATGGAGTTTCAGATGATGAAGATGGGGCCGGTCATCGGGACGCGTACGTGGGGAGGACTGGTTGGTGTGTCGATGTTCCACAGGCTGATCGATGGCGGAGGCCTGACAGCTCCGGATTACAGGATATATGACCGCGATGGTAAATGGATCGTGGAGAACGAGGGAATTATACCTGATATTGAGATTGACCTCGATCCTGTTGAGATGTCCAGGGGATATGATGCTCAGCTTATGAAGGCCATCGAAATCCTGATGAAGAACATAGAGGAAGACCCGAAACCATGGCCGAAACACGATCCTTTCAAGATCGATGGGTAAAAAGATCCGGTAAGGCAGATATTCGATGGATCGGGCGAAGGCGCCCTCGCCTGTGACAGGAAATATGGAACGGTTAAAGCCCTGTCGGGATGTCTACAAATTTGACGGTAAGGCCGAATTCATCCGCCAGGAGCTTGCCGACAGCTTTGACTCCAACGGTTTCTGTAGCGTAATGCCCGGCAAAGAAGATGTTGATTCTGTGTTCGCGGGCAACATGATATGATGAATGCGATGTCTCGCCTGTGAGCAGGGTATCGCATCCGGCTCCTGCCGCATCCTGTACCAGTGAAGCTCCTCCTCCGGAGACGATTCCAACCTTCCTGACAAGCGGTGAGCCGAATGCCAGACTGCTGACGCTTCCACCGAAACCCCTTCTGATCTTCGCGGAGAAACTTCCTGCAGCAAGAGGGCGGGGAAGCCGGCCGCAAAGTCCGATCTCGATGCCGTGATAGTCGCCGAACGGGGATGGTGTTTTTATTCCAAGCATTGAAGCGATGCGGGCGTTATTTCCAAGCTGCGGGTGGCAATCAAGAGGAAGGTGCGCGGCATAGAGGGATATCCCGTTAGCGAGAAGCAACCGGAGACGCTTTGCCATGATGCCGGTTACAGGCTGCATCTTGCCCCAGAACAGGCCATGATGGACGATGAGGAGTTGGGATTTCAGGCGTATGGCTTTTTTTACTGCTTCCTCGCAGGCATCGACCGCGAGGGTTACTTTTACTACATCGGCGGAGCCTTCGACCTGGAGCCCATTGAGTGACGAGTCGTTCTTGAAAGCGGATATATCCAGTATCTGATCGAGAAAATTCGTGAGTTTTTTCAGCTTCAAAAAAACACTCCTTATTCTGTTTCCATATCCCTTTGCTTGAGTTCTTTCTGATATTCGAGTTCGAGTTCTTTCAGATCGACGCGTTCCTCCGATTTATGGGCGGCCCCTCCGACATCCGTAGCTTTCAAAAACAGTTTCCCTTTGTAGTATCGAGCTTCGATTTCTGTAAAAGAGATTCGATGTATTCCTGTATCGACGACCAGCGTCGAATCGACCAATTCATAGTGAGTGCCTTCGTGACTCCTGCGGCCGTTGACGACAATGTCGATTCCCGGAACATCCGCCGCGAAGTCCAGGCTTTTTCCCCAACCCTGGTGGCTGATGGCGATGATCAGGTCACACCCTTTTTCCCGCAGGCGTGAAATCGCGTCAAGAGCTGCTATCTTCGGGTTCCGCACGTCGTAATATCTGGGTATGATCGGGTCGATCTTGTGAATGAATGAAGGGAGCGTAACGCTGAAGATACCTACGCGTACGCCTCCTTTTCTGCCGAATATGGTTCGTCTGCCGCCCAGATGTTTGATGATCCATGGCGATGCAAGAAAACCGTTTGCCCTTTTGTCATAGATATTGGCCGATACAAGGGGTAATCCATTTTTCTTTGCTATTTGCAGCAGCCTTTTTCTGCCGTAGCGAATTTCGTTGCTGGCGACATTTATCGCATCGTATTTCATTAACTTCAGGCCTTCGAAGAAATACTGGTAGTCGAGGTCATCGTTTTTGGAATGCCTGGAGCGGCAGAAATTGCCCGTGTCAAGAAGAAGCACGGGAGTCTCTGAACGTTTGCTGTCGATGAAGGAGGCCCACCTGGCCATCCCTGAATACTTATCCTTTTTTCAACCGCAAGGTTCACGGTAACAATTAAGCTCGTTGGTCACATAGATCCTGATCTTCGTCCCGTCAGCAACTGCTTCTTCTGTCCCGGAGCTGGCGATATATATCTTCAGAGGAATATACACCAGCATCAGCACGATGAATACTGCAAGGATAAGCTTGATAAATGGAGATGTCCGGACAGGTGTATTTCTATTCATATTTTTTCAGCCGCGCGTATAATGTTGGTTTCGAGATCCCGAGAAGTTTTGCCGCCTTTTGTTTGTCACCGGTTTTTTCGACCACTTTCCTTATTATCGATCCCTCGACCTTGGCAAGGATAGGGTCGTTGAAAGAAAACTCGATGTTATCGAGCAATGATTCGACAACATCCTCGAGAGTGTTAAGCGCTTGGGATTGAACAGTTTCAGTATGTTCAATAATCCCTTCGGGAAGGTCTTCGGGGAGTATGGTGTCCTTTCTGGAGATTATGATCATTCGTTTGATCATGTTCTCCAGTTCCCTGACATTTCCCGGCCAGTCGTATTCCGACAGGTATGTCATCGCCTCGGGCGAAATATGTTTGGTAGGAATATTGTACAGGCGGCAGAATGTAGTCAAGAAATGATTGCAGAGAAGCACTATATCTTCTCTTCTTTCGCTGAGGGATGGGATCCTGATCGGGAAGACGTTTATTCTGTAGTAAAGATCTTCCCTGAAAGTTCCTTCTCTGACCATTTTTTTGAGGTCCCTGTTAGTCGCTGTGATTATCCGTACGTCTGTTTCTATTTCAACATTTCCCCCGACACGGAAAAACTTCTGTTCTTCGAGGACACGCAGAAGCTTGGACTGCAGGGGGAGAGGTATCTCCGCAATCTCATCAAGGTAGATAGTGCCCCCCCTGGCTTTTTCGAAATGTCCGATATTCAGTTTGTGAGCGCTTGTGAAAGAACCTTTCTCATGTCCAAAGAGTATGCTCTCCAGCAGGTCGCGAGGAAAAGAGCCACAATTGACATGGTGGAATGATTGTGAATTGCGCGGCCCGATATTATGAATTGCTTTTGCTATCAGATCCTTGCCTGATCCGTTGGGGCCGGTTAGCAGGATTGCGGTATCCATGTCCTTGATACTTTCGACCAGGTCGTATACCTGTCGCATCGCGGGAGATTTGCCGATGATGTCGCGGAAAGTCACCTTTTTCTTTAATGCCGGGATGATGGTGGGGGGCGAGGGCATGGATTTTTCCAGTTCCCTGAGTCGGCTGCCAAGGAGTATTCCTTCCATGCCGAGAGCTGTTTGCTGGGTGAAGGCGACAAGGAAACTGTGGTCCTCGTCGGTAGTTTTCGTGCTTTTCCGGGTAGAATCAAGGTAGAGAAAACCGGTCATTTCGTCCTGTATCCACAAGGGGGTGCAGATGATGCCAGGATGTTCCTTGAGGAACTCATTGCTCACTTTGCCTTCCGGGATCTTTGAGCGAGAGACATCGAGCGGGTAGCCCAGTTGCCTGGAGATATTGAGAATCGCGATAATGTTCTTGTCAGTGAGGGTTGTGTCCGGGCCGAATTCCCCGATCTGCGCGAGGAACCGGAATGTATTCTGGTCATCGTTCTGCAGTATAAGAGCAGCCCTTTCCATGCCGGTGGCTGTTTTCGCTGTTTCGGTGATGGTGCTGTAGAGTTTTTCGGGGTCTTTGATAGTTCTTATAAAGGATATGATTCTACACAGGGTTCTGAAACGGGCTGAGTCCGTGTGCAGCCGTCCCGTCTCCGTCGTTCTGCGTTGCTCCAGATGGTCCTGAAGGTGTTGGACCTGCCTGGGCATTTTCCCGCTTTCGCCGATTAGAGACAGGGAACGAAGAAGATATTCTCTGGCAAGATACTCGTTGCCCTCATCAAGGAAAAGTTCCCCGATTTCCGCCGTTACTGAAGCAGCCGTGTTTTTCCTTCCGAGCAGGGATAGTTCGAAGCTGGTGCCTTCCAGCTTCATTCGGCCTCTTTCACGTTTTCCCTCAGCGATAAGGATCCTTCCTTCCAGAAGGTCGAGAAGGATCGTTTCGAGCCGTGACCCGATTTTGCGGTTCAGTCCTCTTGCCTGGTTGAGAAGTTCCGTTGCTTCTGTCAGTTTCCCTTCAGTGAGGCTGATGTCACCCAGCCTGCGAAAGACGATAGCCTTTT
>CBDUUV010000034.1:0-22401 GCA_965370495.1 uncultured bacterium
ATCAGGGTTGGTGTGATGGCAGGAGATATGATCCGCTGGGGATTCAGCTACCTGATCAATTTCCTGGCCTTTTTCTCGATGAACCTGGCGATATTCAACCTGTTGCCGATTCTTCCGTTTGATGGGGGGCATTTCGTTATTTTTATGTTTGAAGGATTAACAGGGATCAAACCCAGCGCGAGGATTCAGAATCTAATGGCTCAGGCGGGGTTTTTCGTATTGATCGCACTGATGGTATTTATTCTATTCCTGGATTTGTTCAATCTTATCAGGTAGCTACTCTTTTTCCCGCTCGAGGAGTTTGTCGATCCTGCTGTAGACAATATGCCACCTCTCGGGGTCATTTTCCAGTTCGCTGAAGGCTCTAAGGACACTTTCCCTGTCGATATTCTTTTTAAGGGCATCCCATTTTTTTGTGCTGTCGGACGGATTGTCTTGGAGATTTTTCTCCAATTCGTTTATTTTCATATAGAGTTCGACGATATATCGTTCGTCAGGTGTGAGGGAATTGTCTTTGTCGGCTATAGTACCATCTGGTTGGCCGCATCCCTGAAGAAGTAACAGGAAGAAAACCGGCAGAAAAGCCGGGATGACATGGAAAGATATCCTTCCTGATGTTGCTAGCGTGTTCGTCATTCGATAATATGGGGGTGAGGGTCTTTGCCTGAGTTCCCCATGGTTATTATTCAAGTCATTGTGGCGCCACCTGACGAATCTACATGCATAACGAAGAGTTGTCAATTGCTATGGTAGCAGGATCTAAAAAACAGGCTGTTGGAACCTTCCTCATGATAATGACCCTTGTTGGTGTAATTTTGGGATCTTCATCAGGAATATCGGCAGACGATTTCGGCCTGGATCTCCCTTATGTAAAAAATATCGTGATTCTTGGAAACGTGAGCTTCGACGATAATGTTCTCAAGAAGAGAATGCGGACACGAGAATCCCGTTACTACAATATATTCAGAAAACCGGTGTTCCGCAGGGATTTTATAAGGCGGGACCTGGAAGCTATAAATACGTTTTATCATAAAAACGGGTTTTTTGATGTCCGGGTCATGCTCGATGAGATACAGAGGAATGAGAAAAAGAATTACGTTGTAATCAGGATAATGATCAACGAAGGTGTCCGGACGATTGTGCGTAGCTTGAAGTTTTCCAGGCAGACACTGGTCGATAAAAGCGAACTTGAAAAAAGTCTACGGCTTAAAAAAGGGATGCCATATAATCCAAACCTTGTTGAATCAGACAGGTATACACTTTTTGGCAAATTCTTTGAGAAGGGGTATCTCGACGCGAAGATTGTCTGTAATACACTGATTGATTCCACGAATGTTGATATTTTCTGGGAGATAACTCCTGGAAAAGCGATAAAGGTCTCGAGAATTTCCGTTTCAGGCAACAGCAAGGTAAAGGAAAGTCTTATTCGAAGGGAATTAAAAATCGGTTCCGGAGAGTACTTTCAGCTGAGAAAAATAATCGAGAGCAAACAAAACCTGTATGACACTGGTTGTTTCAGTTCGGTCGAGATCGAGCCCACGAAACTTGATGTAGAAAATAAGAGAGTCGATTTGAAACTTCAGGTTCGGGAAAGGAAGATGGGTTACCTGGAAGTGGGGTTAGGTGCAGGTAATGTCCATGCAAACCGGACTTTCGCTGAATGGGGGCAAAGAAATCTGCTTGGACGTGGGTACGCACTCGATATCAAGACATCATTTACTTTTCGACTGTTTGAGGATGAGCGGTATTCGTTGTCAAACATGACTTTGAAGAATGAATATGAACGCCATGAAGGTGAACTCCGTTTTCCACATATCTTTTCGACATGGAATACATTTTCAATTGGAGCTTATTATGAACGGGATGCCACGGTAGAACCGGCAGTAGTTGAAGCTGTCAGTTTTAACGGCACGTTGTCGCGCAGGATTTCCAGACAGACTTCTCTGCTATTCGGGTATGGTTATGAACTGATAAAGAGGCTGGGAATCGAAGATGAGAAGGAAAGATCTCGTCGTCGTTTCTTTGACTTTACGTTTCGAAGGGATACAAGGGATTTCTATTTCAATCCCAGGCAGGGAAAATTTATTGCTGTCGAGGCCCGTTATGCAGGAGGGCTAATTGGTGGAGAGGACCATTATTATTCGGTAATTCCTTCTTTCCAGAATTACAGAAGACTGTCAAGGGAAACAGTATTTGCTTACAGGGTGAGGGGTGGATATGCAAAAGCCTTTGGGGACAGCAAGGAGGAGGGGCTCCCAATTGAAAGCCGGTTTTTTCTGGGTGGCGGCAATTCCGTGAGAGGGTATGAGGAAAACTCGCTTGGACCTCTGGGAAGTTCTGGAGAAGTAAAGGGAGGTAGCGTGATGCTGCTTGCCAACCTGGAACTTAGATTTCCCCTTCCGTTTATCGGGAAACACAATTTTGGTGGAGCGCTTTTTCTGGATGGCGGAAATGTGTGGGAGAGTATTGCACAGATTAAACCTGATAATTTCTTTTTTTCCAAAGACAGGGATGACATCACAAGACGAGATTTCAGATACAGTGCGGGATTCGGGCTCAGGTATTACACCCCCGTTGGCCCGATCAGGCTCGATGCAGGTTTCCCGATGAAAAGATCATTTGATATCGATTATGATTACTGGATTCATATAAGCCTGGGCCAGATATTCTGATGCAGGAGTGAAAAGAAGTTGGTAAAAAGGATATTAAAATCCAAGGTAACTTCCTGGATATCGCTGATTATCGGGTTGCTCGCAACAGCGATTATCTTCATGGCCATCCTTTTTCATACCGACTATTTTGCGAATAGAACGGGTGGAATGTTTTCCCGTTTCCTGTTCGGTGGCACCGGATTTTCACTGGAATTCAAAAAGATTGCCGGTAATCCTCTCGATAATATAAGAATAGAGAAACTTCGAATCAGGTATACCGGGGTTGACTATTCTTTCGATGTTCTGCGTGTCGAAGAAATCAAATGCAAATTCGATTTGAGATCATTGTTTTCAAATAATCCGGTTATTTATAGTATTGAGCTTCAGGACCCGCATGTGTGGATGAAACCAGACAGTTCAGGTATGCTTATCATTCCATTTTCAGGGGAAAAAGGTGGTGGGCGGCTTCAAAGATTCGATATAGAGAAATTTCTGATAAAGGATGGACAGGTTATTTATCAGGGGGAAGCCGGGGCAGACGCTGTAAAAGAATTGAATATGGAAGGCCGGCTGAAGTCTGATGGAAGACAGGTCTTTGTTGAACTCACGTCCGGAAGTGGGGAAGAGATCAGGCGTAAACTGTTTTTCAGGAATATCAGGGGAACGATCCGGCGTATTCCCAGGGGGAGTGGTTACGGTGTGGGTCCGCAAACCGGTGAAAGGATAGTTTTAGAAGACCTTTTTGTCGAACTGGATGAATCGATATTGCTGCTGAACGGTACGATAAATCCGGATTCGGTCTTTTTCGATTTAAATATTGTTGCGGAACCGTTCAATGTTGAAGAAATCGCAGGACTGATTGGTATTGAAGGCTCATACTTTGGAGAATTGCAGGGTGTTGTCGCTGTAAAAGGTATACTTGGTGATATTGAGATAAGGGGGATGCTGAACGGGATATTTTCCGGATATGCTCTCGACGGGTTCAAAATACATATGGAATGGAAGAGGCCTGTTTTGAAACTTGTCAGGGGGCAGGGAAGGTTTAATGGTTCCCTGGTTGATGGCACAGGAGAGTTGTCCCTGAAAGATACGGGAAGAGTAGACCTCGATCTGGTCGTTGAAGATCTCGACCTGTCCTCCGGATTTATTCGTAATAATAATATACCCGAAAGCCTGTTCAATGGGCGTTTGGGGCTAACATATGATTTTCAGTCTGAAGAATTTCAATTCAACATGGATCTCGATAAAGGTCAATTAAGAAAGGTTCCCTTTGAAAAAGCGATTGTAAACGGTTCATACAGGGCTGATACACTTTTCATCGACAGGTTGAACATGGTGGCATCGACCCACTCTGTAGAAGCCCGGGGGGTAATATCCAGCAAAGGTGAGATGCGCTTTTATATCGACCTGGCCTGCTCAAAGGAGGATACGCTTTTCCCGTATTTCGGGATCGAGAATTACCGGGCAGATGTAATACTAAACGGTATATGGGAGGGTGATTTCGAAAATTGGGTGCTGCGGGCCAGCGGCGATTGTTCTGATTTTCTGTACAAAGGCGCTAATATACCTGCAGGTAAGATCAAATTTGCTTTGAAGAAGGAGGATCTGTTCCAGTTCTTTCTTGATCTTCAGGGAGACAGTTGCCTTGTTGGTCCTTTTGATTTTTCCGGGATAGATCTTTCGCTTGAATATGCTAACGGTGTAACAAGTATCAACAGGTTATTTCTTGAGAGATCCGGATTATTTGTTGAAATGCGGGCTGATGTTGCAAGAAGCATAGACAGAACAGAGATAGTTTTCAAAGATGTGGTGATTGACGCGCTTGAAGAAAAATGGGTCAGCAACGGCAATTTCAGTGTATATATAAATGATTCCAAAGTTATATTTGATGACATGCAACTCCATTCCAGACTTGGCGCATTTTTCATGGATTGTGTCATCGATAAAAGAAACAATGAGATAGATGGTGTTTTTGCATTTGACCGCCTGGGCCTGTCATTATGTAATGCCAGCGGTTTCATGCGCAAACCGGTGGCTGGCAGGGCGAGAGGCAAGTTGATTTGCAGCGGATCGCTGGACGACCCGTCTTTCAAACTTGATCTGGCGATAGGACAGAGTCTCTTTGACAGCCTGGCAGTCGATTCCCTGGTACTGCTCGCGGAGTATTCGAATAATCTTATCAGGATAGATACTTTCGTGATCAAGTCTCCCGAAGGGAAGCTGAGTCTCGGTGGAAAGATCGAAGGAACAGACCCGAAGACTCTGTATCACGATAAAGAACAAGCCTTGAAATGTGTTGCTGTTGATCTCGATGTTGAATGTACGGATCTTTCACTGAGCCCCATATTATCTTTAATAAAAGGATCCCCTTTTTCAGAAGGAAATTTTACGGGTACGGTCTCTCTCAGGGATTCACTTGCTCATCCGCTTCTTGGGATCGAAGGAAAGATCGAAGGCCTTTCGTCCGGTAACCTGAAGATTCCGGTCATACAACTATCCGCAGATGTTGACAGTATGATGATATCGGTAGAAGGCAGGATAGAGGTTGCGCCCGGGCTCACCGGTCGTTTTAACGGGGATGTGCCTCTTGAATCCAGAGACTGGTTCTATTCGATTGCGCTTGATGAAGCACTTTCTCTTGAACTGCATCTGCCGGAAGGAGATTTATCCTGCATCACGGAAATAACAGAATTTGTTGCGGAGGCGGAAGGGCTCTTTTCCATGGGGTTTTCAGTGACGGGAACGGTTTCGGACCCGATGATCCGGGGAGAAATCGTACTTGACGACGCTGGTTTTCGTATGGCGGGTATGGAAGAGAGGTTCAGGGGGGTCAGAGGCAGGGTCATACTTGAAGATACACTTATTACTGTTGTCGAATTAGAGGGGCGGGAGGGCCGCGATGGGAGTTTCGATTGCAGTGGCACGATTAATCTTGAAGGATGGAAACCTCGAAAATATGACTTGAAGCTGGAACTTGACAAGTTCCAGCTTGTGAGCATCCCTGATGTGATGGCGATTGTCAGTGGTGACCTGAAGATAGGAACCGCGACAGAGGGGGAGAGGAAGATTCCTGATGTAACAGGGAACCTTGTTGTAAACAGGGCTGAGATCTATATAGATTTTGGTGATTTCGCTTCGGCGAAAAGTAGTGGTTCTCTGGAACCACCATCATGGCTCGCGGCGGTCGATATCGAAGTAAAAGGTAATACATCCCTGAAAACACCGGATGCGAATGTTGAGATGCGGGGAGATATTACGGTTCATCATGATCAGAAAGGAACATATCTCAGGGGAAGGCTTGATCTGGTCAGGGGATGGTATAATGTCTACAACAACAAGTTCAGAGTGGCGTCGGGACGTCTTCAGTTCCAACGCGCAGGGAGTTTCAGGCCGGTTATTGATGTTGATGCGGAGACGTTTGATCCCGAAGGAAGGAAGATATATCTGTCCCTGGCCTGGCACCAGGATGATATCGAGCCAAGGATATCCCTCCATCACGAGGATCCCGGGTACAGCGAGACAGATATATGGAAGATGCTCGGAGGAGGTATGGTCGGAAACACTGAGAGTGCTGGAACAAGCTGGGATGCGATGAACACGGCTCAGAACCTCGCCGCAAATTATTTAGAGAGGATGCTTAACCTGCACATGCAGGGGATTACGATCGAACTCGATACCAGCAGGGGGTCGAGTAACATAGCCAGTGGGTTTGAGCCGGAGGAAACAATCGTGGCCATAGGCAAGCACCTTTCTGAAGGATTGTATGTTAAATACAAACAGGGCCTTTCTATATCAACTGCCCGCCATTTTGAGGTCGAGTACAGGATCAGCAGATTATTTCTCATCCGCTCAGAGGTTATCATGTTTTCAGAGAAAATTTTACCTGGAAGAAGCAGGAGAAGCAGTGATGAGATCAATGTTGATTTCAAGGTACGGTGGGAGTTCTGATCTTTTTCCTTGAAGTTCATAATCTTTCTGAACATCTTTCCAGTATGAGGAAGACAATGGTCAGAATATCGATTACCGCCCTGGTCATTTTGCTGTTTATCTCACCGGTCTCACGTTCAGTCTGCAATGCGCAAGTTTTCTGGTTCGGTAAGAACAAGGTCCAGTACAAGGATTTTGAATGGCAGGTACTCAAGACACCTCATTTCGATATTCATTTCAATAACGGATACAAAGACCTTGCCGGCCGGGCAGGAGTTATTCTCGAGTACGGGTATGGAAAACTTTCGGGAGATTTTGAGCACAGTATTGCCTGGCGGATTCCCGTTATTCTGTACGGAACTCATTCTGATTTTCAACAGACAAACACGACCTGGGCTCTCCTGCCGGAAGGCGTCCAGGCTTTTGCCGAGCCAAACAGAAGAAGGATGGTCCTCCATTTCGGTGGTTCCAATATTGATTTCAGTCATACTGTGATCCACGAACTGGTTCATATCTTCCAGTTCGATATAATCTATGGAAATCTGCTCGGTTCGGCCTTATCCAGAACCTTTCTGTTCCGTATACCGCTCTGGTTTGCCGAAGGCATGGCAGAATACTATTCCACCGGAGGATTGGACGATGAGTGCGTGATGTTCATGCGCGATGCAACGGTTTTCGATTACTTGCCTTATAATCTCGACTATGCCGGTGGGTATATGAATTACAAGGCAGGCCAGTCTGCAATAGCATACATAAATGATATGTACGGGCAGGGAAAAGTGATCGAGCTTATGGACCAGCTCAGGTATCAACGTTCTATGGCAAAGGCTCTGGAGACAACTATTGGTATCTCGGCGGAAGAGCTCACGCGTAAATGGAAAAAGACACTCAGGAAAGAGTACTGGCCCGTCTACGCCGACAAAAAAGAACCTGAAGATATCGGAAGGCAGGTCACGGACCATATCAAAAAACATCATTATATGAATTCAAAGCCGGTTTTTTCTCCTGATGGGGAATATATCGTATACTATTCCGACAGAAACGGCCTGGCCAGTATCTATTTAATGGATTCGATTACAGGAAAAAAGAAAAAGAAACTTCTCGTCGGGTCTACATCAAGCCAGTTTGAATATATCCGCACAAGGTTGTCGAGTCTGACCTGGAACCCTGAAGGGACTGCTATCGCTTTCGTAGCGAAGTCGGATGGTTCTGAAAAACTGTTTATCATGGAAATTCCTGGCGGTAGGATCATCGATGAGATAACCCTGCCCGTCGATTTCTTTTTCAACCCGGCGTGGTCACCGGATGGTAAAAGAATAGCGAATGTAGGAACTGTCAAGGGCCAGACGGACCTGTATATCTACAACCTGGAGAAGGAAAGGCTTCTGCAGGTAACAGACGACAAGGATGACGAAAAATTCCCGGCGTGGTTTCCTGATGGTAGAAGAATAGCCTATACCAGGTATCCACATTTGATAGTGCAGGCTTTGTTCAGTATTGACAGCACGGGGGTTGAAAGAATCAGTAATATTGATTTCAGGGATAAAGGAAACCTTTTTTCAGTGACAGGCAATATATGGAGTATTGATATAGATTCCGGAGAAAAGAAACTTCTGTTTTCTACACCAGGCAACGATGAATCGCCTTTGATAATATCTGGCGGAGAGGAGATCCTGTTTACATCCGATGAGACAGGTATCAGCAATCTGTATCGTGGCAGCCTGAAGATCGGAAGTTATCACCGCTTCACGGATGTGCTTGGTGGTTTGTTCAATCCTTCTATCTCTGAATCAAAGGATCGCCTGGTTTTTTCTGCTTTCAACTCGGCCGGGTATGATCTCCCCATCATGGATAATTTCGAAGAGAAATCCAGCGTGTCAGATTCGACCGGAAGTCCAATAATGGCTGGATCTGAAGACCGGGAGTGGCCTCCTTTCGGTATCATAGATTCCGATGGATCCGTTGGTGATGGCTGGACGGGCGCCGTCAGGGAATCATATTCCGCTCAAGTTGCAATATCCGAAGAAACCTCAATAGAAGAAACTATCGATGTGTCTGGAAAAGTGGAAGTCGAGATAGCCGGAGGACACCAGCAGAGTGGTGATCTGCCCGGCATAAGATGGAAGATACCTGATAGGTTTCCCGATATAATAATAGAGGAGGATTCAAATAAAGATATCGATCAGGATTCTCTCGAAGTTCTTCGTGAACGCTTTCGGGAAAGAATCGGTAGCATCGAGCCGTATAAAATAAAGTTCTCTCCGGATTATATAGGAAATGGGATGGGCGTCTATTTTGCTACCGGTTTCGGGTTCGGATTGTCCAACCAGGTTGCCTTCAGCGATCTGCTTGGAGATCACCGTCTGTTCCTGGCGTTTAATCTGTACGGGTCTATAGAGGATAGTGATTTGATGTTATCGTATTATTACGTCAAAAAGAGGATAGATTACTCGTTCGGGGTGTTCCAGTTCAAAAACTACATGAATTCAAGATTTTCATCTGTTGGTGAAACATTTCATAATTATCGTTTTTTCGTCGAAAGAAACTATGGGGTTTTCGGTAATACCAGTTTCCCTTTTTCCACATTTACCAGGGCGGAACTGGAACTTCAGGCGTTTGTCAGTGAAAGAGAGTTCCTGGAGTGGGAGGAAGACGGGTATTCAGGATATTATCTGCCTTCGGGAGAAGTTTCCACGAAAAGATTATTGCAGCCCTCAATTTCACTTGTGCATGATTCGGCTTACTATGGATTATTTGGCCCTGCCATTGGATCGCGATGGATGCTGAGTTTCTCACGGGCTCTTTCTCTAGGCAGCAGGGATATTTCAAGAACTACAGCTTTTGTGGATTACAGAAAATATATGCCGTTGTTCTTCAGGAACTACCTGGCGTTTAGAGCGGTAGCAAGCAGCAGTGATGGCGAAGATCGCAGATATTTCTTCCTCGGTGGACCAACAACGATGAGGGGGTACGATTATTTGCAGTTCCAGGGGTCCAGGATGATGCTGTTCAATCTCGAGTATCGATATCCCTTGATCGATGCCATTGTCTTCGGTTGGCCTGGCCGCTGGGTTTTTCCTGCAAATATTGGTGGTACATTTTTCATCGATTCGGGTGCTGTATGGGGTGAGGGAAGGTATGTGGGGCAGTTGCCTGAGAATATAGACCCTTCTGTTATTAACGGCCTGGAATTCTACAGTGATTTTGGCGTAGGATTCTACATGAGGTTCAGTTTTCTTATCCTCAACTTCCAGCTTGCGTGGCCGACGGATTTTTCCTATACGAGCGAGCCGGTATTTCATTTTTACATCGGCCCCCAGTTCTAACAGGCCGGTTATCGACATATCATGATATATATCGCAGGGAAATCGTCGTTGACATGAAGGCTTGTTTCTGTTTCCATTTACGTGATAACAACGGCCTTTCGTTTGCGTCATGAGAAGGTCAATCCTTCCTTCTCAGGTGCGGTGAGAGGCCCTTTTAAAAGCTTTTGCAAGAAATAGTTGTCTGGTTCTTGCCAACCCGGACGGAAAGGAAGTATATACGAAGTATGAAGTTTGATCTTAACCCACGCCAGAAAGAAGCTGTTTATGCCACGGAGGGCCATTACCTGATTCTGGCTGGGGCTGGTAGTGGTAAAACAAGGGTACTTACGGAGAGGATCGCGTATCTCATTAGTGAAAAGAATGTTTCGCCGGAGAGGATACTTGCATTTACATTCACCAACAAAGCTGCCGGAGAGATGCGCGCTCGTGTGGAGAAAGCCCTGTCGCAGAGAAAGATTCCTTTCTGGGTGTCTACATTTCATGCCACCGGCCTCAGAATTTTGCGAAAAGAGGCGGAACATATCGGGTTCAGGAAGAATTTTGCCATTTATGACGAAGATGATACGATAAGGTTGATCAAAGCGATTATCAGGAAAAAAGGATGGAAGCTCGACGAGTATCCCCCCGCAATAGTAAGAAACAGAATTTCGCGTTGGAAGAACGCGCTTGTCACGCCAAAGGAAGCCTTTGATAATGCGGATGATGCCATAGAGGAGCTTCAATCCCGGATATACCGATTTTACTGCGATGAATTGAAAAAATGCAATTCATTCGATTTCGACGACTTGATCACCAGGGTGGTCGAACTCTTTACAGCTCATCCAAAAGTCATGGAACGCTATGCGCGGCAGTTCAGGTATGTGCTTGTCGATGAATTTCAGGATACAAATACGATCCAGATGATGATGATCGATATGCTGGCTTCAAGGAATAATAATCTCTTTGTAGTGGGAGATGATGACCAGTCCATATATGGGTGGAGGGGAGCGACGATAGAAAATATTCTCCAGTTTGACAAACTGTATGAAGATACCGTTACAATCAAGTTGGAAGAAAATTACAGATCAAGCAGTACGATACTCGGGGCTTCAAATGCGGTTATCTCGAACAATCTTTGTAGAAAAGGCAAGGAACTCTGGTCAAAAAAGGGCAAAGGTGAACAGATCAGAGTGTTCTATGCGACAGATGACAGGGAAGAAGCTTCATCTGTAAGGGAAGCCATCATCAAGCTAATAAGGAATGGCTATAAGCGAAGCGAGATAGCCGTACTGTACAGGACCCATGCGCAGTCGAGGGCACTGGAGACGGCGATGATGAGAGGCGGGCTTCCTTATCAGATAATTGGGGGAGTAAGGTTCTACGAACGTAAGGAGATAAAGGACCTGCTGGGATACCTGAAGCTGGCCAATAACCCCGATGATAGCGTCAATTTCAAAAGAGTGATCAACGTTCCCCGTAGAGGTATAGGTAGCGTGACACTCGACAGGATAGAGAATGCAGCCGGTGAAGCAAGTCCATTATCGGCTATCCGGCGAAGTGAACTGTTGCAAGAGTTTTTTCCGGCACAGCGTAAAAAGGTGGAAGAGTTCTCAAGGCTTATTGCTTCGATCCAACTGAAGTCGAGAAAAGAAACTGCGTATGAAGTTCTACTATATGTCATAGAAACTACTAGTTACAGAGATTACTTAAAGAATGATGTTAAGACAGCACAGGCGAGGATCGAGAATATTGAGGAACTTCTGAACGAGGCAAAAAGATTTACTGCTTTTGCGGAAGATACTTCTCTAGCCAGTTTTCTCGAGGATATTGCATTGATCAGCAGTGTGGATTTTCTTAAGAACGAGGAAAAAGTTGCCCTGATGACCATTCATAATTCGAAGGGGCTCGAGTACAGGGCTGTAATGATAACAGGGATGGAAGAAGGGCTTCTCCCTCACTTTTCTGCATTTGACGACGATACGGAGATGGAAGAGGAGAGAAGGCTTTTCTACGTGGGAATGACAAGAGCTGAAGAAGAGCTGTACCTTTTCTGCTGTGCCAGCAGAATGCAGTTCGGTAACTGGACGGATAGCCGTCCTTCCCGGTTTCTCGCTGAGATTCCAGCCAGCTTCAAGGATGTTTCAGGCAGTACCCGCTCGGGTGGGTCTGAGGATGAATTATTCAGAAAGATTACTTCACCGGAATCTTTCGATACGGGGGAGAACAGGATCACCGGTGACAGCCGCTACAGGGTTGGGGTATTGCTGGATCATCCTTCCTTCGGTGAAGGAAAGATAAAGAAAGTCGAAGGGAAAGGGCTTGAGATGAAGGTCACGGTTCAGTTTATCGGATTCGGACAAAAGAAATTTCTTGCGCATTATGCTCCTTTTACATTCAAGTAACTGGATATCTGTTCACATACATTCAGTGGGCTGATATAATCTACAGGAACGCTGTCCGAAGAGGTATGGGGAGTAATACTACGGTTATTTTCCCTCATCCATGTTAAAATACTTTTCCGCGTCAAAGCGGAACAGTTTTGCAAGTAATATATTTGGAAATGTTTCCAGCAGGGTGTTGTAGCGCATTACCGTATCGTTATAGAACTGGCGGGCGAACCTGATGTTGTTTTCTGTTTTACTCAGCTCGTCCTGGAGCTCGAGAAAATTTGCGTTGGCTTGCAACTCCGGGTATCCTTCTGATATAGCAGAAAGCGTATGTAATACGCCTGAAAGCTTTCTTTCGACACCTGGTTTTTGAAAAAGATCCTGCGTTGCCATAGCTGATATTCGAGCTCGCGCGATACTTTCAAGAAGACTTTTTTCATGCAGGCAGAACCTCTTTACCAGATCTACAAATCCCGGTATGAGTTCATAGCGTCGTTTAAGCTGCACATCGATCTGAGAGCGGCCATTGATACACCTGTTCCGAAGTGTGATGAAGCGATTGAATATTACAAAGGCCCAGACGATTACGACAAAGAGAAGGCACAAAATAATGACGATCGATATATTCATATCCTGAGTCCCCGGTTATTTGTTTTACCGTACGGTATTGCCGCCGGCCGATAATGAATTGTTGCCATTAGCCTGCGCTGCAACCGCCGCCTCCTCCGCCACCGCCGCCGCCACCGCTGAATCCGCCGCCACCACTGCTTGAACTCGACAGGGCCGATGAAAGATTCTGGAGGTTGGAGATTGCAGAGCTCAGAGATTCCAGTGAGGCAAGGTTATCGAGTGACGAGGCGATATTCTGTGAGCCGATTGCCGGATGATACCAGACTGCCACAGGAAAAGAAGCGTTATATTTTTCTGCGACAAGTTTGAGGTTTGATAGAAACTTGTCAGAGATTCCAAGAGCTGTTGCGTATACAAGGTAGTGTTCCCACATTGGTAGCAGGGAGGGGCCGGCATCCTTTATAGCCGAGAAGTCACTCATGAATTTCCTGAAAGCCATCCATTTTCTGTATTCGATCGTGGCATTGATCGATCGTCTTGCAAGCGGGATAGACATTAACAACCCGGCAAGGATTGCGACAATACCCGATACGAAGTATACCGGGTTGCGGTTGCCCGCAAAGAAGTTCATGATGAAGATCAAACCGAAAGTCAGAGAGATCCAGATCCATCCGGTTTTCGCCTTTTCACTGACCTGATCGTCCAGCATGAAATGATTTTTCTCGAAATCTTCACGCAGTTTCTCAGCCCGATTCTTGATAAACTTGCTATACTGCGTTTTTTGACCGGATGTTTTAGAAGCCCATTTTTCGATCTCATCGCTTGTTACTTTTTTGCCATCTCCGGCCTGGTGGAAAACAATTTCGAGGACATCCTTTTCAAAGTCGATCAGCCGGCGCTCATCTCTGCCGGCTTCAAATTCTTTGTTGCCAAGCAGAAGTGCGCCTTTTTCAGTTAGAGAATATATCAGGGATTTGTTCTTGAAGATCAGTACTTTATTTTCTTTTTCACTGATCTCGATGTATCCCAGGCGAGCACACTCGAGGAGTGTCGCGGCAAATGATCTGGACATTTTACTTAAATCTATTTTGCTCTGGGACAGGATTGCCGGAACTACACATGGAGGAAGGTCCCGCGGAGGTTTGCGTTCGTATTCATTGTCATAATCGATCGAGGGTTCGCGCCCGAACATTATAAAAAACCAGATATATAATGATATGAAGACAACAAGGATTATTGACGTGATGATAAAACTATTTTTTATTTCTTTCGTTCTTTGGACAGCATGTTCGATACGTCTTTGTTCAGCTAGTCTCCAGGCCTCGGTGATTGCCTGCTCGTTCTCCAGAAGGCTTACATGTGATTCTCCATGAATTACCGGTGTTTCCGGGAAGATGTCTGGATCGAGAAACACCCTGATTTCCAGGAAAGTATTGGCCGGGATCCGGGACTGGGTAATTACTGCTTTGTCCCTGGTATCCGATATCTTGAGAATGCCCTGTTTCCCGCGGCTGTGAATAAAGGTTTTGAAAAGATGTTCACTACGTTGCGGCGGTATGATATTGATTTGTACCAGTCCGATGGGTTCGTGAGAATCCCCAATGGGTTTCCAGTAGAATTGCGCAACATCGCCGTATCTCTGAACAGCTCCTGTTATCCTGTACCGTATAAGGAAACGTTTTTTCTCGTTTGATGCCGAAAAATACCACTTGATACTTTTATTCCAGTTGTCTGAGAAAAGTTCGAATTTGAGACTGGCGCCTGTCGAAGCATCCCGGACTCCGTGGTAGTGAATCCTGTACCTGCCATACTTGCCATGGGTGGATTTTTCCAGCTGTGCTCATGAGAAACTGCCGTTAAACATAAATGAGCGAATCTCTTCGACCTCAGCGCTGCCGTCAGGGAGAAGGGTGTATGTAATCTCTATTTCGGGATGGTTGAAACTTTTGCCGGATGCGGAGCAATCTTGAGCCGTAAGAACAAAAATAACGGCGGAAAAGATCGAAAAAAAGAGTGTTGCCGTTATCCATGCCGCATTCAAACGGCACAATCGCCCCGATAAATACTTGTTTGTTGAAGCCATGTCCACAATGCCTCCGGTTATCCGATACAAGACAATTTTTATCTTATCGTTTTGTCATGTCTGCTCAATGTCGACGCCGGATGATATCCGATATGAATACAATTATCAAACATGAATATTCATTATAACCTCCGGGCAGGGACATGGAGTTGAGTTGACATATGATGCGCGAACTTGGTAGCTTACGAAAGGGCTTGATAATTACCAGGGCAGGTCAGCGAAAGTGGGCCGGATGGATCTTTCAAACGAGGAATTGAGTTATATAGAGGAAGTGGCCAGAATAAGGCTTGATCCGGATTCAAGAAACAGGTTGAGATCCCAGCTTGCCGCGATCATAGAATTTGTCGACAGGCTTCAGCGGGTGGATACCACTGGTTATGAAAACGATATGGCCGGAAAGGATTCCGGAGCCGGGATGCGCAGCGATGAATTTGTTGCAAGCGTTGACAGGGATACAATTCTCCGACAGGCGCCTGACAGTGATAAGGGGATGTTCCGTGTTCCGCCGGTTTTTGGGAAGGATGAAAGGTTTGAATGACGGATCTGACAGGCTACAGTATCGCCGAGTTTAGGGAACTGTACATCAGAAAAGAAATAAAGCCTATCGAGGTTGTGCAGTCCTGTCTCGATGAGATCGATTCAAAAGATACGATCGTGAAAGCATTTCTGCACGTATTTCACAAAGAGTCACGCAAACGTGCAAAGGAACTGGAAAAGTTGTCCCCGGCAGATATGCCTCTCTATGGAGTGCCTGTCGCTGTTAAGGACAACATATGTACAGCTGGCTTGCCAACAACATGCGCTTCAAGGATATTGAGCGGTTATTCTCCACCATATGATGCGACTGTCATAACACGCCTTATCGAGGCGGGTGCGGTTATCATAGGCAAAACGAATCTCGATGAATTCGCAATGGGTTCTTCAACTGAAAACTCGGCTTTCCAGGTTACAAGAAATCCATGGAATGAAGAATGTGTCCCTGGTGGTTCGAGTGGTGGATCCTCTGCTGCAGTTGCCGCGGGTATGGTGCCTGTTGCTCTTGGATCGGATACGGGAGGGTCGATCCGGCAACCTGCTTCTTTCTGCGGAATCGTTGGATTGAAGGGTACATATGGAATGGTTTCGAGGTATGGGCTGGTGGCTTTTGCCAGCAGTCTTGATCAGATCGGGCCGATGACGAAAGATGTCCGGGATTGTTCGACAGTTATGCAGGTGATAGCTGGTAATGATCCGAAAGACGCGACAACATTGCCCGGTCCGGGACCTGATCTGATCAAGGGGCTTGATGATGGTGTTGAGGGCATGAAGATAGTGTTACCCGCCGGCCTGAAAGGATGGCAGTGCGATGAATCGAATCTTGAAGCGATGGAAGATACAATCGGCCTGTTGCGGGCAGGGGGCGCGCAGATCGATGAAACCGAATTGCCGGATATGGAGACGACTATAGCCTGTTATTATATCCTGGCGAACGCGGAAGCTTCATCGAATCTTGCGAGATTTGATGGTGTTCGATATGGGTGCCGGGCGGAATCGGAGTCGCTGCGTGAGATGTACGATAAGACAAGAGGACAGGGGTTTGGTGAAGAAGTGAAAAGAAGGATTCTCCTGGGCACATATGTCCTGTCGTCCGGTTATTATGACGCATATTATTCCAGGGCGTTGCGGGTCAAGAGAATGATTTTCGACAAATACGCAAAACTGTTTAATCGGTTTGATCTGATCGTGATGCCGACCACACCGACTCCAGCGTTCGAGGTAGGGGAAAAAACAAATGATCCGGTATCGATGTATCTTTCAGATATCTTTACAACCGCATCGAATATTGCCGGTCTCCCCGCAATATCCATCCCCGCGACGATCTCACCAGACGGGTTGCCAACAGGGATACAACTTATAGCGGCCTCGGGGGAGGAATCAAAACTCATGAGGGCCTCAAGGGTGCTAGAGAAGGGGTACCGTTTTCGTGAACAGTACATACCCGGATCCGGGGAATAACTCCGGGGGAGACATGATACCTGGTACAAAATATGAAGTTGTGATCGGGTTGGAAGTTCATGTACAGCTTCTCACAAGGACAAAGATATTCTGTGGTTGCCCGGCTGAATACGGGTCTAAGCCAAATACGCGGACGTGCCCCGTTTGCCTCGGGCTTCCCGGAGCGCTTCCGGTCTTGAACAGGGAAGCTGTTTCGATGGCTCTGAGAGCGGGGCTGGCTCTGGGATGCAGTATTGCTCCATCGAGCATTTTCGCGAGGAAGAATTATTTTTATCCGGATTGCCCCAAGAATTACCAGATCTCCATGTACGACCGGCCTCTCTGTAAGGATGGCTGGATTGAGATAGAGAGTGAAAAGGGGGAAAGGAAGATCAGGATCCAAAGGATCCATCTTGAAGAAGATGCTGGCAAACTTGTTCATGATGGGTCAGGAACCAGTCTCATCGACTTCAACCGTTGCGGTGTTCCACTTATCGAGATAGTTACGGAGCCTGATATACACTCAGCTTCCGAAGCGGGATCGTTTCTACAGAAACTTCGACAGATCGTAAAATATCTTGGGATCTGTGATGGAAATCTTGAGGAAGGTTCGATGCGTTGCGATATAAATATCTCGATAATGCCGTCCGGTGCGGAAGAGTACGGGACCAGGACCGAAATCAAGAACCTCAATTCATTCAAGGCTGTCATGGCCGGGATAAAATATGAGATCGAGCGGCAGGAAGAACTGCTGGGAAAAGGTGAAAAGATCCAGATGATCACAAGCCATTGGGACGCATCGAAAAAGCGCCTCGATATCATGAGAAGCAAGGAAGAAGTACATGACTACAGGTATTTCGCCGAACCTGACCTTATGCCTCTTATCGTCGATGATAAGATGGTGAGTATTGCCTTGGGACTGATACCCGAATTGCCCGATAAACGAAAGAAACGGTTCTGTGATGAATACAAGCTTTCCGGGTATGAGGCAGGGGTACTGACAGCGGAAAAAGATGTAGCTGATTACTATGAAGTCCTGGTCGCGGAGACGTCGGATCCAAAGATAAGTTGCAATTGGCTCATGCGTGAAGTCCTGGGAGAACTGAACAGCTCAGGGGGGTCTATAGGCGATTTTCCGCTCCGGCCAGAGAATCTGGCTACCCTGATAACCCTTGTCAGGGAGGGTGTGGTAAGCGGTTCAGCTGGAAGCGAAGTCTTCAACGAGATGGTATCATCAGGTGAAGATGCCTCATTTGTCATCGACAGACTGGGACTCGAGCAGATCAGCAGTTCAGAAGAGCTGGAGGTCATGGTGGATGAAGTGATAACACGGTATCCGGAGGAAGTAAGTAAATATCGTAATGGGTCATCGAACCTTCTCGTTTACCTTGTGGGGCAGGTTATGAAGATGAGCAATGGAAGGGCGAATCCGAAACTGGTCAACGAATTGTTTATTAGAAAGCTGAACGGATAGGTCGGTTATTTCACCGGGAGCATATTTGATCAATCCTGCAGAATATTCCTTATTATCTGAAAAAACGAGAGTATTACTATCAGGGTCATTCCTGACGAGATAGAGGCCAGCATCCACGGGTCGATATCGCCGATCTTCATTATTAAAGAACCAATAGTTTCGAAAGGTTTGGTAAGAGTGCCGAAGTATTTTGCAGGTATGCCGGAAAAACCAGTGTTCAGATACCTGACTGCCGAGCCGGCAAACCGGTCGATGAAAGCGGAATATGAGGATGCTTCGACGTGAAGGAACCGGGATATTTGTTTGTGGAGAATAAATGTGACCACAGCTGAAAATATCAATACCACGGGCATGAAGACCGGGAATCTGAAAAGGGGCAAAAATCTGAATCCCTTTCTTCCAGGGCTGAGCCTGTTCATCACGGCTGCTGATATAATTATTGGATCGGGCAGGTCATCTTTGAGGGTGGTCAGGGATTCCTCGAGTGCCAGAAATTCATTCAGGGATGATGCGCACCTGTTGCATATACCAAGATGTTCCTCGAGTTCCCTGGCCTCGCTTTCCGAAAGATCATTATCGATATGGAGAGGCATGAGTCTCTCGAAATACTTACAGCTATCCATGCCTGTCAACCCCTTCCATTGTTCGAGTCGGGCCCGGACATCATCTTTTTGAGCTCTGCCTTTGCCCTGTGAATACAGGTTTTTACAGTGCCGATTGGTATTTCCATGATTTCCGCTACCTCGATGTACGATTTTTCAGCGAGATATCTTAACTCTATTATTTCTCTGTACCTGTCCTCGAGTTTTGAAATATAGTCTCTGACCCTGAGATTTTCCTGCCTTCTATGAAATATTCTATCAGGCCTGTTATCATCTGTGCCGATTTCCTGTATCTTTTCGATTGGAACAGGTTCATGTCTTGTTCGGGCCTTTGCATTGAGAGATTCGTTTCTCGCTATACTGTATATCCATGTCGATAGTTTCGAGCCACTCCTGAATCCCGACAGGCCGCGAAATATTCTGATGAAGATATCCTGCACGATGTCATCGGCATCGTCACTGTTGCCTATGATCGACCTTACCGCCGAATAAACGACAGCTGTATGTTCCTCGATGAGCTTCCTGAAAGCTTTCTCGTTACCTTTAAGAGATTTTTCAACCAGCTCACGATCGCGGTCACCTCTCAAATCAAGATCCTCCATAAAGGTAAGACATGTATCAAGGCGTAGATGTTTCAGAAACCTTAATATATTTTCGTGAAGGTTGTAAATGATTCAGGTTCGAAAAACAAATACAAATACCTGAAACAAATCAGAAAGATCATTGTCTAACTGATCGAATGAATTATGAGATCGGAATTACAGATTGAGTCGTGGATTTAACGAAGGGAGCAGAGATGTTCGAACTGAGCCCCGCTGTAGTAGGAATCGCCATTCCAGTGATGTTTCTTGTATGTGCGGTCGCTATAGCTATCACAGCGATCATAGTCAACGGGAGTCAGAAGGAGCTGCGCCACAAGGAGAGGATCCTTGCAATGGAGAAGGGTATTGAACTTCCCAGGGATGCACCCAAAAAGAAACGTTCAGCGTATCTAACGATGCGTGCGTGGGGATTTGTATTTTCCTTTATCAGTCTTGCGCTGCTTATCGGCCTTATCTCCTCTGTGGGATTAAAGTACGGTTTGTGGGGCCTGATGCCGGGTGGACTTGGCGCAGGTATGTTGTTAGCTGCGTATCTCGAGCAGAAGGATACGCGTTAAATAAGTATTCCCCTGCCGTGATGGCACAAAATGGACTTTTGCCAGCAAGACTGGCTTTCATGGCAGGGGAGGATTTCAGGTTCGTTATTTCAGAAGAACGCCTGTGACTGATCCTGGAGAAAAATCAGGAAACAGAAAGAATCTTCTGGCAGATATACCTGGATAATGGTAATATCCGTTTTTACGGGGAGCGACAGGTGGCGGGTCGTATCCTCCGGCGACACGGGGTGTTTTCCGGAGTGTGATGAAGGGAGGATGAGGATGAGGAAAGTATTCCGTTTTTTCATTCCTGTATCATTAATCGTTCTGATTCTATTGGTGGCTGTTACAACAGCCGAAGCACAGGTCGTGATAAACGAGTTCATGCCCGATCCGGCAAGGGACTGGGATGGCGATGGTGAGTACAATTACCGGGACGATGAATGGGTTGAGATCCTCAATACAGGTGAATCGGCAGTCGATCTTTCCGGCTACCTGATAAGTGACGGGACCGGCCTGCCTGTATGGAGATACGGGTTTTCCGGCATTATCGGGCCTGGAGAGACTGTCGTGGTGTATGGGAGTGATTCAAGGGCCTGGGAAGAATCCAATGGACAGCCAGTTTATGGATTGAGTCTGAACAACGCGGGAGACCAGGTCTCACTCTATCGTATAAGCGGTATGGACACGGTTCTTGTCGAAAGTGTACCCTACAATGACAAGGCAGCCGGTGACGATCGCTCGATCGGGCGCAGTGTTCTGACAGGAGAGGCATGGGAACTGTTCGATGCGTACAATCCCTGTCAGAGCTGCGATCCTACCGGTAACGGATGTATTCCGACCCCGGGGCAGGCCAATACGTGTACTACAGGGACAGGGGATGACTCCTGGGGAAGTATCAAACAGAAGTACATGAGTTGATGCTGCACACAACAGGCTGGTGAATGACAGGCAGTGACAAGATAGTTCAATAACCGGACCCGCCACCTTTTTGCTTTACCGGCCGCGATACGATATGATAGCGTTTGAATTGATATGAAAGCAAACAAAACCAAAATGTTGGATGACAAGATAAACAGGTGCTGGGAGTACCTTTCCTGTGACCGGAATGATTGTCCCGCGCATGAAAAGCCTGGTGTGCCATGTTGGGAAATTACGGGACACATGTGCCGCGATAAGGTCTTTGGCAGGCGTGAGGAGAAACTGATCCAGTGCTGTTTCAAATGTGAGTTCTTTATCCAGCTCAAGGAGAGGATGAAGGGTAGAAGGTGGGCAGATATAACTCTACTCGAGACGCTTGAAGATGCACTTATTCGATCCTCGAAATATTCCTGCAAGGTGGAAGAGCTTTATATGGAGGTTATTCGCCGGAGCAAATTGATGAATCTGTTGAGTGAGGTCAGCAAGATCATAGCTCATCTTGACAGGGAAGAGGATATTATCCTGGCTATTCTCACCGTAATCACAGCCAGGGAGGGGCTTGGTTTTAACAGAGCTTTTGTTTTTCTGAGAGGGACCGAGTACGATCTGCTGAGAGGGAAATATGCCCTCGGCCCATCGACTTCCGAAGAAGCTGTAAATATCTGGAGGATACTTGACAAGGATACGACCGGTTCCATAGAAAAACTGGTCACCAAGGGGAAGAAGCTCCATTACCTCAAAAACAGTCCTCTTACGCAGACGACGGTTGGCCTTACCATTCCTACGGAGGAGGACGGTGGTATTATCTTCAGGGGACTGGATGAAATTCGTTTCGTGAAAAAACAGGATCTGAAAACGGATAACGATCTTTTGATCGCTGAGGCTCTGGGACTCAAAGATTTCTGCGTCTGTCCGATTGCGACAGCTGAGGACAGGCTGGGGTTGGTGATCGTCGATAATATTTTTACAGGCAAGGAAGTTACGCCGGAAGATGCCCATCTGTTAGAAATGATAGTAAGTCATGCGACCACATCGCTTAAAGCGGCTCAGTTAAAGGAATCGCTTAAGGTTAATGTCGAAAGCCTCAAGTCAGCATACAGAAAATTGAAGGCGAACGAAGAACGGATGATGAAGGCAGAACGATTGGCGATTTCCGGAGAAATGACTTCATCAGTCCTCCACGAAATAAAAAACCCGCTTGTCTCGATCGGGGGATTTGCCAGCAACCTGCTGAAGACAGGTGATTTCGACGACAGGGAAAGGAAAAAGCTTGGGATAATTCTAAACGAGACCATCAGGCTGGAAAAATATCTGTAGACCCTTCGGTCGAGTGTGAGTGAACTGACCCTCGAAGAAGGTAATGTTAACC
>CBDUUV010000035.1:0-22267 GCA_965370495.1 uncultured bacterium
TGGGGTTCAGCAGATGTCGATCGTGCGGTGGAAACAGGTTGAGAAGGGAAGCAGGATATGTCAGAGTCGGTGGAAAAGCGATCAGCGAACTGGTCAGCCTGGTACCAGCCGATATCCTGTCCATTCTGAAAGATGCCGGGCTTACGGAAATGGAAAAGGCCATTTCCAGGGATATCATGTTCGAATTGTTTTCAAGGCTGAAGTTCATGATCGATGTGGGGCTTGGTTACCTTTCACTCGACAGGTTAACGCGGACCCTGTCAGGAGGGGAAGCCCAGAGGATCAACCTGGCCAATTCCCTGGGTGCAAACCTGGTAGATACTCTCTACGTCCTGGATGAACCATCCGTAGGTCTCCATGCCGATGATAACAAGAGATTGATAGATGTCATGGCAAAGCTGCGGGATCTTGGTAACACTGTGCTGGTAGTGGAGCATGACCCTGAGATCATTCTTGCCGCGGATCATATCGTGGATCTCGGACCCGGGCCGGGAAGTGAGGGGGGGAGGGTCCTGTTCAACGGAAGTATCGAGGATGCCGCGATGGCACGCGTCAGTGGTTCGAAAACTCTTGATTTTCTTTTCGGTCGGAAAAGCAGGTTGCCACGGACGCGAAACAGAAGAAAGAAAACCGGTGTTATCTCGCTTTGCGGGATCTCTATCCATAATATCAGGGATGTCGATGTTGAAATACCCCTCGGCAACCTGGTCTGTATAACAGGGGTATCGGGCTCGGGGAAAAGTACACTGGCGATAGATGTGTTGTACGGGTTGCTTGCAAATGGATCGAAACGATCAAAACCGTTTGGCCTGAGAGAATACAGTATAGATGGAACGATCGAACAGGTCCTGCTTGTGGACCAGAGCCCTATAGGTTCGACACCGCGCTCCAATCCAATCACATATATCAAGGGGTTCTCGCTTATAAGGGAACTTTTCGCGGCCCAGATGAAATCGCTCGTACGGGGATACCTTTCGGGACGATTCAGTTTCAATAAATCAGGTGGACGTTGTCCGAGATGTCAGGGGATGGGGTACAGACGGGTGGAGATGCATTTCATGGCGGATGTTTTCGTTCCATGCGAGGAGTGTGAGGGGAAGCGCTATAACCGGGAGACACTTGAGATCGAATACAGGGGAAAAAGTATCAGTGATGTTCTCGATCTTACGGTGGATGAAGCGATCATGTTTTTTGATGAGGTGCCGCAGCTCGGTGAAAAATTATGGGTGCTGGCGAAAACGGGGTTAGGCTATCTCAAGCTGGGACAACCGTCCAACACTCTTTCCGGCGGAGAAGCTCAAAGGATCAGGATAGCCCGGGAACTGACTGAAACAAAAGGAAAAAGCAACCTGTATATTATGGATGAACCTACAACCGGCTTGCACATGAGTGATGTGGGCAGGTTGCTGAATATACTGGATGAACTGGTCGACGCGGGGCATTCCGTTGTGGTCATAGAACATAATATGGATGTGATAGCCAGATCTGATTACATAATCGATCTTGGCCCGGGTGGTGGAGACAGTGGCGGAAAAGTAATCGCTTGCGGGAGTGTCGATTCGATCGTAGAATCGGAATCTTCGAAGACAGGCAAGTATCTGAAAGCATACTTGGAGAAATCCGGACGGGAGGGATAGATGAAGGTCCTGGTTACTGGTGGAGCTGGTTATATTGGAAGTATAGTTTCGGAGTTCCTGATCGAGAACGGGCATGAAGTTACGGTCATCGATAATCTGTCGACCGGACACGCTGAGGCGATCGACGAGCGGATCACTTTTTTTAATATGGACCTTCTCGATTCCGATGCGATCAGGCCTGTTCTGGCAGACGGAATCGAAGCTGTGTGTCATTTTGCCGCTTTTTCCCAGGTAGGAGAATCGGTGACTGATCCACTGAAATATTATCGTAATAATGTAAGTGGCGCGATTTCCCTGCTCGGCGCGATGAAGGATGTCGGAGTCAGACACTTTCTTTTCTCTTCTTCCGCGGCTGTCTACGGCGAACCGGAAACCACTCCGATCACGGAAGAGTCAGAGTTATGTCCGGTAAATGCCTATGGAAACACGAAATTGACGGTTGAAAGACTACTTGACGATTGTCGCAGGGGATGGGAGCTGAGATCGTTGTCACTGAGGTATTTCAATGCTGCAGGTGCTTCCGAACTTCATGGTGAAGATCACAGGCCGGAGACTCATCTGATACCCCTGATACTGGATGCTGCTGCCGGGCGAAGAGGGGAGCTTACCGTTTACGGGGACGATTATCCCACTCCGGACGGGACATGCGTGAGAGATTATATCCATGTAAAGGATCTTGCTGCAGCGCACCTGCTCGGGATTGAAAAGCTTGTCGAGGGGTTTTCAGGCGCATTGAACCTGGGGAACGGCAGAGGGTTTTCTGTACTGGAGGTCATCAGGGCGGCTTCAGAGGTTACGGGTCTCGAGATACCCTACAGGATGGGTCAGAGAAGGCCCGGCGACCCTGCCATACTGGTCGCATCCTCGGTCAGAGCGGAAGCTGTTCTTGGTTGGAAAAGATCGTTTCCCGGGATAGAGAAAATCCTCGAAGACGCTTACAACTGGCGCAAGGATTTTCCGGGCGGATATACAAGCTGATCCTGGAGATATGAATATCATTCCTCATGCGCGGAAAAATATATCTCATTGGATGAATATTTGCCAGGGATCACCGGATTTTCAATCGATATACCAGCCATTGTATTAGCCAGTTAGCACGAATATTTCTCTAAAATCAGACGTATCTTATTGATATCGAACAAATTAAGTGCGTATGTCCATCCCTGCCCGAAGAAGCATGGCCTGACAGGTTCTTTTCCTCTCCGTGGCATGCTAGTTGCCTTTACCCGAAGTGAATAAGTGTGTTAGTTCCATGCTTTTTTGCCGGGAAAGACAGATGCTGGTTGGAGATGTTACTCACATACTCAGAAAAATGCGGATGTTATCGCCGATAACCATCCGATCGGCAATTATCGTGGTGGAAGAAGCCATTAACGATTTTGCGGAACTCGATGCGTGTATACTTGAATTGCCCGCACAGAAAACCGTATATCAAACGAGATGGGTGCCGGGTATTACACGGAAAGAACTGGAAAAAACTCTTGGGCTTACAAAAAAAACCGGCTACAAGTGGATAGTCCTAGATCCTGCGAAAACCGATGAAAAAGCAAAGCCCCGCCGGGAAAACCTTTCAATAACGAGAATACCCCTGTTCAATGAAAATGAATGGGTTGGATACTTTTCCCTGTTAAACCTGGGAGCGACGGTAAAAGAGGACGAAGTGATTCCGGCTCTGGGAGAAGTCCTCTCGTCGGTGATCGTTCCGTATATATCCGCAAAAAGCATAAAATCCAGCGAAAACCAGCTGGAAAATCTCAAAATAGAACTCCTCGAAGCAGCAAGAGATGAAGTGATGATGAGAAATGTCCTTCTGAGAATGATGGAGAAAACGGGAGCTGAATTCTGTGCGTACTACACTGAGGATACTGAAGGACACTTGCACGTGATGCTTGACAGCGGGGAGTTATCGATCAGGATTTCCCGGATAAGGGAAAAACTCGTGAACACATATCATATGTTCTCAAACGCGCCTTTCCGCAACGATATTTGCCGCGAGAAAGTATATCTAAGAAGCAAAGAAAAAAACATCGCCTATCTTGTCGGCAATTCAAAAATCGAAAGTTACTTTCTGGTGCCTGTCACATTTGATTCGCGGGTGTGCGGGACACTGTTTTTTGGAAGTGTAAGAGATGATGCTTTTGTCAGGGAAAACATCGAGTACTTCAGGGATATGGCTGGCGATGGAAAATCAAGTATCCCTGTAGTATACAGGTTGAGTGGGGAACTCGGTATCCTGGAGAAACTGGTGGACCGGATCCCGATAGCCTGTGCGCTCATTTCTCGTGAAGGAAAGATCCTCAGTTCAAATGCTGCGTTTCTATCAATACTGAAAATAGACAGGGACATACCTGAGGAACTTGTGGAAGTGGATAATATCATTCCATTCCGGTTCAGTGGGATCTGGAGTGAGTTCCAGTTGCTTGGAAGGAATATTCTCGGAAGGGAATTGTTCAGTACGGATTCACCTGATTCCTGTCTGTCCATAGATCTTGTCCATCTCGATAACTTGTCGAAAGAAACAGGTTCACTGATAATGATAAGGGATGTCTCAGATCTGCTGGAGAAAGAAAATGCCAGCGATGAGATTATGGCGATTGTAGCGCATGAATTTCGTACTCCCATGACGGCTCTCAGGAATTCTTTGAAGATAATGCTGGACAGCGGCACCGGTCAGGTTTCCGCAACAGGAAACAGGGGTGGTAAAAGGGGCCCCGGAGCGGTGAAGTTCATTCATACAGCTATTCGAACGATAGACAGGCTCAATATTCTTGCGAACGGTCTTGTCGATTCATCTTCGATCAGGCTTGATGACCGAACTATCCTCCCTGAAGATGTCAGGGTTAAAAGTTTCATTGAAGATGCAAGCCGGTTGTTTTTCGCATCAATCGAGAAAAGAAATATCGATTTCAGGATCAATGTAGAACACAGTGTCTCGACCCTCACATTTGATAGTCAGATGATGGAACAGGTCATACAGAACCTGCTTTCAAACAGTTTAAAACATGTTGTATACGGCGGTAATATTCTGATCGAAGTTGTACCGCTGGACAAGTTGTCCGGGGAATCGATCGATGTTGGATGTGGGTTTATTGATGATGGCCGGTTTGCCGAGATCAGGGTCAGGGATTCAGGCCCCGGCTTTTCGGAGGAGATACTGACATTTGTCAATAATCCGGGTAAAAGACAGGCAACCCGTGGAAAAAAGGTACGCGGGCTTGGCCTGTATATTGTGGATAAACTGATACGCGTACATGGCGGCAGGTTTTTCACAGGCAAATCCGGCGGCAGTGGAGGATCTGTCCATATTCAGATACCTGCCGACAGAAGGACCGGTGAAGCTCTCAGGGCCGTCAATTCAGTGAGGGGCCATGTTGAAAGACTCATATCCCGGGGATTTTCACCTCTTCTCTATCATTTTTCGAAAGAAACCGGTAATTGCTGGCTTGAGATCGTTGAAGACTGGAAGATTCAGCCGCGCATATATCCCGGACCTGATGGAATCAGGGAAACCGGATTGTATTTCTGGCCGGTGACCGAAAAATTTGCCCTGGCTTTGACACTTGAACCAAGATCCAAAGATGATCCGATGTTCTTTATCAACCACGGAAAAGGGCCTCTCAGGCTGCTGGATGGAAAGGGGACCAGTCAGGTTACGATAGGATGGACCACTTACCCGACCGGAGGCGGGACATTCACAGAGTTGTTGAAAAATGCTGTTGGAAAAACCATACAAGAGACCGTGAAAGTCAATTAGAAAGGAGAAGGGAGATGGATCAGTACAGGATCCTGATAGTAGAAGATGACGAGGATATAGTCGAGACCGTTAAATACAGCCTTGAATTGAGAGGTTTTAATGTCGATGTAGCTTACGACGGGTTGCATGCTTTAAGAAAAGCGCACAAGAACAGTTACGATCTAATGCTGCTGGATATCATGTTGCCCGGTAAGAACGGGTATGAGGTTTCAAGAATCCTTAAACAGGAGATGGATGGTGGTAAGATCAAACCATTCAGAATACTGGTTCTTACGGCACGCAAGGTCGACAGTCCGGAAAGAGAGGATTTTCTGGCAACATGGTCGAGGGCGGATGAGTATATGTACAAACCGTTTGAACTCGATGATTTGATGGAAAGGATCACTTATCATCTGGAGGGCAGCAGGAGTGAGGCAGGGATGGTCTGATATCCCCTGGGACTGTTAATGACGATGGTTCTCAGAAAGGCTCCGAAAAGGAATATGACTTTTATGCAACCACGTGAATATCTTGTCAGCATCTTTGAGAGTTCGCCTGTCGCACTGATATCAATAGATACCAGCCTGAGGATAATAATGTTCAATCGAACGGCAGGAAAGCTCACAGGGTTTTCAAGCGAGGATGTTGTTGGACGACGGATCACAAAACTTGTGTCTTTTGACAGGGTCAGGGATATTGTCAGGACACTCAGGGAACGCCGGCAGATTTCTTTGGACGGATATATAACCAGGCTGCGTGGAAATGGAGGTAGAGAGATCCCGGTGAGGGTCAAGGTCTCACCAGTGTTCAACAGTGATAACAGGTTAATCGGAATACTGTTGCTTGTTTCCGATCTGCGTGAAATCAGGAATCTTCAGTCCAAATTGCTGGAAGCAGAAAGATTGTCCGCGATCACCGAGACGGCTATAGGTGTCAATCACGAGATCAATAATCCATTATGTTCCATGCTTGGAAATACACAGTTGCTGCTGATGGAAAAGGAGAACCTCGATCCCGGTATGGTAAAGAAACTGCGCAGCATAGAAAAACAGATTGCCAGGATACAGGTTGTAGCCGATCGCCTGGGGAAAATCACGAATCCTGTTCTCAAGGAATATATAGGTGGAAAAAAGATGCTCGATGTCCATCGTTCCGGAGAAAAAAAATCCAGGCCTTTTCTAAAAAAATAAGAAAGTATTGACAAATCAAATAAAATCAGCAAGATTTCTCCGCGTGGGAAGGTAGCTCAGTCGGTAGAGCAACGGATTGAAAATCCGTGTGTCGGCGGTTCAATTCCGCCCCTTCCCACCACCATGTCCAACTGGTATTTAACCCTTCCCTCTCCCCGTTTTTTTTTCTGTCTCGAACTTGTATTGTTGCCATGAGGATAGATTTCTTCCGGTTGCAGGGCGATAGATGTTGAGCTGTCTTTCGATCAAAAAGGGTCGAAGGTTTAGGTAATTCTTGTTGACAGTTGGGAAAAAGCTCGATTATCTTAACTCCAAAGGCGTAAGACCAGGGAGGCGAGTTCGATGGATAAGGATTTGATGGTTGCTATCACGGTAGCCGTTCAGGCTTACATGGATACTGAAAGGAAAGAAAAAAAGAAAAGGTTCGGCCCGCAGTTGAGCCCGTGGAAGATGGGTTCACGCCGTGAGACCATGACCAGGCGTACACTTGCCGTCAGGGGCAACCCGGAAAGAGTCAGGTTGAGGAGATATACTCTCATTTAACGGGATTTACCGAAAACACAGGAATGGGACATAAGATGCCTGCAAACAAGAAAAAAATCAAAGGATCAGGTTCTGTCAGGATAACCGATACAACATTCAGGGATGGCCATCAATCGATACTTGCAACACGTTTCCGGACAGAAGACATGCTTCCGATCGCTGAGAAAATGGATGATGTAGGATTCCATTCGATGGAAGTGTGGGGGGGGGCTACATTTGATGTTTCTACCCGTTTCCTTAACGAAGATCCATGGGAACGTCTCATAGAACTGAAAAAGAGGATCAAACGCACCCCTCTTCAAATGCTTCTCAGGGGGCAGAATCTTGTAGGATACAGAAATTATGCCGATGATGTAGTGGAATTGTTTATACAGCAGGCCGCCGAATCCGGAATCGACATATTCAGGGTGTTCGATGCGCTGAACGATGCCAGGAACTTCGAAGCATCTTTCAGGGCTATCAAAAAAACAGGGAAAAAAATACAGGGGACAATCTCGTATTCACTGACCGAGCGGAGGTTGGGAGGCGAGATCTTCAACATTGATTACTATGTGCAGAAAGCGAAGATCCTTGAAGATATGGGCGCCGATTCGTTATGCATCAAGGATATGGCAGGGCTTCTCAATCCGTATGATGCCTACGTACTGATCGGGAAGCTCAAGGAAGAGATTTCCATCCCCATACAGCTTCACTGTCACTATACGAGTGGTATGGCGTCCATGACGTATTTGAAAGCCATAGAAGCAGGTGTGGATGTCATCGACTGTTCTCTTGCCCCGTTCGGGCTCAGGACTTCTGAGCCGGCTGTGGAGCCGATGGTAGCCGCATTGTTCGGGACGAACAGTGATCCGAAACTGGATCTTGATAAGTTGTTCGAACTGGGAAAATATCTTGAAGAAGTCGCGCCCAAGTACAGGCGTTTTCTCAATACTACCCGAATGTCGGTTATCGATACGGGAGTGCTCGAGCACCAGATACCGGGAGGTATGTTGACTAACCTGGTCAGCCAGCTCAAGGAGGCGGACGCGCTGGACAGGCTCCAGGAAGTGTATGAAGAACTGCCTAAAACAAGGAAAGAACTTGGTTACCCTCCGCTGGTTACACCTACCAGTCAGATCGTCGGTATTCAGTCTGTTCAGAACGTGCTTTTCGGCCGGTACAATATGATAAGTGCCCAAGTCAAGGATTATGCATATGGCCTGTATGGAAAACCTCCTGTCGAAATGGACCCGAAGGTCCGGAAGATAGCCCTGAAAGGTTATCCACGCGGAGAAAAACCGATTAAATGCAGGGCCGCCGACATATTGGAGCCGGAAATCGAAAAGGCAAGAGAAGCGGTTAAGGGACTGGCGAGGAATGAACGAGATCTCCTGATTTATGCCCTCTATCCTACAACCGGTATGAGGTTTCTCAGATGGAAATATGGCCTCGAAGAACCACCCGCTGATGTGAAACCTGTTACGCTCGATGATGTCCGGCGTGAAGATGAACTGGTTGAAAAAGTCCGGTCCGGGCGGGCTACCGTGAGCAGCCTGGAGGAAAGGCCGGCCAGAGGGGCGGGATTAAGGGCGTTCAATGTTTTTGTTGCCGACGAATATTATAATATCGAAGTCGAGGAAGTCATTGGGAGTCCAAGAGCAAAATCTACGGGGGATACTGCTCCCCTGGTAAGGAAAGATTCCGAACGGATCAGGGAGAAAAAACGTACAGGGAAGAGTGAAGCGCCTTCAGCCTCGAAGGCGGATGGCTCGGAATTCACATTTACGGCTCCAATGCCCGGTATGGTTATCAGTTTTGAGGTAAAAGAAGGAGATAAGGTAAGCAAGGGTGATGTTCTCGTTATCCTCGAGGCCATGAAAATGCAGAACAGTCTTACGTCAAGTGTCAATGGAGTTATCAAATCATTGAAAGTGGCTCCCGGCACGTCAGTTGAAAAAAACCAGGTCTTGCTGACGATCTCGCAATAGAACGAGGTGCGGAAAATCACTTTTTCGACGAACAGGGCTCACAGGCTGAAGATACATCCTATCCTTCCGATACCGGGCAGAAAAGAAATTTCCTTTACATTTAACGGGGAAGAAACTGGTGCCTTCGAGGGTGAAGTAATAACTTCTGCTCTCTATGCGAAGGGTATCAGAGTATTTGGCCATCATCCGAGGGATAATGCTGCGCAGGGGATTTTTTGTGTGAATGGCCAATGCAGCCAGTGTATGGTTATCGTGGACGGTCGTATGGTCAAGGGGTGCATGACCATTGTCGAAGACGGGATGAAAGTTGAAAGCTGTGAGGGAGTACCCAGGCTTTCCGCTGACGATGCTTCGGAAGAGTTTTCTGAATGCGAAGTAATCGAAACCGAAGTGCTTGTCATAGGCGGTGGTCCCGCGGGTATCAATGCTGCAACAGAACTGGGCGCACTGGGAATAAAGGTGCTTCTGGTCGATGATAAAAGTGAGTTGGGAGGCAAGCTTACACTTCAGACTCATCCTTTCTTCGGTTCGCGCGACGATTGTTACGCGGGTACGAGGGGAATCGACATAGCACGTATAATGACCGCCGGGCTCGATGAGCTCAATTCAGTATCGATGTTGACCGGGACCACGGCTGTAGGAGTATTCAGCGACAAAAAGATCGGGATGTATGGTGGGGGGAAGTATTTCCTGGTCAGCCCCAAAGTGGTTCTTGTGGCATGTGGTGCCAGGGAAAAGACGCTGGTTTTTCAGGGATGTGACCTTCCCGGTGTTTACGGTGCGGGAGCCTTTCAAACTCTTTTGAACAGGGATTGGATTCTGCCCGCGGAAAAACTGTTTATAGTCGGTGGTGGAAATGTAGGTTTGATCACCGGTTACCACGCTATCCAGGCGGGTATCAAGGTAGTCGGACTGGTCGAAGCTCTTGCCCGATGCGGTGGATACAAAGTACACCTGGACAAACTCAAACGTCTCGGTGTTCCCGTATATACATCCCATACTGTCATCAGGGCGGAAGGTGCTGACATTCTGGAGAGGGTCACGATCTCGGCTGTCGATAAGGATTTTCGGCCGGTCAAAGGCACCGAAAAAACATATGATGTCGACACTCTCCTTGTTGCTGTCGGGTTATCGCCTGTAAACGAACTGTATACCAAACTCAAGAAATTCGGAATAAAATGTTTCAACTGCGGTGATTCAGAAGAGATAGCGGAAGCCTCGGCAGCGATTTTCAGCGGCAGGATAACAGGCAGGAAGATAGCGAAGTCTATTGGGTACGACATTGAGATTCCCAATGGGTGGGAAAAGACACAGGAGATTCTCAAAAGCAAACCGGGAATCTGCATTTCCTTTGATCCTGAAATAAGCGATGGGGAAATATTCCCGGTCCTGCGGTGTGTCGAAGAAATACCCTGCAATCCATGCGTTGATTCATGCCCTCATTCTTCCATAGCCATACCAGGAGATTCGATAATGGGGCTTCCGGTCTTCAGCGGGAATTGCACAGGGTGTCTGAAGTGTGTTACCGCCTGTCCCGCCCTGGCAATCACCCTGGTCAGGCCAGGTTTTGATATTGAAAAGAAAACTTCACTTGTCGTGATGCCGTATGAACTCCTGACGGATGGCCTGAGCGAGGGAAATATCGTCAGGACTGTCGATATGGAAGGCAACCTGGTTGGCGAAGGCAGAATTGTAAAATTCAGAAGATCACCTGGAGACAAAAAACGGATTCTCGTATCTGTAGAAGTGCCTGAAGACGAAGCTGTCCATGCTGCCGGGTTTGTCATGCTGGAGGCGGAAGAAGGAAGAGCCGGTATTCCCGTGGAAGAAACGGTTCCTGATGATACGATTATTTGCAGGTGCGAGAGGGTAACAGCTGGTGAGATTCGTGCCGAGATAAGAGCTGGTGTCAGGGATATGAATATTATGAAAGCCACGATCAGGACAGGAATGGGTTCCTGTGGCGGGAAAACCTGCACTGAACTGATCCTGGGGTTGTTCCGGAGTGAGGGAGTTGACCTTTCCGAAGTTACTTTACCCACTGATCGTCCATTTGTTTCAGAAGTTCCTCTTTCCGTTTTCGCCGGTATCAAAGGCGGTGAGCGGCGGTGAACCTGAAAAGATATGACGCGATTGTTATCGGGGCAGGGAGTGTCGGATGCCCGATAGCATATTTTCTTACCCTTGAGGGCTGGAGAGTACTCGTACTTGACAGTGAACATTCCCCCGGCCAGGGTCAGAACAAGGCGGCCATAGGGGGGGTAAGAGCGACACATTCCGATCCGGCGAAGATAAGCATATGTCTTCAAAGCCTGGAGATCTTTTCTGGTTGGGAGGAAAAGCACGGTGTAGATATCGGGTGGATAAGGGGGGGGTACTGTTTTCCAGTCTACAGGAAAGAAGATGAAGATGCTCTCAAAAAGCTACTCCCGGTTCAGAAGAATTTCGGGCTGGATATTGACTGGGCAGGGCCTGACAGGATCAAAAAGCTGATTCCGGGCATTAATGAAAAGGATCTTCTCGGTGGCACATATTCTCCCGGAGACGGGCAGGTTTCACCACTGAAAACAGCAGCAGTTTTCTGGAAAGAGAGCAGGGACAGGGGAGCGGAATACCGTTTCGGCGAACCCGTGACATCCCTGTTGATCGAAGGTAGTCGTATTGAAGGTGTGAGGACTCCGGACGGAAAATATTATTCGGATGTAGTAGTCAATGCTGCCGGAGCCTGCGGAAAAGAAATTGGCGCTCTGGCAGGTATCGATATACCCGTTATTCCGGAAAGCCATGAGGCTGGCATATCGGCCCCCATGGAGCGGTTCTTTGATCCACTTGTAGTTGATATACGCCCGGGTACAGAGGGACGGACCGCAAATTTCTACTTCGGGCAGAACGAGCGCGGACAGGTAATATTCTGTTACACGCCTGTCAAACCGATATCGGGAACAGATGTGTCAGCTACTTCTGAATTTATGCCGGTGATCGCGAGAAGGCTTATAGACCTGATCCCCAGGCTCAAGAATATGCTTGTACGCCGGGTCTGGCGGGGGTTGTATCCCATGACACCGGATGGCATCATCATCCTGGACAAGGTCAAAGAAGTGCGGGGAATGTATCTCAGTGTCGGGATGTGTGGGCAGGGATTCATGCTGGGGCCGGGTATCGGGCTGAATATGGCAAACTTTATAATTCATGGTGAACCCGTTGTAGACCGGAAGATCTTCGATTCCCTGAGTTTCTACCGTGATTTTTATGCTGGACGGAGTGAAGCCCTGAAGTAGGTTTTTATTAATTACAGGGACTTAAGTAACATTGGATGAAGTCATGAGAGTTACGTAGCGGCCTGATGATTTTTGAGCGTGGATTGAGGCCGGGATATATTTTTTCCTTCCTTGATTATTAAGCTATATTTATTTTTATTCCGAAGAAGAAAATTCTTGAAAAGACAGGGGAAGTCGATATATTGAGTACTCAACGGGGGGGCTGGTGTAGCTCAGCTGGTAGAGCAACGCATTCGTAATGCGTAGGTCAACGGTTCGATTCCGTTCACCAGCTCCATGTTTTTCCCCTGGCCAGCCTTAAGACAAAGTGCCGTTTGAAACCGGGCGCCTGTATTGCTTGCCGGGGTGCCATTTCCCCAACTGAAATACCATGACATTAACTGTTAAAAAAAGCTTGATATTAAAATTGTCTTGCCGTATATTGTACCCGAATTTGAAAAATGGTCAGCCATGAATAGTTAACTACAATCCCCGCAATGACTTATATGGGGTTAAAAGGGGTAGGCAATGACCGAGGAGCAGTCGGCTTCAAAGAAGCCGGCGGTCATCAGAGTTAAGCTTGAATGGTGCAAGGGTTGTGGGATATGCATTGCTTTCTGTCCGAAGAACGTTCTTGAGATGAAGGATGGAAAAGTAAGAATAGCCCGTTCTGATGACTGCATCAAGTGTATGCTTTGTGAATTACGCTGTCCGGATTTTGCGATTACAGTCGAATAGGGAGCCTTTCAGAAGGCCCCCTATTTTGCGTCCAATACCAGCAGGATAAGATTCAACAGGGGGCCGGCCGGGCCCCGCAAAAGGAGACGATCATTTTGGGAAATGATCCTTCAAGCCAGATCCGCATGATGCAGGGGAACCAGGCATGTGCTGAAGGAGCCCTGGCCGCCGGTTGCCGGTTTTTCGCCGGTTATCCTATAACACCTTCGTCGGAGATTGCGGAACATCTTTCGATGGCTCTTCCAGCGATCGGAGGAAAGTTCATCCAGATGGAAGACGAGATCGCCGCCATGGGGGCTATTATAGGAGCCTCCCTTACAGGATTCAAATCGCTGACTGCCACGTCGGGTCCTGGCTTCAGTCTGAAACAGGAGAATATCGGCTACGCAAGCATGGCGGAAGTACCGTGTGTTATCATCAATGTTATGAGAGGTGGCCCGAGTACGGGAATGCCGACACTGCCGGCACAGATGGATGTGCAGCAGGCAAGATGGGGAACGCACGGTGACAGGGGTGTTATAGTGCTTCTTGCCGACTCCGCTCAGGAGGCATATGAACAGACGATCAGGGCGTTTAACCTCGCGGAAAAGTATATGACGCCCGTAATACTTCTTCTCGATGAGATAGTGGGCCACACGACGGAAAAAGTTGTTATTCCCGATAAAACAGAGTACGAGATTGTGGACCGCAAAAAACCGGATGTGTCTCCGGATGAGTATTTTCCCTACCGTGAGACAGAGGACCAAATACCGGTACTTGCGACTTTTGGAACCGGGTACAAATATAATGTAACGGGACTTTGTCACAACGAAACGGGATTTCCGACTAATGATCCTGTCATAATAGAAGCTCTTATCAAGAGATTGACGAATAAAATCAAGATGAACCGGGCCGATATCATCAGGAACAGGATAACGTTGCTGGATGATGCCGAAATAGCGATATTCGCGTACGGGTCGGTTGCCCGTTCGGCGCGCAGCGCGGTTTCTCAATGCCGGAAGATGGGAATAAAAGCCGGACTGTTCCAGCCGACCGTTATATGGCCTTTCCCCGAAGAAGACTTGCTGGAATTAGCCGGAAGGGTCAAGGGGATCGTTGTTCCGGAGATGAACATGGGGCAGATGGCTCGTGAGGTCGAATTGTCATGCAAATGCAGGATACCGGTCTACAAATTCAGCAGGGTGGATGGACAACCGATCACACCCGGACAGATCACAGACCTTGTGAAGGAGGTGGTCTGATTGTTCAATTATCTCGAATACCTGCGGGAATCGAACTTTCCCCATATCTGGTGTGCCGGGTGTGGAGATGGTATCATATTGAAATCTTTAATCAGGGCCATTGACAAACTCGAGATGTCCAGGGATGAGTCGGTAATGGTCTCGGGTATAGGGTGCTCGGGCCGTACTCCTGGTTACTTCGATATTAACACGCTGCATACGACTCACGGCAGGGCAATTCCTTTCGCGACCGGAGTCAAAATGGCAAACCCCGATCTAAAAGTAATCGTAGTCACCGGAGACGGCGACGCGACAGCGATTGGAGGAAACCATTTTATCCATGCAGCAAGACGCAACATTGATCTGACGGTTCTCCTTTACAACAACTGGATATACGGTATGACCGGTGGACAGTGTTCGCCTATGACACCGAAGGGTTCCAAGGCTTCTACTGCGAAGATGGGAAATATCGAACCGTCATTCAATACCAGCGGATTGGCAATTGCTGCGGGAGCATCCTTTGTCGCGCGCACCGACGTTTATCATGTTCATCAGTGTGAGAAATATATTGCACTGGCCCTTCAGAAGAAGGGTTTTTCGCTTGTTGAGATCCTGACTCCGTGTCCCACAGCTTACGGAAGAAGAAACAGGATGGCAAGTCCGGTCAAGATGATGGAATGGCTGAGAGACAACACGGTACAAATCGACAAATGGAAGAATATGACTGAAGAAGAACGCGAAGGCAAGATAAGTATCGGTATCCTCGCGGATCTGGAGAAAGCGGAATTTATAGCTGAGTACGACAAACTTATCAAAAAAATCAGGATGGGATGAAAATGGACAGATACGAGATTCGATTAAGTGGTTCGGGCGGCCAGGGATTGATCCTGGCTGGTAAGATCCTTGCAGAAGCGGCGGCGATTTACGAGGGCCGCAACGCCGTTCAGACCCAGAGTTATGGCCCGGAAGCCAGAGGCGGTGCGAGTAAGGCCGAGGTCGTCATCAGTGACGGTGAGATTGAATATCCCAAGGCTATCGAACTCGACCTTCTTCTTGCACTGACGCAGGAATCGTGTTTGAAGTATTTTCCCGATCTGAAGAAAGGGAGCATACTTATAGTTGACTCGTCAGCAGTGAAGGATCTTCCCGATGGTGACTACAAGGTCTATGCGGCGCCTATAACTGAAATTGCCGTCGAGAAGGTGGGAAAAGCTGTAGTCACGAATATCGTTGCCCTCGGGATCCTCACCAGAATCTCAGGTGTTGTCTCGGAAGAATCGATGAAAAAGGCGATTCTCGCAAGAGTGCCGAAAGGTACCGAGGAATTGAATATGAAAGCCTTCAATGAAGGTGTCAAAACGGGCAAAGAGCTTCTTTCCTGACGGGGGAGGAGTAGTGTTTCGGGGGAGGGAAACCTCACATAAGTAAGTATGTATAGACCAGGCGCAGTGGCCGGGGATGCAAGAGGTTTACCCCCGGTAAACGGATTTCAGGAGGTAGATAAATGGCTTCCAGAATGACTAAGGAAGAGCTTCTCGCGAAAGCAGAACAACCCGCGGTTGATGCCATGAGGTTACACCCTTTCTACAAAGGGAAACTTGGCGTAATGCCCAAATGCTGTATTCGCAGTATTGACGATTTTGCGATCTGGTATACGCCTGGTGTTGCAAAGCCATGTCTCGATATCAGGGATAATCCCGAGATGGTATACGAACATACCAACAAGGGTAACATGATCGCCGTCATTTCTGACGGAACGAGAGTGCTGGGCCTTGGAGATATTGGACCGGAAGCGGCGATTCCCGTGATGGAGGGTAAAGCGATTCTGTTCAAATATCTGGGTGGAGTGGATTGCGTGCAGATATGCCTTGATACAAAAGACCCGGATGTCTTCATCGAAACAGTCAAACTGCTTCAACCATCATTCGGTGGGTTCAACCTCGAGGATATATCACAGCCCAAGTGTTTCCGGGTTCTGGATACATTGAGAAAAGAGTGCCATATTCCTGTCTGGCACGATGATCAGCAGGGAACCGCGGCAGTGACGGTTGCAGGGCTTATAAATGCCGTCAAAATCGTCGGCAAAAAGTTGTCGGAGATCAGAATCGCTATGCTGGGGGCCGGAGCCGCGAACATCTGCATCGCGAAGATGATCATGCTTGCCGGTGTAACGCCTGAGAATATAATTATGATAGACAGCAAGGGTATTATCCACAAGGGCCGTGAAGAGGAACTCAGTACGAAGTTCAAGGAAAAATGGGAGCTGGCCCAGATTACAAACGGAAACGGGTTGACGGGTGACTCGGCAGCTGCTATGAAGGATGCCGATGTCTTGATCGCTCTTTCCAGAGTCGGTCCGGATACGGTTAAGCCCGAATGGATCAAATCGATGGCCAAAGACTCGATAGTGTTTGTCTGTGCCAATCCGATCCCCGAGATATATCCCTGGGACGCCAAGGATGCAGGTGCCAGGATCGTTGCTACCGGTAGAAGCGATTTCCCCAACCAGGTCAACAATTCACTTGGTTTCCCCGGAATATTCAGAGGCACTCTTGATGTGATGGCCACAACGATCACAGACGAGATGTGTGTAGCTGCTGCCCTGGAGCTCGCTAAGACAGCCGAGGATATCGGTATGCACGAGGAATTCCTGCTTCCGACGATGGATAATTGGGAAGTCTATCCCCGTGAAGCGGCTGCTGTCGGCCGCAAAGCCATAGAACAGGGTATAGCCCGCCTCGACCTTACTTATGAAGAGATCAAGGCAAAAGCAGAAAAGACGATCAGGCACGCCCGTGATTCGTTTAATCTTCTTCAGGACAAGGGCTTTATCGAGTTACCGGATAAATAACCGGGAATTCGAAAGACAAGTAAAGAGAAGACCAGGCAATTTCTATAGCGGGGAACGTCTGGTGGACGGATCGAATAATACCTCCAATTGTGAGGTCGTCTTGGAGCTGAATCCATACTATCACCAGAATCATGACGGGGTGCAGGCTGATTGAATGAAGATGCCGGCTCCAGGGATACAGTGATGTATAAGGGGGCGTTGTTTTGATGAAGAAGTTGCTTGCTGCCTGTTGCGTGTTGTGTGTTCTTTGCAATCCTGTCTCTGCCGCATACGATGGTATTCATCATGAACTTCGTATTAACATAGACCCGGCGCGTCATTACCTGGAGGGTGTGGACAGGCTTACCATCCCTGCCGACCAGGTTGGGGAGCATCTCTGCTTTCTGCTTGCAAGTGGCCTGGAAATAATATCTGAAACACCGGGCGTCACGGTGGAGCTGGAAAGGAGTGGGATAAGAGCCGGAGATTTTGGTATGGATGTGGAAGATTTCTCCCTTTCTTCATCGAAAACCCAGAACAGATATCTTTTGAAATTCAGTGAAATGCCGAAAGGTGATATAGAACTGACGCTGAGGTATGAAGGCAGCATTTATTTTCCGGTGGAACGCGTCGGCGAAGAATATGCCCGTGGTTTCAGCCAGTCTTCAGGGATTATTTCTGAGGAAGGGGTATATCTCGGTGGATCCACTTACTGGGTACCATGGTTTAACGACAGGCTCATTTCTTTCGAACTGACCACGGTTCTTCCAGAAGGTTGGGACACAGTAAGCCAGGGTGAACGCACACTGCATGAAATCAGGGACGGCAACAGGGTTACCTGCTGGAATTCTGCTGAACCGATGGAAGAAATTTACCTGATTGCGGCGGAATTCAATGAGTACAGCATGGCAGCAGGAGCGGTGAGAGTGATGGCTTTTCTTCGAACTCCGGACGAGAACCTTGCTGCCAGGTATCTCGAAACAACAGCACAATATCTCGATATGTACCGGAAACTGGTGGGTCCTTACCCGTTTTCCAAGTTTGCTCTGGTGGAGAATTTCTGGGAGACCGGTTACGGTATGCCGTCTTTTACCCTCCTCGGCGAAAAGGTCATTCGCTTCCCGTTCATCCTTCACTCTTCCTATCCACATGAGCTGCTTCATAACTGGTGGGGAAACAGTGTCTATGTGGATTTTGATTTCGGTAACTGGTGTGAAGGAATAACGGTGTATATGGCGGATCACCTGATAAAGGAACAACGCGGCCGGGGGATGGAGTACCGGCGGTCCACATTACAGAAATTCACGGATTATGTCACTGACGAAAATGATTTTCCCCTTACGGGTTTTCTTTCGCGAAATAATGCTTCTTCAGAGGCAATCGGGTACGGAAAATGTATGATGGTTTGGAATATGTTGCGCGATGAGGTCGGTGATGAGAAATTTGTCCAGGGATTTCAGGCCTTTTACCGGAACAACAGATATAAAAAAGCTTCATTCGATGATATCAGGCTCGCTTTCGAGTCTGTTACAGAAAGAGATTTTAGGGGTTTCTTCGATCAGTGGATCAAACGGACAGGAGCCCCTGAATTGCGGCTGTCAGATGTCCGGACGAATCATGGAGAGAAGGGATATGAACTGCAGTTTATTCTCGAACAGGTGCAGAAAGAGGATTTTTTTAATCTCAACGTTCCTGTTGTTGTTTCATTTTCGGAAAGTGTCAAAGCCATAAAAGTATCAATGACGGCCAGAAAACAAACATTCCGGATGACTTTCCTGAAAAAACCGTTGCTTGTGAGGATCGACCCGCAATTCAACATAATGCGGAAGCTGCATTATAATGAGATACCGCCGGCATTATCAAAAATATTCGGAGCGGGAAAAATATTGATTCTTCTTCCGTCAGCAAAAGACAAAGCTGTCGGGGACAGGTACAGGCGTCTGGCGGAAATATGGAAAAAGGATACAACAAAAAAAGTTGAAATTATGATGGATGATGAAGCGGGTGAATTGCCGGCAAGCGGAGCTGTATGGGTGTTCGGCGAAAAAAATATATACAGAAGTATCATCGAGGCCGGTATCAAAGGTTATGATGCTGAAATAAGCAACGAATCGGTCCGGATCAACAAAACCGTAATAGAAATGAAGAACAACAGTATCATAATGGCTGTAAGACATCCTGCTGATCATAATTCTGTTGCAGTGTGGTTGACTATCGGGAACGAGGATGCTGCCCCGGGGCTGTCGGTAAAACTTCCTCATTATGGAAAATACAGTTACCTGGCTTTTGAAGGTGCTGAACCCGGGAATATCGCCAAGGGACAGTGGAAGGTTGTTGATTCCCCGTTGGTTGCCGTAACAGGAAGGGACAGTGGAAAAGAAGCGCCGCCGGGTTCTACAGATCTTCCTGTTCGCGAAGCGCTTGCCTCTCTGGCGCCGGTATTTTCGGTTAAGCGAATGATGGAGGATGTGCGGTACCTGGCAAGTGACGAACTCGAAGGAAGGGGACCGGGTTCTGAAGGAATAGACAAGGCGGCGGAATATATCGCAGACAGATTCAGGGAGGCTGGTTTGAAGCCCGGTGCTGACGATGGTACCTTTTTTCAGGTTTGGGAAGATGTGATCGATGGTGAGGGTAACAGGGGAGAGGTCCGGAATGTGATCGGTATTATTCCAGGAACGGATGAGAAGATGAAAGGTGAATCAGTCGTGGTCTGTGCTCATTACGACCACTTGGGCCGGGGCTGGCCGGATGTAAGGAAGGGGAACGAGGGGAAGATACACTATGGCGCCGACGATAATGCCAGCGGTGTTGCGGTTATGATAGAACTTGCGAGACTGCTTGGAAAAACTCTCGTGCCGAGGCGGACGCTGGTCTTTGCAGCCTTTACCAGTGAAGAGGATGGACTGCGTGGTTCGAGGTATTATGTCAGAAATCATAAAATATTGCCGGCAGACAGGATTATGGGGGCGCTTAATCTTGATACCGTTGGACGTTTGAACGACAACAAATTGATGGTAATAAACAGTTCCAGCGCCCGTGAATGGAAATTCATTTTCCTTGGAGCGGGGTATGTCACCGGTGTGGAAGCCGAGATGGTCAGCCAGGATCTCGATGCGAGCGACCAGGGCGCTTTTATCGAAGCCGGGGTGCCGGCAGTGCAGTTTTTCTCCGGGCCACACTCAGATTATCATCGTCCGACTGATACAGCTGACAAGATCGACCCTTCCGGTATGGTGAAAGTTGCTACCTTTGTCAGGGAAGCTATACTTCATCTTGCCGGCAGGGAAGAACCGCTCTCTTTTTCCGGTGAGGATAGAAAGGAAGGGGCTGCCGTTCGTACACCTGGCCGGCGAAAGGCGAGTACGGGCAGTATGCCTGATTTCTCCTATTCAGGAGAGGGAGTACGGATAGGGGCGGTAACGACGGGTTCACCAGCTGATAAAGCAGGATTAACAACAGGCGATGTAATAATCCGGTTTGGAAGATTCAATGTTATAAATCTTCAGGATTATTCCAATGCTCTCAAGGAATACGAACCGGGTAACGAGGTTGAAATCATCTATCTGCGCGACGGTAGCAGGGAGGCTGCCACGGTAAAATTGACCTGGCGATGAACCGGGCCGTTTGATGTTTTGGACACCACGGGATGGTGTTCTGTCCACCAGGAAGATCACATCAGAAAACACATTTCGGTTCTGAGTATGGAGATAAATTTTTTCCTCGACAAATGGAGAAAAATCGTTATCCTACAGTGTGCATAAGTCCCTGGAGGGAGGTTTTTTTAAGGTGTGGATGCGTGGGGACGGAGGAATATACGGTTTTGTTTTATAGAACTTGTTAAAATTGAAAACTGGATCTGGTTATCTGGAGGGTTATTTCATGAGCAGGAAGACAGTCACAATCGATGGAAATGAGGCGACGACCTATACGGCTCACAAACTCAGCGAGGTCATTGCCATCTATCCCATTACACCATCTTCACCGATGGGTGAGTTGTCAGACAAATGGTCAGCCGAGGGACAGAAGAATATCTGGGGTACAGTGCCGCAGGTTACCGAGATGCAGAGCGAAGGCGGCGCTTCGGGCGCAGTCCACGGCGCGCTTCAGAGGGGGGCTCTGACTACGACTTTCACGGCGTCGCAGGGGCTGCTGCTTATGATACCGAATATGTACAAGATAGCAGGCGAGTTGACTTCGACTGTTTTTCATGTATCGGCGCGTACTCTTGCCACTCACGCATTATCGATTTTCGGTGACCACAGTGATGTAATGGCAACCAGACAGACAGGTTTCGCGCTTATATCTTCGAATTCTGTGCAGGAAGCTATGGATATGGCCCTCATCGCGCAGGCGTCGACGCTGGAATCCAGGATCCCGTTTCTTCATTTCTTCGACGGGTTCCGCACGTCGCATGAGGTTCAGAAGGTAGAGCTTCTGACCAGTGAAGATATTAAAGCGTTGATCGACGATGAATTCGTAAGGGAACATCGTGAAAGAGCTCTCTCTCCGGATAAACCCATTATCCGTGGAACGGCCCAGAATCCAGACACATTTTTTCAGGCTCGTGAGACGGTTAACCCTTATTACAACGCTTGCCCCGCGATTGTAGAGAAGGTGATGAAACGATTTGAAGAGGTAATTGGACGCAAGTATGAATTGTTCCAGTACCACGGTGCTCCCGATGCCGAAAGAGTAATCGTTTTAATGGGTTCGGGCGCCGATACAGCTTTGGAAACTATAAAATACCTGGTAGAAAAAGGGGAGAAAGTCGGCCTTCTGATGATTCGATTGTACAGGCCTTTCTCTTTGAGACATTTCATTAATGCCCTGCCTGCGAGTGTCAGGATGATATGCGCGCTCGACAGGACGAAGGAACCGGGCAGCATAGGTGATCCGATGTATGAAGATATCGTTACGGCGATATACGAGGACAAGAAATTGACCGGGGAACACTTCGATACGGTTCCAGCTGTTATCGGCGGAAGATACGGTCTTTCCTCCAAGGAATTTACTCCCGGGATGGTGATAGGAATATTCGATAATATGGCTGCCGATGAGCCCAAGAATCATTTCACCGTCGGAATCAACGAGGATGTTACTCACACGAGTATAGATTATGACAAGGATTTTGTAATAGAACACCCGGGCC
>CBDUUV010000036.1:0-22022 GCA_965370495.1 uncultured bacterium
GTTCGTGAAAAAGCATTGCGGAAGAATGTGATGACTATGGTAGTAGCATTTGACACGGGAGTGGAAGAACTGAAGCAATAAATAGCATGAAGGAAACGTAAATAACGGTTGCTGATAGAAGAATGGGCAAATCGGAAAATGCCTTGACAGCAGGGTGTTGCTGGTCTAGCCTGCACGTGAGATTCAGCATCGACGAATTCTTCGAGGAGGGTATCAGCATGGGGTTGCGTTGGGAAAAACTGCTGGAATTTACCAAGGGGGAGGTAAAGGAGGAAAGCAGGGAAGTCGCGCGGCTCAAACGCAGGTACGATTTGGGAGAGGCTGTTGCTGAAGAGGTCCTGGAATTAGCGAAGCATCTCCTGAAAAGAAAGGAATCGAAGAAATCAGAAAGGCTTCTCAAGGATCTTCTGACAGATTTCGATATCAACAAATCACTTCTTTTTGAAATATGTTCTCTTTTCGAAAGGACGGGGAATTACGAAGCGGCTTTTAAGGGGTTTCAACGATACTGTGAGTTGTCGAGTGAAGACGCAATGCCTCTTTACCGCATGGGCAGGCTTCTCGAAATGCAGGGAAAGATTGATGATGCGATTGTGCTTCACAAAAAAGCTCTGTCATTCGAACCGGAGAACCCGGAGTGTTATTACAGGTTAGGTGTAGCATACACAAAGAGTCGAAAATATGGTGAAGCCGAGGAGAACTATCGGAAGGCTATTGAAATCGATCCCACGCATTCCAAATCATATACGAATCTGGGATATATCCTCGACCTTGGCGGTAAACGTAACGCCGCTCTTCAACAGTTCCGCAAGGCTGTTCGGTACAACCCCAAAAGCGCTGAAGCCCATTTTAATCTCGGGGCGCTTTATGGGGAAGAAGGTGACCGCCAACAGGCGATCAAGGAATTTCGCATAGGCCTTGAAATCGATTCCGGCTGCGTAGAGGGACACTACAATCTCGGGGTGGCGCTTATCAGGGAGGGGCGGTATGATGATGCGAAGTATGAGTTCGGTAAGATTCTCAAGCTGGAAGGAGACAATGTTAACGCTCTCTATTACATAGGATTAATATATTTTCGCAAGGGAGTCTATTCCAGGGCATTGAAATATCTTCAGCAGGCCGCCCACCTCAACCCGGGCAATTCTACAATCCTCTATTATGTCGGGGAATCTTTCAACAGGCTCGAGCAGCCCGAAAAGGCTCAGGAGTATTTCAAAAAGGTGGCCGAGATCAACCCCAGCGATCAAAGAGTATGTTTCAGTATGGGGATATCATATGAGAAACAGGATAATAAGAGGAAAGCCAGAGAATGGTACAGGATGGCTTCCAGCGGGATAACATCACTACCGAAGGGGACACATCGAATAACAGGATGAGATACATATTTGCAATAAAGTCGATTTTGCTGACGGCCGGGGTCCTCCTGGCCATTTTTCCCTGTTCTCTTATTGCTTCCGACGAAAATATGGAACCAGGCAACTGGGTTTATCCTGCCATGAGGTCGTTCGAACTTGCGGGGTATCTCAGACTGCCTCCAGATATGCCATGGACGAGAAGTGAAGCTGAATACTTTCTCGATCGTATACTTGCGAGTATGAAACAATCCAATACCAGCCTTACACGGAGACAGAAGTATCTTCTGAAACGGTTGAGGAATGAGTTTCAGGGAAAGGGTACCAGGCCCTCGGAGCGCGAAGATGAGCCCCTGTTGCTGTTTCGTGAAGGGAGCCGTTCGATCCTTTTTGACCTTTCCGCAGGTGCAGTGATCCGGAAAAGAACAGAAAGAGATAGGATGGAACTGGATGGCCTTGCCATCCCGTCTTTCCTGATAGACCTCGGGCAGGGGATTACGATTGGAGCTTCCTATCGTCTGAGGATGGGGCCTGAGTGGGATTCCAATGAAGCGGGGATCAAACCTTCAGCCCGTGAAAGGAGTTTTCGCGGGCTGACTTCGGAGTACGAGAGGGGATGGTTGTCATTTACGCGAAACAGGTGGAGGGTACTTGTCGGTCGTGACTATATTCACTGGGGTCCCGGAAGGAGAGAGGGTCTTTTGATGTCGATGACAGCAGGTTCTTTCGACCAGGTAACGGCAAGCGTGTCACTCGGGAGATTTACGATGAGCAGCACCCAGGTTCTGCTCGATCCGGGGAGATTTACGATGAACAGCGACCAGGCAACCCTTGATTTGAGGATCCAGCGCCGCCTGGCAGGGCACCGGCTCAGGATACGCCTGCCCAGGGGTATCTGGCTGGGGATCAGTGAGACAGTTCTTTATACTGGCAGGAGCCTGGATTACTCGTACCTGCTTCCAGTGGGTTCATACTATGCCAATCAATACAACGAGAATGATGATGACAATATTCTTGTCGGAGTCGATTGGAAAATTCCTCTTCATAAAGGGTTGATCCTTTATGGCGAACTACTTATTGATGATTTTCAATATGAGAACAGGGGTGATGCTCCTGACCGTCTCGGTTTCAATATGACGGCCGAGGGCAGGATCTGCCAGGGTGGGAAGGAAATCGAATTTCTGGCTGCGTACACATATATCGATATCTTCACATATGCTCATAAGGACTCGTTGCATACAGTTTATGTGACAGGCAACGGAGACTCGGGCCTGAATATGATGATAGGATCCCCTCTCGGGCCCGATTCAGACCGCTGGGAATTCAGTGCCGCTGCTCCCGTTCATCCAAGGGTACTGGTAGCACTTGGAACCGAATTCACAAGACATGGAGAGGGAAACGATTTGAGAGAGTGGAACAGGGAGGAAGACCCTGATCCCGGGTTCCCGAGCGGAGATGTGGTCAGGGAAAGAAATGTCTATTTCAGTGTAACCTGCGATATGGGAAGAGGTTCGTATATCCGAGCGGGAGGAGGTATTTCCAGTATTGATTCTCCCGGAACCGGAAAAGATGATACCGGTTTTGCCTGGCTCGAACTCGTCCTGGATTTTTGAAATGTCTAAAGTGCTGAAGATAGTCCTTCTTGCCCGTCCGCACAATATTGCTGTGGCTGTTTTTTGTGTGGCAACAGGCTTTATTATGGCAGCGTGGCCCGCCGGGCTTCCATGGGTGTTGCTGTCTGTTGTAGGCCTCGTGACAGCAGCAGGAAATGTGATAAACGATTATTATGACCTGGATATAGATAGAATCAACAAACCGGCGCGCGTACTGCCTTCGGGGTCGATCTCCCGTAAGCAGGCAGGGACAGTATACGCAGTGGTGCTTGTCTCCATTGCCGTCCTGTTCTTTTTCCTGCCATGGGGCCTGCGGGTCTGGATAATAATCTGGGTGATCCTTCTTCATCTCTATTCTGCCAGGTTAAAAAGAAAATATCTTGCAGGGAATCTTCTTGTTTCCCTTGTGACCGGAAGTGGGTTTGTCATCGGAGCATATGTCGGTGGAAATATCATAACCGGTGCCTTTCCAGCTGTTTGCACCTTCTTATTTGTCCTTGGACGCGAACTTGTCAAGGATTGCGAGGATCTCGAAGGCGACAGGAAATGTGGGGCGCGGACGGTACCTGTCGTTTCAGGCAGAAAGGCAGCACTTATTATAGCGGCTGTTATTTTTATTCTTCTTGCCGTTGGTTTTATTATTCCCTGGTTCATGGGGTTTTATAACGGGGTGTATGGATTGATCATGTTCATTTCAGTCTTGCCCATACTGTTAATATCGGCCATATTCTCGCTACGTGAAAAACATTACGCGCTTGTAAGCCTTTTACTGAAACTGGGGATGTTTTTCGGGATCATGGCTTTTTTGTTCGGGTAGCCTTGATTAGGCAAGGGGGGAGCGTGCCCGGCAGAACGCTTCCGGGGATCGTAATCTCCATTATTCTGGGTGGAAGGGGGAGCGAGAAATGCTTTCGGAGATCGTAAATATCCTGATACTGGCGACAATTCAGGGGTTGACCGAATTCCTTCCTGTCAGTTCATCCGGTCATCTCGTACTTGCAGGGGCGTTGCTCGGTGGCCCGGGACGCGCGAGTGAGGGTTCGCTTATCTTTGAAGTGGCAGTCCACATCGGTACGCTGGGGGCAATAATAACGATATACAGGAACAGGATTATTTCTATAATTAAGGCTCTTTTCTCATGGATAGTTTCCGGTTTCAGGGTAGGTGAGCGGAACAGGAAGGAGCTTGGTTATGGTGGGTGGATCCTGTTGGGGTCTCTTCCAGCTGCGGCAGCTGGCCTGCTTTTTCGCGATCAGATCGTAAATCTGTTCGATTCCCCCGCTTCAACATCCGTATTTCTTGTCTTAACAGGGCTCTTTCTTCTTATGTCGAAAGGAAAGTCGGGGGAATCACGGCTGACCTGGCGGATAGTCCTTGTTATCGGATTTGCACAGATGGTTGCGATCTTGCCTGGTTGTTCGAGAAGCGGTTGGACCATAACAGCCGCGTTGCTTGCAGGGATCGGCTTCGAGAGGGCAGCGGAGTTCTCATTCATGTTGTCGATACCTGCGATACTGGGAGCACTTGTTCTTGAACTGGTTGCAGGTACAGATGTTTTCCCGGCCGGGGAATTCTTTTATCTTATACTTGGAATGGCAATGGCCTTCGTGTCGGGGTTTCTGGCACTGAAATTACTGATCTACCTGCTGAAAAAGGGCAGCCTCTACCGGTTTGCATATTACCTGATTCCGGCTGGCGCGATGTCATTTGTATATTTTGTATTGATACGATAGCCTGAATCGAAAGGAATTATACTATCCGGTCATGAAGCGGCCCGGGACGTATGAATCGATTTGTCGGAAAGATTCATATTTCCGGAGATCTGCCTGTCAGCAGGTGTGGGCCGGATCCCATGTGGACTGACTCACGGTTGACCTTGGAATCGGGCTGTGGTAGATTGCTACTTCCGGTTAAACAGCGTATAACGTATAAGTGTCAAGGAGTGAGAATGCTCGACAAGGTCTATAATCCGAAAGAGATCGACAAGAAGTGGAGCAGGGTCTGGGAGAATCAAGGTGTTTTTGTTGCCGATGTGGAATCTGAAAACCCGGCATATACTATTGTCCTGCCGCCTCCCAATGTTACAGGGAAACTTACTGTAGGGCATGCGCTTGGAACTACCGTTCAGGATATACTGATCAGGTGGAAACGTCTGCGCGGATACAATGTTCTGTGGCTGTCTGGCACCGACCATGCCGGGATCGCTACACAGAACGTTGTTGAAAAGGCGCTTCGTGCTGATGGACAGGAACGGAGTGAAATGGGTAGGGAGAGGTTCCTGGAAGAGTGCTGGAATTGGAAAAAGCGATACCATGGCAGAATAGTGGAGCAGCTTGGCAGGCTGGGAGCTTCACTCGACTGGAGCAGGGAAGTTTTTACGCTCGATCCCGGTGTATCGCACGCAGTAAGGAAAATTTTTGTCAGCCTGTACGAAAAGGAGCTTATCTACAGGGGGCGATATATCGTCAACTGGTGTCCATCATGCGGCACGGCGATTTCTGATGAAGAGGTCGAATTCAAGGAAGAAAATTCAAAACTTTACTATATAACATACCCTTTCGCCGACGGTAATGGAGAAGTGGTTGTAGGGACTACGAGGCCGGAGACCATGCTGGGGGATGTCGCTGTAGCAATGAGCCCAGATGATAAAAGGGCAAGGGCATGGGAGGGCCGTAAACTCCGTCTGCCTCTTACAGACAGGGAGATCCCGGTAATACTTGACGAGGCAGTCGATCCGGAATTCGGAACAGGTTGCCTTAAGGTAACGCCCGCGCACGATGCTACCGATTTTGAGATCGGGTTGAGGCATGGACTTGATCCTTTCGTCGTGATCGACAGGGCCGGCAGGATGAATGACAGAGCCGGCATCTTTGCCGGGATGGATATTTTCGAGGCGCGCAGGGCAGTCCTGGAGGAACTGGAAAAGCAGGGCCTGCTGGAAAGGATAGATGACTATAATCATGCGGTTGGCCACCATGACAGGTGTGGAAGTGTGATCGAGCCTTCAATCTCGAAACAGTGGTTTCTCAGGATGGAGTCGCTTGCCGCCCCGGCTGTCAAAGTGGTCAGGGATGGAGAAGTGACTTTCTTTCCAGAACGCTGGAAGAACATCTATCTGAGCTGGATGGAGAATATCCGAGACTGGTGTATCTCGCGGCAATTATGGTGGGGCCACAGGATTCCTGTCTGGTACTGCGATGATTGCAGTGCCGAGATCGTTTCCATGGAAGATCCGTCTTCGTGCCCGAAATGCGAGAGTACATCCCTGACGCAGGATACTGATGTTCTGGACACATGGTTCTCATCATGGCTGTGGACGTTTTCACCGATGGGATGGCCGGAGAACACCAAAGACCTGAAAGTCTTCCATCCGACCGATGTGCTGGTTACCGGTGGCGATATCATATTCTTCTGGGTGGCAAGAATGATAATGGCCTCGCTGCGTTTCAGGGATGAGATCCCTTTCTCTACAGTCTACATCACCGGAATCGTCAGGGATGTAAAAGGAAGAAAGATGAGCAAGTCGCTCGGCAACTCTCCTGACCCGATAGATATTATTGATCGTAACGGTGCCGATGCTTTCAGGTTCTCGCTGATGATGCTTTCCCCCCCGGGGCAGGACATCATGTTTGAGGAAAAGAAAGTTGAAGTCGGAAAACATTTCGCCAACAAGATATGGAATGCCACACGATTCGTTCTGGGGCAGGGGGAGGGAGAACTGGATCTGTTTGCCGCACCTGTCCGGGACCATGCGGGAGAAGACCTGTTGAAAGTATTTGGCAGCCTGTATGGTAGAGAGCCGGTGGGTGAGATGTCTTTTGGATGGGAGGACCGCTGGATAATCAGCCGCATGGCCACGAGATTTACCGAATATAACAACAATCTTGCATCGTTCCGGTTTGACGAAGCCGCGAAAACGATCTACGATTTCTTTTGGCACGAGTTCTGTGATTGGTATCTGGAACTCTCCAAGCCGGCTTTCATCGAAGGCGGACCAAGGGGTTCAGGGGCAGCGGTGGCTGTGAGGACGGTCCTTGGAGTTTCGATGATCATGCTGCACCCGATTATGCCTTTTATTTCCGAAGAGATATGGAGCATGCTTTCTATTGATCCTCCTCTTCTGGCCGGTTATCATTTTAAGGGCCTGGAAGAAGGACTGTTCGACAAAAAGCTCGAGGATGACGTGGAGATGTTCAGGGAAATAGTGACCAGCATCAGGAATCTCAGACAGGGGTTTAACATACCTCATCGGAAAAAGGTTGATATCGTCATTAATTGCGAGCCTGGCAGGGCGATACCCGAAAAACTGGCTTCCTTCAGAGACCAGATAGTTTCAATGGCCGTTGTCGGCAAGCTGGAGATCGCTGATAATGCACCAAGACCAAAAGGAAGTGGGGCCGCCGGGCATGCCCTGATAGAGATTTACCTACCCCTGGAAGGTGTGATAGATATAGAGGCAGAGAAGCGGAGGCTGAGCAGGGAACTGGAAAAGCTTGTTACGGAATGTGAAAAGATCGGCGGGAGACTGAAAGATGACAGGTTTGCCGGCAGGGCACCAGAGGATGTTATTGCGAGGGAAAAATCCAGGTATGAAGAGATGCTGGGCAAGAGAGGCCGGATAGAAAGGATTCTGGAGGACCTCGGTTGAAAGAAGACAAGAAAAAGGAAAATACTGAACAGGGGATAGTTGTCGGGTCCCTTGATATCAAAGGGGAAAAGACTGTAGGTGAAATCCTTTCTGCAGCAAGAGAGCGGTCCGGGCTGACGCTGGAGGCTATCAGCCAGGAGACGAGGATTCCAGGGAATTCCATCGAATATCTGGAAACGGATAATTTCGAGGCTATTCCGGCAAAGGTGTATGTTACGGGATTTCTCCGGACATATGCGGGAATCCTGGGTCTTGATGTCCATCAGATCCTCAGCAAATATGAGATTCAGACAGGCCAGACTCACACGAGCAAGGGTGATTGCTGGGAGATCGAAGAAAATGTCATTGAGGAGACTCTCGCCTCTCCACAAATATTCAAAAAATTCGTATTGCCTTTACTCGCCGTTATTATTCTGATTATGGCCATTCTATGGCTTGTTTCCAGAACCGGTGGTGAAAAGATCGACCCTCCGGAGGATTTCCCGGCAGCCGGTCAGCCATCAGAGGTTGAGCAGGAATCCACACGAGATGATACTCCGGCCCCGGAGCAGGGGGGCAAGGCCCGTGACGGCGATTTTGGCGATGACAAGGAAAGTGGTAGCGATACTGCAGAAAGGGAACCTGCCGGTAGCCGCACCACGCCGGCACCTGTTTCAAAACCTGTTAAAAATGAACCCTTCGAACTCAGAATCATAGCCAGTGGTACGGATACGACATGGTTCGATGTTGTGGTCTATACCGAAGTAGATTCACGCCCCGATAGCATATTTCGTGATTTTATCCTCTATCCAGGAGAGGTGCAGTCATTCAGGGTGACCGATTCTGTCTTTTTCAGAACAATCGGCAATGCCGGAGGATTTGCGGTGGAACGAAACGGCAGGAAGCTTCCACCCCTGGGTAGCCGGGGAGAAGTCAAAAAGAATATCAGGATAACCAGAGCGGATATCATAGGGGATTAAGCCCTGTTTCTGCCGGACAGAAGCGCCGGAACTGCTGACCCGTTCCGGGTGTTTTCAACGGAACGGCCCATGAATGAAAAAGATCGATCCAGGAATATTATGACAGGTTACAGGATCCAGGCGGATTATGAGCTGACAGGCGATCAACCTGAGGCGGTCGAAGCCCTGATCTCGGGGATCGACGCGCGGGAAAAATATCAGACACTTCTCGGTGTAACAGGATCAGGAAAAACATTTACTATCGCTAATGTTATTGCCAGGTGCGAAATGCCTGCTCTTGTCATATCACACAACAAGACGCTTGCTGCCCAGCTGTATGGTGAGTTCAAGTCTCTGTTTCCCGGGAATGCTGTCGAGTACTTCATCAGCTATTACGATTATTACCAGCCGGAAGCTTTCCTCCCGTCGACCGATACATATATCGAAAAGGATGTTTCCATAAATGAAGATATTGACAGGATGAGGCTCAGGGCCACAGGTTCCCTGATGACCAGGAAGGACGTCATAGTCGTTGCGAGTGTCTCCTGTATCTATGGCCTGGGGTCCCCGAAGGAATTCTCGAGAATGACCTTTGCCCTGCGGGAAGGAGAAGAATTCGGGCGGGACCGCCTGCTGAAAAGCCTTATCAATATACGGTACGTGAGGAACGATCTTGATTTTGCGAGAGGGACTTTCCGGGTACGTGGAGACACCGTGGAGATAAGGCCGTCATATATGGAAGAGGCTATAAGGATAGAGTTGTTCGATGAACAGGTTGAACGTATTTCGGTTGTCAATCCCGTTTCAGGCGAGGTGATAAGAAGAGCTCCCGAAATTTCGGTCTTTCCATCTTCGCATTTCGTTGTTTCTGAAAAGAGTATCGCGGGCGCAGTTGAAGAAATAGAAAAGGACCTGGTGGAAAGAGTCGCCGAGCTGAAGCTGAATGGACTCGATTACGAGGCGAGGCGGCTTCAGACACGGACAAGATACGATATAGAGATGATGCTCGAGATGGGGTACTGCACAGGGATCGAGAATTATTCGAGATATTTTACGAATCGAAAACCCGCCGAGCGGCCTGCTACCCTGATAGATTATTTTCGGGATGATTTTCTCGTGATAATCGATGAATCACATGTAACGGTCCCACAGATCAGGGCGATGTACCATGGCGACAGGAGCAGGAAACAGACACTTGTAGAACATGGGTTCCGGCTTCCTTCGGCGCTGGATAATCGGCCCCTCACTCTTGATGAGTTTGAAGGTATCATAGACAGATTCATCTATATGTCCGCTACTCCGTCAGAATACGAGCTTGTAAAAAGCAAGGGAAAGATTGTCGAACAGATAGTCAGGCCTACGGGGCTCCCCGACCCCGGGATCGAAATACGGCCTGTCGAAACACAGGTTGATGATCTCCTTTCAGAGATACGCAAGCGGGAGAAGAAAAATCAGAGGGTACTTGTTACGACTCTTACCAAGAGGATGGCTGAGGACCTGACTACGTACTATACTGAACTTGGTGTAAGGGTTCGTTATCTGCACAGCGATATTCATGCACTCGACAGGGTCGAGATCCTCAGGGAACTGCGTTTTGGGGAGTTCGACGTGTTAGTGGGCATCAACCTGCTGCGTGAAGGGCTCGACCTTCCCGAGGTGACCCTGGTAGCAGTGCTGGACGCAGACAAGGAAGGCTTTCTCAGATCGAGGACTTCACTGATCCAGACAGCGGGGAGGGCAGCCAGGCATATCGATGGAATGGTGATATTCTATGCGGACAAGGTAACAGGTTCCATGGAAAAGGCGATCGACGAAATGAATCGTCGAAGGAAAAAACAAATCGCATATAACAGAAAACATGGAATTACGCCTCGCTCGATAATAAAATCTCTGGAGGATGTCAGGATTTCGACTTCTGTCGCTGACACCAGGAAATACAGAAAGAAGCCGGGGAAAAACGATGTGTTCATACCCGGAGAATGGGATGATCCCCGTGTTATCGAAAGACTCGAGGAGGAAATGAGGATCGAGGCTGATGCTCTTCGATTTGAGAAAGCAGCGAGTATCAGGGACAGGATCGAAGAGATCAGGATGAACATAGGCAGGAGGAAAAGTCTTGGTGACGCCGGAAGAAACAATTAGAGAAATTGTGGAAAAAGCGTTGAAGGAGGATGCGGCTTCGAATGACCTGACGACGAATCTTCTTGTGCCCGGCACCATTGAAGGGTCGGCTTCTATAATATCGAAAGGGAGAGGTATCATATCGGGGCAGATGCCAGCTTCAGCTGTTTTCAGGTTACTGAGTACGGAGATCGATTACAGGGTGGTGGCACCCGATGGTGGCAGGGTCGAACCTGGAGACGTCGTTTCGCGTATAAGGGGGTCTTTCGCTGCCATTCTGTCAGGGGAGAGGACCGCGTTGAATTTCCTGGGACACCTTTCAGGAATAGCAACCCTGACATCGCGATATGTCAAAAAGGTTTCGGGATCCGGTGTGATTATTCTCGATACAAGAAAGACGACTCCGGGGTTGAGGTCACTGGAGAAAAAAGCCGTACTGGATGGTGGAGGGCAGAATCATCGCGCCGATCTGGAATCGTACATCCTTGTTAAGGAAAATCATATTTTGGCCGCAGGCGGAATAGAACGCCTGCCTGGGTTGTTGGGACGCAGATTTTCGGAGGCGGAAATAGAAGTGACTTCTATCGAGCAGTTGAGACTGCTGAGAGACAATCCTCCGGACAGGGTGATGCTGGACAACTTCGACCCGAAAACGGTTCGAAAAGCGCTTGAAGAGTTAAAGAGCTGGGAAGGTACCAGACCCGGGATAGAGGTGTCGGGTGGTATAGATCTTTCGAGCATATCCACCTTTGTTATAAAAGGTGTGGATTTTATCTCGGTCGGATCGCTTACTTCCGCGGCCGGATCACTCGACCTCAGCCTTCTTGCGGAAGAGGTTCAGGTGTGAATGGTTTTGGCGAACACACAAAGGCTGATGCGGATGTGATGGAAATGCATCCGGCAAGGCTGCTCAGGCTCACTCAAACGTCAAGACTGGCAAGGACAGTCGTGTTGTATGATGAGGTTGATTCGACCAACCGGGCGGCCTCTGAAGCAGCAGCGATGGGAGCACCGGAAGGGACCGTCGTGGTTGCCGAACGGCAGACAGCGGGAAAAGGCAGAAAGGGCAGGTCGTGGTTCTCGACACCTCGGGGAAGTATCGTTTTTTCGATGATCCTGAGACCGAAGGCAAGTCCGGAAAGCCTGACGACTCTTCTGGGACTCAGTGCAGCACTGTCGATCGAGAAAAACTGTCCGGGAGTAAAGGTCGGTATCAAATGGCCGAACGATCTGTATATCGCTGGCAGAAAAGTGGCGGGTATTCTTGCTGAATCAAGGGGCAGCGATGTAATTGTCGGCATCGGTATCGATATCAACGACTCGGAAGACGATTTCCCCGCGCGTCTAAGGGAGACAGCCATTTCCCTTTTTATGGCGACCGGGAATATTTATGACAGGGGAAAGATATTTTCGTCGATACTGGAGATCTTCGAATCGTTTTATTCAAGGTGGGAAAGGGAAGGTTTGAGTGTTTTTAAGTTCGATGTGGAGAGCAGGCTTGTCTGGAAGGGAAAAGAAGCGATTATCGAGTCCGGTGGAGATGAATTCATCGGGAAAATCCTGGGAATAACGTCTGAAGGATATCTCAGGATCGATGTTCAGGGCGAAGAGAAGGTTTTTCAGGCTGGCGACCTGAGGTTGAGCATGGAGATGCGATGAGCAGGATACTTGTGCTGGACAGAGGGAACCACAGTCTTAAGGCAGCACTGTCTGAATCCGGCACGATCTTGGAAAGGTGGAAGGAATCTCCAGGGATGTCGGTTGATTTTCTCAGGAGGATATTGAATGAAAGCAGGCCCGAAGGAGTGGCATTTTCCAGTGTCGTTCCGAAGTGGACGGAACTTCTTTTTAATGAGACAAGGAAAGAGAATATCGGCAGCATTGTACAGGCAGGGCCTGGAGTACGGCTTCCGTTCGAACTGCTGATCAAAAACCCGGTTACAGTAGGACCTGATAGACTCTGTGCGGCATGCGGAGCGGTTGTGGAAGGTTGCAGGCAGGCTGTGATCGTGGATATGGGTACTGCAGTCACGGTAGATCTTCTCACTGTTATGGGTTTTGTCGGGGGAGCGATTTTCCCCGGGCTCAACTTGCTGGTTTCCTCACTAAACGACGGAACTGCCGCTCTGCCGAGAATCGATATCACAGCTAAGCCACCGCACCCACCGGGTTCCAACACTAGAGACGCGATTGCTGCCGGTACGGTATGGGGTATGATCGGTGCGGTGAATGAACTCGTGAGGCGGACAAAATCCACATTGTCTGAAGATGTACCGGTATTTCTTACAGGTGGTTTGGCAGGTATTCTCGAAGGATATATCAATGGCCCGGTTTCATCAGTTCCCGACCTTGTTTTCAATGGACTCATATGGATCTATCACAACAATGAAGGTATCCTGAGATGATTTTCAGGACGCTTCTCATTCCTGCGCAGCGTTTTGTCTGAAGAAAACAGAACACCCTCTCAAAAAAAAACAGAAAACCTCTGATTTCTCTTGAAATTGTTTTTGTTTCAGAATATATTAGGGCTCTTTCGAGGTTAGCACTCTGGTAGTGAGAGTGCTAAAAGGTTGTAATCAGTAGAGTAACCAAATATTTAACTGTTGAAAAGGAGGGAAAAATGAAGATAACACCTCTGGCGGACAGGGTACTGGTAAAGCCTGCAGATCCCGTGGAAGTCAATAAGGGTGGGATTATCATCCCGGACACGGCCAAGGAGAAGCCACAGGAGGGCGAGATCATAGCAGTCGGTAAAGGCCGGATAAATGAAACAACGGGCGAACGAATCGCCCTGGAAGTGAAGAAGGGCAATAAGGTCCTTTACGGAAAATATTCCGGTACAGAAATTACTATAGATAACAAGGAATATCTTATCCTCAGGGAGAGCGATATTCTGGCAGTCATATAACCTGCGGAAGGAGTGAATTTCAATGGCAAAGCAACTCAAATTCAATATTGACGCCAGGGATCGCCTGAAAGCAGGCGTTGATATTCTTGCTAACGCAGTCAAGGTGACACTGGGCCCGAGAGGCCGAAACGTCATTCTTGACAAGAAATTCGGTTCACCCACGATCACGAACGATGGCGTTACCATAGCAAAAGAGATCGAACTACAGGATCCATGGGAGAACATGGGCGCCCAGATGGTAAAAGAAGTCGCTACAAAGACACAGGATGTCGCCGGTGACGGAACAACCACCGCGACTATCCTTGCACAGGCCATTATTACAGAGGGCCTGAAGAATGTTACGGCCGGCGCTAACCCGATGTTCATCAAAAAGGGTATTCACAAGGCAGTGGAAGCCGCGGTTGAGCATATCAAGAAGCAGTCAAGACAGGTGCGCAAGCGTAATGAGATTGCTTCTGTAGCAACTATTTCCTCGAACAACGACAGTGAGATTGGTGAGCTGATCGCTGACGCCATGGAAAAGGTCGGCAAGGACGGAGTCATAACCGTCGAAGAGGCCAAGAGCATGGATACTGATCTCGATGTTGTCGAGGGTATGCAGTTTGACAGGGGTTACCTGAGTCCTTATTTCGTTACCGACGCCGAACGTATGGAAACGGTTCTCGAGGGATGCTATATTCTTATCCATGACAAGAAGATCTCCGCGATGAAGGACTTGCTTCCTGTCCTCGAGAAAGTTGCCCAGCTCAACAAGCCTTTCCTCATAATCTCCGAGGATATCGAGGGTGAGGCCCTTGCCACACTGGTCGTTAATAAACTTCGCGGAACGCTCCAGGTAGCCGCAGTAAAGGCCCCGGGCTTCGGTGATCGTCGCAAGGCAATGCTCGAGGATATCGCTATTCTCACGGGTGGCCGGGTGATCTCTGAAGATGCCGGTTTCAAACTCGAGAATGCCACACTGACCGATCTTGGCCAGGCCAAGAAGGTGTCGATAGACAAGGATAACACAACGATTATCGAGGGTGCCGGCAAGATAACCAAGGTCAAGGAACGCATCAACCAGATCAAGATCCAGATCGAAGATACAAGCTCCGATTACGATCGTGAGAAGCTTCAGGAACGCCTTGCCAAGCTGGCAGGCGGTGTAGCCGTGATCAGGGTTGGTGCCGCGACAGAGATCGAGATGAAAGAGAAGAAAGCCCGCGTGGAGGATGCTCTCGCGGCCACACGTGCTGCTGTCGAAGAGGGTATAGTCCCCGGTGGCGGAATTACACTTCTGCATGCTGCTTCGGCCATCGACAAGCTCAAGCTCGATCCCGAGGAAAAGATCGGAGCTGATATTGTAGCCAAAGCTCTCCATGAGCCGGTCAGGATAATTGCAATCAACGCCGGAAAAGAAGGTTCGATAATCGTCGAAAAGATCAAGGGGGAAAAGCCGGGAATCGGCTATAACGCCGCAACCGATAAGTACAGGAACATGATTGAAGATGGAATCGTCGACCCGACCAAGGTCGCCCGTTCAGCGCTGCAGAATGCTGCAAGTATCGCCGCGCTGCTTCTTACAACTGAAGTCACGGTTACTGATATCCCTGAGAAGGATAAGGGTCCCGACATGGGTGCCGGCGGTATGGGCGGTATGGGTGGTATGATGTAGGCAACGTTTTATTGGTGACTGTTCCGGGGCACTCCGAAAGGTTTTCGGAGTGCCCTTTCCTTTAGAATTCCCTTGAATTTTAATTAAAACTTGCATATTTTACAGCGGGTATGGATTGGTTGCAATCTGACGTGAATTACTGGTAAGAAATGAGGGAAACCGGTCCCGTTACCTGGTTTTTCTTACATGAACCTGGAGGTCTCAAGTGAACCGGTGGAAGAGAATCGGGCTGTGGATATCAATTCTGGGTTTTTCGCTTAATATTTTTCTACTTGCCGGCTGCAGTGACGATTCGGTCAAATCGTATACTGAGCCGCCAGAACTGGAAGCTCTGCAGATAATATGTCATGACCTTGCTCCAGCTCCGGAGTCTGTTGCGCTGCTCACCTTACAAGTCGCCGGTTACAGTGCTGAAGGTACGTGGCCGACATATACCTGGGAAGCCGATGGAGGTTCATTCCCTGAAGGTAATATTGGTATTTCGGTCGAATGGATTGCTCCTGAAGCTACCGGAATTTATACTGTATCGGTGACAGGCAGTATTGAAGGAGTGGCGGATACTATAAGCAAGATGATCATGGTATCGAATTTCGAGGAGATCAATACCGGCCGCAAGTTTAATTGTGCTCCCAGATACTTGTACAATAATCTCTATTTATTCGGTGATGCAGATGAATTGGGTCCCAGAAGCCCCGATTTCAAAGGGTTACATTGCTATCGGAATGATGGTGACGGTGTGTCATCACTCATCAGCGATACAGAGGAAGGTGTGGGTGGAGGTTATGGCTTGAGTATACCAGATGACGGGTCTTACATCACCGGGTCATTTATGATGGAGTATATTGAGATTATGAAGCAGCAGAGGTTGGATGCCTGGTTATTCCCTCTTGCTATCGGCACTCGGATTAATGTTACGGGTAGTGAATACGGAGGGGTGCAATTAAGGAAAGACCAGCACGTGGATACGAACCAGAACCAGTATGGTACAAAACTGGTCTGGGAAGCCAGGGTGGTAGGTGCTCAACCGGATGGGAGTGAGGATCTTTCCAATATCGGATTCTGGGAGAGTTTTTCGAGTGATGTTACATATGTGACCGAGAGCCACGATTCGACCTGGGGAATGGTAGGAGTAGAAGAAGGATGGATACATCGCTATTACAACAATACCAAGCCCATGATAACACCTGACGAGAATGACCTGGTATATTTTGTTGACTCGACCGGGGTTTTTGAACCGTGTTTGATGGAGATCGACGACGTTCCCCTGATCAGTACGAGAAAAGCTCTTATGGTCAATGAAGGCACAGGTATTTTCGGACAGGCTGGAATCAATATTTCAAGGTCAACGATTTTCAACTGGAACAAGAATCTGGATCTTCTTGGATTTATCTCTACCTCGAAAAAACTCTGTTTTTTCGATTATCGCAATGAGAGTGTGCAGATAGTACCTGGTATAGAGAAGGCAGAGCATTTTGCATGGTCTCCCGATGGAACCGAATGCGCGGTTGTTCTCGAAGACGGTATCTGGCTTGTCAGTGCTGCGGGAGTAGTGTCAAGCGAACCGGTCTATCTCAAGGAAAGATCTACTGATGGGATCTATGGGCTGAACTGGTCACACAATACCGAACCCAAGCTCGCATTCAGAATGGTCAGAAAGGGAAAATCGTCGGAAGATTCATATTCGGCCATCGTTCTCTGCCTGCTCAACGACGGGACTTGGATCAATGTATACGTATCTCCCAGTGTTAACTGGAGCAGTGCTTATGAGCCTTCGATCGAATATACGTACATGAGAGTCATGTTCGATGAGGATGAGAACATCTACGCGCCTATGCCAACTCCTCCATGGAGTGGTGATCCTGACAGGTATGTCGAGTGCGCGATATTCTACATTTCAGAATAGGTGTCCGCAGGACCGGACGGAGATTAAATATCCCATGCAATCCGGGAAACTGGGGGGGTTGCCCCCGTACCTTTTTGTCGAGATAGACAGGCGTAGGGAAGCCTTTATCCGTTCCGGTCGTAAGGTTTTCGATCTGGGCATCGGTGACCCTGACCTGGGCGCCGCCCCCGAACTGCGCGAGGCCCTGGTCAAAGCCATCGAGAACCGCCAATACGACCGTTATCCTTCTGACAGGGGATTGCCGAGGCTTATCGATGCGATTCGTGGATGGGTTTCCAAGCGGTGGGGAACCGTACTGGAAAACAGTGAAATACTCGTAACTATCGGAAGCAAGGAAGCGATCGCACATCTTCCCCTTGCTGTTGCTGATCCGGGTGAAGTTGTTCTGGTACCTGATCCAGGGTACCCTGTTTACGCTTCTTCCGCTGTTTTTGCCGGGGCGCTGCCGTACAGGATGCCCTTGCTGGAGTCGGGTGGGTTCTGGCCGGATATCGCCTCCATAGACAAAGATATACTGAAAAAGGCAAAACTGGCCTTCTTCAATTATCCCAACAACCCTACGTCGGCCCTTGCACCGGCAGAAGGATTTCCGGCGGCTATCGATTTCTGCAGAAGGAACGATATAATTATTGTAAATGATGCTGCCTACAGCGAGATCATCTATGATATACCCGCTGTTGCCCTTTTTCCGCTTGCGAAGGCGTCAGGCGCGGCATATATAGAATTTTTTTCATTCTCAAAGACATTTTCTATTTCGGGATGGCGTATAGGTTTCGCCATTGGATCCCCTGAAGTGGTTTCGGCGCTGGCTAAACTGAAGGCGAATATCGATTCTGGTGTGTTTCATGTCGTTCAGGAAGCGGTTGCTTCTGTTATGGAGAACAATTATGAACAGGTTACGGGAAGGATAATATCTGAATACAGGAAAAGAAGGGATATACTTGCGTCAGGGCTCGGGCGGGCTGGTTTCAGATTCAAGATTCCGGAGGCGACTTTCTATTTCTGGGTGCCGGTTCCCGATGATGAAAGCTCGATGGATTTCTGTGGACGCCTCCTGGATGAGACAGGTATAGTCGCGACTCCTGGTGTCGGATTTGGCCGGTATGGTGAAGGATATTTCAGGTTGTCAATCACGGCTCCGATAGATACAATTCGTGAGGCTGTAGAAAAATTTGTGGTTTTCAGAGGAAGTGTTTGATATTCAAGGAGGTTTTCCTTGCTCGAGGAGAAGGCCATTCTCAAAGGGATCACGGTTTTCGGGTATTATGGTGTATCCCCGATGGAGCGGGAGGTCGGACAGAAACTGGAGATCGATGTTGAGTATTTCAGTGATTTTACAAAAGCATGCGTGACTGATTCCCTTGAAGATACCGTCAATTATGAAAGGGTATACTCAAAAGTGATGGAGACGGTTGAAAAGAATCGTTTCAATCTACTCGAAACCCTGGCGGATGCTATTTGTAACGAGATCCTCAGGAGTTTTTCCATAACCAGGATCAAGACCACTATCAGGAAACTTACATTACCCTTTCCAAATAATCTCGATCATGTCGAAATCATTGTCGAACGCAAGGCCTGATACAGGGATGGTTGCGCGTGTTTTCCTTTCCCTGGGTTCGAATAGAGGCAGCAGGGAGTGGAATATTCTTTGCGGTGTCGACAGGTTGAACCGGCAGCCAGGTGTAAGAATCGAAAAGCTGAGTTCCCTGTACGAAAGTAAACCGGTGGGACGAGGATTTTCACGGACATTCATTAATGCTGTCTGCCTCGTTGAAACTGATCTCCCGCCTCTTGGGCTTCTCGATGTATGCCAGGAGACTGAGGCATTTTTCGGACGTGAACACGGTACTGATCATGAAGATCGTACGCTGGATATCGATATTGTACTGTATAATGATATCTCTATGAACACGGACAGGCTCAGGATTCCGCATCCACGTTTCAGGGGCCGTCTTTTCGTTCTCGAACCGCTCGCCGAGATAGCTCCTGATACGCAGTTACCACCTGATGGTATTAGAGCTGAGCCTGCGGCTTCTTTCACCGGACGGGACATGTGGGTGAGAAGGATATCCTCGCGAAGGATTATCCGGGCCGGATGATTCATGGACGGTTGGATTGAGATTGACATAAACGTTGCTTTTGACTACCGTACAGATTATGAATGATTTCAGAAAAAAGTTATTATCGAACGGTATCAGGTATATTTCCATCGAGGGGAACGTAGCTGCAGGGAAAACGACTTTGGCACGGATGCTGGCGAGTGAGACAGATGCCAGACTATTTCTTGAAGAAGTCGATGACAATCCCTTTATAGAAAAATTTTATGAGGATATGTCAGGTTATGCTTTCCAGGCCCAGATCTTTTTTCTCCTCAACCGGTATAGACAGCAGGTTGAAATCGCGCAGCAGGACCTGTTTGCCGATCTGATGATAGCCGATTATCTCTTTGCAAAAGATACGATCTATGCGCACGCGGTACTGGGAGATGATGAACTGGTCCTTTACAACAGGTTGCATTCGATGCTCGAGTCAAAGATAGTGCATCCGGATCTGGTGATCTACCTGCAGGCCGATCAGAATGTGTTATTGCAGAGGATCAGAAAAAGGGGGAGGAGCTTCGAAAAGAACATAAATGAAGATTATCTCATCGGACTCAACGAAGCTTTTAACCATTTCTTTTTTCACTATGATGATTCACCACTTTTGATCATAAATACCGACACGATGGATTTTACGACACACAGAGACCAACTGGAGGATCTGTTCGTGCGGATAGCCGAGAAGTTCGACGGGACCCGGTATTATATTCCTTCCTGGGAAGAAGGCTCACGATGAGTAATAAAGTTACAAGAAACACAATACTCAAGATGAAAAGGACTGGAGAGAAGATTGCGGCTATAACATCATATGATTTTTTATCGACAAGGCTGATCGATGAGACCGGGATCGATTTTATCCTGGTCGGCGATTCATTGGGCATGGTCATAATGGGTTACGAGAACACCCTTCCTGTAACTATGGAAGAGATCATTCATCACCTGAAAGCGGTTACGAGGGCCAGGCCGCGGGCTATTGTTGTAGGTGACTTGCCGTTCATGTCGTACCAGGCCAGTGTGGAGGATGCCGTAAGAAACGCTGGAAGGCTGGTCAAGGAAGGCGGCGCGGAAAGTGTCAAGCTTGAGGGAGGGGAGAGGTATGTTCCTGTTATCGAGGCGATAGTGCATGCTTCCATCCCTGTTGTCGGACACCTTGGACTGACCCCTCAATCGCTTCACCAGATGGGTGGATACAGAATCCAGGGACGCGATGAGGCATCAGCGAAAAAAATGGTCAGAGAGGCGAAAGCTCTCGAAAAAGCGGGATGCTTTGCTATAGTACTTGAAGGGATTCCCTGGACACTGGCCAGAAAGATCACGGAGAATGCATCTATTCCCACTATAGGTATCGGAGCCGGAAATCATTGTGATGGGCAGGTGCTTGTTCTGAATGATATGCTTGGTATTTACGATAATCCTCTTCCAAGGTTTGTAAAGGTCTACGATGAACTGGGGGAGCGGATCAAAAGTGCCGTATCGGAATATGTGAAGGAAGTCAAGAACGGGATTTTCCCCACGGAAAAGCACAGCTATTCTGTGCCGGAGAAGAAAAAATCGGAAAAGTGACCTGCAATGAAAAAGGTTAAGAGCCCTTCTGAAATCCACAGGATCATTTTGGAAAGTAGAAAGGCCGGTGGGAGTGTCGGATTTGTTCCCACGATGGGGGCTCTTCATGAGGGGCATATCAGTCTGGTCAGGTTGGCCCGGAAAATGTCTGATCTTGTTGTTGTTTCAGTGTTCGTCAACCCGGTTCAATTCGGCCCTGCCGAGGACTTCGTCCGATATCCGAGGAACGAAAAGGAAGATTGTGATATTCTTCAAAAAATCGGTTGTGATCTTGTTTTTATTCCTGATGCTGCTGATATCTACACAGAGTCAGACAGTATCAGGATCTCGGTATCCGGCCTTTCCGACAGGCTGTGTGGCGCCTCCAGGCCCGGCCATTTTGAAGGGGTACTTCTTATCGTGGCGAAACTTTTCAATATTGTTTTGCCTGATATGGCTTTTTTCGGCCAGAAGGATGCGCAACAGGCTGTTATAATCCAGAGGATGGTGGCGGATCTCGATTTTCCGGTCAGGGTTGTTCTCGGCCCCACGGCAAGAGAACTGGATGGCCTCGCAATGAGTTCGAGAAACGGGCATCTTTCGGAAGCTGACCGGAGGAAAGCTCCCGGGATGTACAGGGGGCTCAGGGAAGCGTTTGAAGCTGCCTGCGGGGGAGAAAGAAATGCGGCGGTACTGAAGGGAATCATCAGAAACAGCATGGAAGATTCGGGCTTCCACGTGGGCTATACCGAGATCGTACGGGGAGAGAATTTGGTACCGGTTGAAAAGATCGAAGGGATTGTGCTTATGGCGGCAGCGGGACGATTGTCTGATACAAGGCTTATCGATAACATAGCGATCCGTGTTGATAAAAGAAAAGTGGAAGAAGTGCTACTGGAATTCCCGGACTGGAGCAGGTATGAGTTTTGAAGAAAACCTGGTGGCGGTCGTACTCGCGGCGGGACAGGGTACAAGGATGAAATCGGATATTGCGAAGGTACTTCACAGTGTCTGCGGCAAAAGTATGATAAAGTATGTCGTCGAGGCTGTAGATTCTTTGTCGCCCTCCAGGATTATCCTGATAGTCGGGCATCAGGCTGCTGATGTGATAGAGGAGATAAAGGGTGACAGAGTAGAATTTGCAATGCAGTCTCAGAGGCTGGGTACAGGACATGCCATGATGCAGGCCTGTCCGCTTCTCAAAGGGTTTTCAGGGACGGTTATGGTCTTGACAGGTGATACTC
>CBDUUV010000037.1:0-21792 GCA_965370495.1 uncultured bacterium
ACGTCGAAGCGTAGCTTCCAAGGATTGTGGGATTCGTCGGGTCTGAAATATCGATGACCTGAAGACCGGAGTTAGGACCCGCATGCACCACAAAAGCGTAATCACCCGAGATAGCAACTTTAATTGCGTTGCCTGGTGTATAGCAGCTTCCAATGATTGTGGGTTCCATTGGAAAAAGTCCGAGTTCTCCAGCAACTGTGTCCCAATTGGCGGTGGTGTTGACCAGATCCTCATAGATTCTGGCAGTGAAATCTTCGATGTATATATTCTCACCCGCAATGCTGGGTAGTGGGGAGAAAAGGATAAATAATGATAGAACGACTGCAATAGCAATAGACCCGATTGGTACTTTCATGGCCGACCCTCCCTGAAAAACTGATCCTTTCTTGCGAAAGGCAGACAAGTTTTGTAAATGATTGAAAAACTATCTCATTTCGTTTATTAACCCCTTTCGATTACTCAAAAAAGACCTGGTCCTACCGAAGCAGCACCATCTTCCTCGTCTCGGTAAACGACTTCGTGCTGAGCCTGTAGAAGTAGACTCCACATTACTTTTCATTGGTGATCACTCCCCCTGTAATAAATTGATGCCTGTCGATTATTTAGACAGGCGGCAAAGGCGAAAATCACAGGCAGTTTCGATTATTTTGAAAATAGTTACTCGAGTAGAATTCCGGTGAGGCAGCAGAGGCCCGGTGACTCGAATCAGAATTCCAGTGAGGCTGGCGGTGAGACGGCGATCTCATCCCCCTGATCAAGGGCTATGACCCTCCAGAGGAGACTTTCCGAAGCACCTGAAGGAAGCATCGAACGCCGCAGATCTATCGTCGGCTCAGATACCGGGGCTAAACGAATCAATTCCGTCAAATCCTGATCATAGATATATACCTGATAGCTGTCCGCGCCCGCCATTGGCGACCAGGCCAGACGCAGGCTCCCGTCATCCTGAAGCTGCGGGGTAGCCAGATCGAGGGAACTTCCCGTTTCCACGGCTGGTGATGTGCCCCGGAGGACCGGCTTATCCTCTATCCAGGGCTGCCACAACAACAATCCGGCAGCGGTCAACACCAGCGCCGCCATTATCCACGCGGGGCGGAAAAAGAGAGCACGGACTATCGAGGCGAGAAATCCCGGGCGTTCAGGAGATTCCACTGTCACCGGCGCGCGGAGAATATCTTCATCAACAGTTTCAACTGAAGAGGCGTTGTCGATCTTCGACTGTATAAACTCGCTGAGGCGTGCTTCGGCGTCCGATGGATCCGCTCCTGGAACGGCCTCTGCTTTCAGGAAAGCACGATAAGCCAGAAGGGCTGAGCTGCATCTTGGACATTCTTCAAGGTGAATGTGCCGGGGATCGTCCTCAGGTAATTCCAGGATATCAGCGATCTTCTCAATATCGATACAATCTTGTACCATGACTTCAATCCTCCTTCAGTGCGGCTCTTAATTTCCGCCGTGCTGTTTGCAGCATCCCCCTTGCCCCGGAACTGGCCTCTATACCCAAGATCTTTGTTATCTCATCTATCGGCAGGCGTTCATAGCACCTGAGCCAGATCGCCTTCTGCTCCTGCGGTCCCAGCGTAGTGCGCAATAGACGGAGAACCTTTTCTTCTCCCTCCCGCTGCTCGAACTCCCTGTCGGGTCCAGCTATCCTGTCCGGAACACGCTCCAGATCAGGGCCCTCATCACGCAGGAGATCCACGCGTTGCACTTCGTTAAGACAGCGATTCCGCGTTATGGAAAACAGCCATGAAGAAAACCTGGATCTTCCGGCAAACGCTTCCAGTCCCTGCAGGACACTCAAAAACACATCCTGACTCAGATCCAGCGCCTTCTCGTGATCGTTGACATAGCGGAAGCACCAGAGGTAAACGGATCTCTGGTATCTTCCGAGCAATTCTGCTGCCGCGGGGTTTCCGCCATGCGACACACCGGCACCGGCCACACATCCGGTCACTCCACCAGACGCACCACCGGTTCTGGCAAGATCCACCAGCTCCATGTCTGTCAATCCGCCGTATTCTTCTCTATAGTTAGACATAGTTATTCCGAAAAATCACATACCATGGTTCGATTAATCAATTTTTTTCCGTCGGCGCATGGCCCGCACGGCCATAAAGATCGCTGCCAGAACGATTAAAACAATAACATATTTCAAATATGGGCTGGATTCTTTCGCCTCAAGATTCACCGTGATGTTCCCATTCCCGATGACGACAAACCCCGCCCAGTAAAATGGGTGCGCCGTATTTCTGCTGCCGCGGATCGCCATCTGCGCTCTCCGAAGAGCAAAAGCTACGGTGCCACCCTTTGCCAGCTCTCTGTAGAACTCCCTCATCAGATCGGCTGTAACCGCGTCCTCCACCGGCCAGAGAGTTGCGACGACCGCGGAAGCCCCGGCGCTGAGAAATGCCGTTGTCAAGCTGCACAACCCTTCACCGATGACCAACCTCCCCCCGGCGGATTCACAACCCGAGAGAACGACAAGCTCAGCCGGAATGTTGCCGGCGGCGATATCACCGGCCCTGAGATAAGGATCAGATTCAAACTCCAGCACACTGTTACTGAATGTGTCTTCAGCAGCTGTCTCAAAAACCGCACTTTCCCTCCGGGGCGTTTCCACCCCCCCAAGAAGGATCCCCGAATGCCAGGCTTTCTCATCGTCGATCTCGACATGAGTAGCAATGTGGAAGATATCCATGGATGATTTCCCGGAGAAAAACTCTTCCCTGTCCCCGGTGAAAATATCGACATTGGAAAAAGTGCTCCGCAGAAATCTTATTTCCTTCTCAGCCCCTTTCAATCTCACGCCGCCCCCGGGCGCGACCGCTAGTATTCCCGGCAACCTGGCGACTTCAGGATCACCGGGCTTCGCCCTCAACCACTTCAACGCCGTCGCTGAAGGAACACGGTGGATCTCTTTCGATTCGCAGAGCGCCATCCTTTCGCCAGCAGGTTCATCGGTGGCGGGCAGAACAAGAGCACCGAACGGAACGGCATTGAAATAGTGGTCGGGTGCGATCAGGATACGCGTCGCTCCGCGGACCAGATCGCTGATTTCACCAAGTATCAGCCTACCGAACAGTTCGTGCATGTGAGCAAGCTCGATCCCTGCGCCACCCCGTGAAGGCATTTTACTCATAGCTCCACTATAAAGATCCACCCTGGCAATAAAGTCGGACCTCTTGCCGGGAAGAGTCACAAGCCTCAGGGTATCAGGCGTTACGGCGAACAGATACGACCGATCGTTGCCCACGACAAAATCGAGAAACAGCTCGCCCTGTCCCAGAACATCCTTCTGCAGTTCCGAAAGTGAGATGGGCGGAGTTTTCGAGAAATCCGACTCCGGACCGGATTGATGGCGGGGCTCTGTTATCCTCTCGACAAGGGTCCTGGCCTTGAATCTCTGAAAGATATCGAACAACGCCTCTATCCGATCCTCTCGTGACCGTTCATGCGGATACTCAAGAACGATCGAACTGTAGTCCCTCGTTTTCCAGTTTCCGGTCTGCACTTCCCGCCACTCGATCGCGTCTGTTCTTTTACGGCGCTCATCCTGAAAGTCGAGTGCGCGGTGATACCATTCATACGCCTCGGCCGGGCTACCGGCGGCCCGGAAACACGCGCTGAACTCGAACGCCGCGGAGATCTTCCGCTGTATATCATCCGTCTCCAGGATCTGTTTCTCCATTCCTTCCAGTCGGGCAAGCGCCTCATCCGGCCGGCCGGCCTCTCGAAGACATCTTGCCAGCAGAATATTGATCGATGCCTCGTATTCTTCGACAAGCACCCCATCCTCAAGCCCGGTCTCGAGAAGATCGACGGCCGCGGATGTGCTGTCCATCCGGGATAACGCCGTCGCCAGACCGGTGGATGCATCGTAATACTGCTTCCTGCTCAGGGCGCTTCCCATATCCAGAACACGCCTGTATAACCGGGCGGCCGCGTTCATTTTCTTCTGCAGTATTCGGACCTCTCCCAGCCTGTTCGTGACCATTCCCAGATAATCCAGGTAGTTTTCTTCTTCGCATGTCCGGATTGCGGCAGAAAGGATCTTTGCGGCCTCCTCGTAATTTCCCAGGTATGACATGGCCAGTGCGGTGTTCGAGGCCGGGGTGATAGCGCCGCGTAAATTTCCCATGACCCTGCTTAATTCATAAGCTCTCTTGAAATACTGAACAGCCAGGCTCATGTCGCCATATACATACTCGAGAGTTCCCAGATTGTTCACGGCATGCGATTCCTGAACCAGATCATCCAGCTCCCTGGCAGTGATCAGGACCTGCTGGTAACAGTCCCTCGCCGCGTCTTCATCCTGCAAAGTATTATATATCCTGCCCAAACCTATGAGCGGCGTGAGCCCGGCCTGTTTCATTCCTTCCGCCCGGAACAGTTCTATTGAAAGTGTATATTCAATGCGGGCCGGATCCAGCTTTCCCTGCTGCAGGTACACGTAGCCAAGGGCTGTCCTGGCCCATGCCTCGCTCGCTCGATTACGGGTCAGTTGCGACAGGAACAGCCTCTTTTGGCTGAGTTCTATGCTCTCGTCGTATCGCCCCTGCCAGGTTATCGCGAAAGCCTTTACTCCCAGCGCTTCCATCCAGCTCAGAGTATCATGCGCTGACTCGGATATCTGGATCGAAAGATCCAGGGATTCCATGCCCTCCCCGTATCTTCTTGCTGAGAGCTCGGCCCTTCCCCTGATCAGAATGATCCTGCCGATAAGCATGGAATCTTCTTTCGCCCTCGCATCGTCCAGAACATACGGCACAAGCACGAGTACAGAATCAAAATTACCCGCGACAAACAGAGAGTCTATCACAGCCCGTGGATCGTTCATCCCGGAAATGCCGCGAGCATCAGCTGCACGGACGTTCGCCGACAGCGCCTGCCTGCTCGTGAAAGCAATGATGATGTATACGCAAGCCGATATCAGCATGCAGACCAATGAACCTTTGCGTTGAACCATAGATATATAATACCAGATATGGCTTTCTGCTTCACGGGGTTTTTGCATTTACGTAAGTTGCCACCCCACCCTCTAAAGTTACATGGAAAAACCCGGCTGCCAGATCCTTCGTTGACTCGACAACCGGGCTCTTTAAACCCTTCGATTAATGTAAAGAGACACGTACCAGACAATATCGTTCCGCATCCGCTCTTTGCTAAGCGCTGGTTGACCCCGCCTGGTTCAAAGGTCTAGGTCGTTCCCCTGTAGATCCGATAACCGGACAGGTCACTCTCACCGTCCTACACGATATACAACCTGTGAGCCCTGCCGATCGATTCGATCTGCCCATCGGGTACTCCAGCGTCTTTCGCGAACGAGGGCCATGAGGAGACGACCTCGACGATTTCCCGGACGATATCTTCAGGTGAGTTGACACTGTTCTCCTGCCCGACCTCGACAAGCTCCTCCAGGATGAAACTTCCCCGCCTGCCAGCTATAGTCATCTGGTGGCTGGATGTATAGCGGCCTTTCGGATTGTACGCGTAGGCAAGATCGAAAGCAGGTGACAGCCTCCAGACGCCCTCGCGGTCCATCAGGAAGGCGATGTTCTTCGTATGGTCGTCCTGGTTCCTGGCAATCACATTGAAGACCATGCGGCGAAACAGCTGTTCGATGTCGTGATAGGGCAGTTTAAGCTCGCGCATGACCTGGAAGGTCTCCTCGTATGAATGGCTGCCCGGGCTGTTGTAGTCGAAGTGTGCCAGGCCGCACAGTGAATGGAGATGGAGTTTATCACCAGCATCCAGAGGTGATCCATCTTCGACATCGACCCGATCGAAACGCCGCGTCATGAAATGGGCCCTACCTCCCTCTTCAAGAAGACGACACTCGGTCATATCGATCCCGGCAACGATCGCCATCCGGTGATATGCAAATTCGATCCTGCCATACCCGGCCAGATCGCCAAGAGCCCGATCGGTGACTCCGTCGAACTTCAGTATCCAGTACCCGAATCCCTCGGGCGCACGGACCTGACCCGACCTGACCTCGCCGGTCTCGTCGTTCAGAGCGATTACCGCCTTCGGCCTGTTGCCTCCTGCCGATGTCCCGACACGTATGATGTCGAGCAGAGCTCCGCCGGTGTCTTGTTCTATGCGGGTCTTAAGCCCTCCGCGATAGTCGAGGACCTCCTGAGCGAGACTCGTCAACTCGCGTACGTGGACCGGAACGGACTCGTCGAGGGTTTCATTTATAACTGGTTTGAATTCGAGGGCGCCCATCCCCCGCCTGCCTGTGTAGCAGAGCCGTTCGACCGGGCTGAAATCTGCCGGCCTTCTTCCCTGCCGCGCGAGCCACTGGTCGATGATCGCGTTTCCGAATCTGTCCGGAAGCGAGTCGACCAGCATGCCGGGCAGCCCCCTGAAAGTCCCTTCGGGGAGGTGCGGAAAGGAGAACAAAGACTGTCCGCTCCTTGCCCCTGCCGCGGGCATCCTGAGCGGAGAAAGCTCCAGCCCCATATCGAGGAAATCTTCGTCGTATTCGAAAGTGGCAAATCCTCTCGCGTCGTCCCAGGCGACAGCCCCGACGATCCTGTCCCAGATCATTACATACGCGACATCGACACGGTCTGCCATCATGTGCCTCCCTTGTCAGGGCGAGTTCCGGTCTGAGTCCTCGCTCTCGCGCGCCTGCGCTCCCGGCCCTTCATCCTCGCGAGCTGCAACGGGCTGATCCCTGGATCGGGCAGAAAGACATCGAGATCCTCAAGCGCATCGAGCGCACGAAGAACCTGGATCAGAGTAATTACTCCAAAAGGCATCCCCCTTTCGATGTTGCTGATCGCCGTCCTGCTGAGGCCGGCCCTGTCTGCCAGTTCCTTCTGGGGCATGTTCATGTTAAGCCTGCGGCGCCTGATACGCCTCGCGATCTCTTTGAGTATCCCCTTGTCATTCATACTGTAGATGCTCATGATAACGATCCCTCTCCGTCAGCAATCGACCAGCTGTCGCCGCTTGCGCCTGCCATCTAATGACGTCTATACTTTACATAATAGCCAATTATCCCACTTATTGACGTCTATAGATAACATTATACAAATTATCGTTTTTGTCAAGGGGGAGGGGGGGGTCCCTGGCCAGGTTCTACTCCGCTTAAGAGACCTCTTTAGTAGATCGCCTGTGACAAGTCGATTTGCCTTGTCAAACATTCAACGATAGATAATAATCGAGGCCAAGAAAGGAGGGAATCATGTACAACATGCGTATTGCAGTTGCGGCCCTTTTTGTTTTTCTTCTGGCTGTACCGGGGCTCGCTGAAGCACAGGTACTGGGTCCCTGCGGGGCGCCACCTGGAGGCGAAGGAACCGAAGCGGCGATAGCACCGCCGTCCGCAGGATTGACCATCAGCCCCATCCCCTTGCCAGGGCAGCGCGCTCTGGATTTCGAACTCACCGCCGTCGTGGGAAATGATATCAGAAATATCAAACTTTCCGATTTCCAGGGGAAATGGAGGATACTCTGTTTCTTCCCCGCTGCTTTCACATTCGTTTGACCTACGGAGTTATCCGCAGTTGCGGACAAGTACGATGAACTGAAAAAGATGAATGTCGAGGTCATCGCTGTCAGTACCGACACCCAGTTCTCTCACTGGATGTGGAAGAAGACTTCTCCTACTATCAAGAACGTCGAATACCCGATGTGCGCGGATCCGAGCGGCGCGGTCTCCAGGGCGTACGGAGTATGGCAGAAGGCTTCAGGGCTCAACAAGCGCGGCCGCTTCATCATCAATCCCGATGGTATCATCATGGGAGTGGAAGTCCTGGCCGGTCCTATCGGCCGAAATGTTGATGAACTTATCCGCCAGATAAAGGCGATGCAGACCGTCGCGGAGAATCCCGGCAAGGCAGCTCCTGCCGGATGGGAACCGGGCAAAGATCTCATCGGAACTGGCAAGAAATACATAGGTGTATACTAGTACCGGAATCTGAAAATAGATTTCTCAAATGGAAAGAGCGCTTTCCCCGTCTTGTTATTTTGCCGACAGGGAAGCGCTTTTTTTATAGTCAACGGCAAAATTCCAGCTGGAGGTCTGCTTTCCGGACAGCAGTTGTGGCAGACCCTTCAGGATCTTCCCGGTGGGAGGGATAAGCATGCAATAATAGTCGTTGCTTTTGCAGTAGATGAAGAACATACTTCTGCGCGCAAGAATTTTAAAATGTGTTTCAATTTGTAATTTGTTTTAATTATTTCATGAGAATCAGAATTGAGAAAGGCATTAAAGATGAAAAAATATGATGTTATCATTATTGGAGGAGGGCCATCCGGAATTATCACGGGGGTTACTGCGAAAAAACAGCATCCTGAAAAATCATTTCTACTAATCAAGGAAGAAGAAAAAGAACTTGTTCCATGCGGAATCCCTTATATCTTCCATGATCTGGAAAACATCGAGCAAAATCAGATGGGCCCCAAGCCCTTTGTCGATGCAGGTGGAGAAGTCTTGATTGATACGGTTTCAAAAGTGAATGTCGAAGATAAAACAATCACAACCGAATCCGGCAAAGAATTTTCCTTTGGAAAACTGGTCTTTGGAACAGGTTCAACACCTATTATCCCCAAATTTATTGAGGGTTACGATCTTGAAGGTGTCGAGTACATTAAAAAAAGCTTTAAATACATCGACAGTTTGAAAAAAAGACTTGATGCAGCAAAACGTATTGTGGTCATCGGCGCTGGTTTTATTGGTGTGGAAATCTCGGAACAGCTTGCAAAATTCAAAGACAAGACCATTTCTCTGATCGAAGCTGAACCTCATTGTCTCTATCGCGCCTTTTCAAAAGATTTCGCAGAAAAGGCAGACGAGATTGTCAAAGACGCGGGTATTCATCTCTATACAGGCCAGAAAGTTGAAAAGATCATTGGTGAAAATGGAAAAGCAAAGGGTGTCATCCTTTCAAACGGTACGACCATCGATGCTGACGTGGTGATTTGCGCAGTTGGATATTTGCCGAATTGCCACCTCGCAAAAGAAGCAGGTATCAAGCTGAGTGAGCGTGGCACAATACGTGTTGATAATTATCTTAGAACATCGGCGAAGGATATTTATGCCGTAGGTGACTGCTCCCAGACCATCGGGTTTATCACAGGGCAAACTGACAATATCATGCTCGCATCCACCGCGACTGCTGAAGCACGGGTGCTTGGGCGTAATCTATTTTACATTAAACTCCTGAGAAATTTTGCGGGCACACTTTCGGTATTCTCAACAGAGATTCATGGAAAAGTCTTTGCATCTGCCGGTGCCATTGAGCAGACTGCACGGGATGCTGATGTACAGTTTGTTATTGGTAAAGCACAGGATGTGGACAGGCATCCAGGGAAACTGCCCGGTGTAAAACAACTCATTGTGAAGCTTGTTGTATCGCCAAAGAATGGCGCAATAATCGGTGGAGAGATTCTTGGTGGAAAATCGGTCGGCGAGATGATCAATGTAGTCAGCCTTGCAATTCAAAAAGCTGTGACTGTGTATGAACTTATATCCTTTCAGATCGGCACACATCCCCTTCTCACTACAGCCCCAACAAAATATCTGCTCATCAAAGCGGCAGAAGATGCAATAGAAAAGATAAATGCTCAAAAGGTAAGCTGATATAAGTATTTCCAGTTCGTAGCTATACCGGCAATAGTTATAGCCAGCCTGAGCGGGAAGTGTCAAGACGGAACCTGACCAGAAAGATAGTGACCGGATTCCGGATTTCTACTATATTCTTTGTAAATACCTGGTACCCTGGTAAAATCGATTTAGATATGAAGAATAGCCCATTCCTCACAGTTGTTCACGCGGAGATTCGCATACTTACCCGGGGCGGAGTGTTCCGCGCCCTGTGCTCTATAGTTTTATCCGGGATATATCTCCTGTACGCCCTTAAGATCGTCTATATCATAGATCGGGAATTCTTTTTCAAACTTCGTTTGAATATCCCTTTCTGGCCCGGAAGCGAGATATATCCCGCTTCCATACCTTACGAAAACGTTATCATCTCGACGATAGGGCTCGCACTGCCGCTCGCAATCGTATCGGCGATGTCGATCCACCGCGAAAAGATCCTGGACACCATCCAGGCGATTCACTGCCGGGATATCTCTAACCTCACTTACGTCACCGGGAAGGCTGCCGGGATCATGACCGTTTTCATCTCGATGACCTTCCTCTCACTTACCCCCGCGCTGCTTGCTAATATCATGAACGGTGATATCCCTGTCAGTCTGATCGATTACCTGATATACCCCGCACTGATAGCACTGCCGGTTTTCGCATTAATCACAGGAGTGACCTTTCTTCTCTCGATGCGACTCGACAGCAAGCTTGCCACATACTTAATCATCGTGCCCCTGCTTGCTGCCGGGTTTTTCTGGCCCGGGAGCCCCTACCGGAGTATCTTCGATATTTTCGCTCTCCATACCCCTCTCCTGAGAACAGCTGTATCCGGCTTCGGAGACCTGCCCGGGATTCTTGTAAAACGTTCGTCGTTCCTGCTTGCCGGGATTTCATTTCTTACAGCAGCCGTAATCCTCTTCAATAGAAAGAAGCAATCGGGAGAACTGACGAGGATTGGTATCGTAATATCGCTCGTCTCCTTTCTCGCCGCTTCTTATTTCGCAATCTTTCAAGCTCATACAGAATCAAGCGGCCGAGAATTGAGAAACAGGATGAGAGCCCTCGACTTGAAGGCGTCTGAAATCCCCGCGGTGAGTGTAGACAGCTATTCTATCGAAGTCCGCCACGATTGCACTGACATCGAGTGTCGGGCACGTATAGCCATCAGGAATGGCAACGCAGGACCTCTCGACCGGTTCCTCTTCACCCTGAACCCCGGAATGGAAGTCCCCAATGTCAAAAGCACCTGCGGGTCAACCAGCTTCGAACGCGACCTGCATCACCTCTGGATCATACCCGGCCGGTCTCTTCCACCAGGTGCAACAGATACTATCACAATCTATTATCATGGCTCTATCGACGACGACGCCTGTTACCTCTACGCGTCCGAGCTCGAAAGATGGCGCCCACGCAGAAAAAGATTCGGTATTGACCTGGTGTTGACCGCGAAAAGATACTCCTATACCAGCAGTGACCTTCTTGTCCTCGTCCCGGAAGTACATTGGTATCCACAGCCAGGCGTGCGGTTCGATCCTGGCAGGCCGGAATGCTGCATGACAGATTTTCATACGTTCTCACTGGAATATTCGGGCAATAATGGTTTGGTCCCGGTCTCGCAGGGAAAAGTGAACAACCTTCCGGACGGAAAGACACGCTTCACTCCCGGTCACCCAATAACGGGGATCTCTCTTCTCGCGGGAAAGTACAGACACAGATCGGTAGAAGTCGACTCGATCCTGTATTCGAGCTACACGTTTAAACAATATGACAGATTCGACAAATATTTCACTTCCTTGCAGGACACGATCCCCTCGATTATCAGGAAAATACATGAGAGATTCGACTCGGATAATTATTTGCCGTACATCTTCGATCGATTCACCGTGGCCGAAGTCCCCGAACATTTCTCCTGGCATATTAATCACCTCTGGCCAGGAGGGAGTGTCGAATTCCAAGCGGAGATCATGCTGTTCAATCAGGGAGGTTTTTCCCCTTATCTCCATTTGAACGGACAAATAAAAGGATTAAGGAGGGGGCTGCTCTGGATGAACGCTGAAAAGCTTTCAGACAGGGAGATCCATGCCCAGGCCCTGTCGCACATTTTCTGGCGTAACGACATTCCGTGCCTGATCAGCCAGAGAAACAGAATGGTCTCATCGAGGTTCCCCGTCATCTCGAAAGCGTTTGACACATATATCGAATTCCATAACAGGTCCTCCCTGGATTTCATCCTGCAACAAGAACCATTTTCAAAACTAGAACCGAACAGACTTCACCCTTCCGAACTGACGAGCATGTATCTCAGAGGTAAAAGCCTCGCCGATCTGCTCCACTCCCCCACTCCTCCCGACTCCCTGACGATGGCCGTCATGATAAAGGGAGCATGCCTCTTCGCCATGCTGGAAGCGAGGATCGGGAAAAAACCGTTCAGAGAAACAATACGTTCCCTGCTGATCGATAAGCCCTTTTCAACGATCGCCCTGCGGGACCTGATCGGCGAGGTCATGATACGTCACGAAGTGAATATCGAGCCGATGATAGAAGATTGGTACATAAGCCGGCAACTTCCGGGATTCATTTTCTCGGATTTTCAGCTTCTACAGGCTAACCTCCCTGACAGGCCTGTATACAACCTGCGCCTGAGAGTTTCCAATCCCGAAAAGACAGATGGAGTATTTATCATAACAACTTCATCCAGAAACGAGAGGATTCACACTCCGTTTATCGCCGAATCGGAAAAGACAAAAGAGATCGGCCTGATCCTTCATCGAAAGCCCAATCGCTTCAATATCACTACACTCATCTCTCTCAATCTGCCTAACATTCTTAGAATAATACAGTTCGACGAGATTATATTGATCGATAGAAACAGGCTGCTCGATGGCGAACGATTCATCGAAGTAACAGAAGCAAACGATAAAGGAATAATCGTAGTTGATAATGAGGACGTGGGATTCGAGATTTTCAATCAGAAACGAAAGGGACTTTTCGGCATGTTTTCCCGGATGGGCGAGGACAAGTGTCCTGACGGATATGTACCCCTAAAAACCCCCCATGCGACTGGAGCGTGGATTCCATGCCTGCAAAAAACCCTGTATGGGAAATACGTAAGATCGGCCGTATTCATCAAAGCTGGAGAGGGAAAAAACCGGGTGGCGTGGAATGCCGACATTCCCGCAGAGGGATGGTATGACGTATATACCTACCTTTCGAAACCATGGCCCATGAGGAATGAGAGACATCTGAAAGAATACTACGAACATCCCTATCATTTCACGATATTTCACGATGGGGGTCCCTCCGGGCAGATCGTAGTGTGGTATGAGGCCCCGGACGGATGGAACCTTCTCGGCAGATACTATTTCAAAGAGGGAAAAGCAAGGGTGGAACTCAGTGATAAATCGACGAAAGGCGTAATCATCGCCGATGCGGTAAAATGGGTCAGGCATTGATGATCTGTCCCTCGCCAATATTCATCCTGCAATCGTGAACCGGAATCCAGGATTATCTTGTAAATTCCCGCCTTTTGTGGTAGCATATCAGCACTTCTCATTAAAAGGGATAAACGGGACTGGAATGTCGCGGTACATCTTTCATCCACCTTGTCCCGATTCATATAGAGTCAGCTGTCAATTACAGGCTTTTGCAGAAGATCCATGATCTTGCGCAGGAGGTGATTGTATGAAGACCCGTTGCAGCATAGTGGCCGTCTTGATTCTGTTTCTCACGCTGGGATTCTCCGATGCTTTATCAGATCACTTCAAGACAAGGAACACGAAAGGCGAAGACGACTGGAAGTGACCTCCCACATGGAATCCACCGGGTGTGGATGGAAAATACTTCTGGCCTGGAGCGAAAAAGGACCGCAAGGACAAAGCAGAGATACCGCCAGATAAAGAGGTCGACTTCCAGGGACACGGCACTAATGAACTCACGGGGTGGATGGTCCTCGGCGAGCTCATAGTAAACGGAACCCTGCGGGCAAAGAGCGCCAAGACACCGATAATGATCACCGCCGAGGGACCGGTCACGGTCGGAGCGAGCGGCACGATCGGCGGCGTCTCCCCGGGAGCAGGCGGCAAGAAGAAAAAATTACCCATACATCTGGCTTCTACCAAGGACACAATCGGCATTCATGGAACGGTCGAGGGGGAAAATGGGAGCGTCTCGGTCACCGCAAAGAAGAACGTGTCAATTTCCGGCAAGGTCAACTCCAAGGGCAAGGGGACCAAGGTCGAATCGAAATCCGAATCTGTCAACCTTACCGGAGGTGGAATCATCGCCGGGGACAAGACAGTTAAAGTTCAATCGGGCGCCGGTAAGCCGACCCGTATCTACTGCAAGATCGAATCCCGTAAGGGAGACGTCGAGATCAACGGCGGCCGCAAGAAAAAGGCCGGAGATGTCTACATAGGAAAGGGAGATTCGGTAATAGCCGCAGGTGAAGTCATTATAAGGGCCGACTCGCTGTACATCGGCGGTACGATAAAGGCGAAAACTATCAAGAAGTACGCGCGGGTGACCGTAATCGACTCGACAGGGAGCATCGAGGGCAAGCTCAATACCAAGGACAAGATCGACACCATACACGCAACACGGGAAAAATCCGATGGCCGGCCCGCCGAGAAATCCAATGACTGCCGGATAACCGGCATGAGCGGATCTGTCATCAACTTCAAAGCCAGCCCCGGGGCCATTGAAGCACAGTCGTACTGCAAGATCGTTGGCGGAACGATCGATCTTCGCAACAATCCGCCGGGGTGGCTCGTCATCACCTGTTATGGTGTCACCGAACTTTTCGCCGACAGCATCCTTCTGGACCCTGGAACGATGATAGAATCGATCTGCGGACCAGGACCCGTGCTTGTGAACCCGTCGGCGCCTGCATACGACGTCTCCGCCACCGTTTCGGAATCCGGCACGGGATATCCTACGATGAAGACAACAGTCAAATTCCTCGTCGCCAACATGGGAAACATCGACGATTCATATACGATCAATGTCATCAACACACTCGGGTGGCCGCAGACCCTCTCGGATAACTCAATGACACTTGACGCGGACGATCCGATGGACTCAATCGTGACCGTCACCCTCGACGTTCCGATCTGGGCCATACCGGATATCGATACAAATTACGTGATCATTAATGTCGCATCGATAACGGACCCGACAGCCGTTTACAGCGAGACTACCTACGTATCCGTCCAGGACACCAACATGCTGCGGCAGAACAGCGTGACCTGGTATGATATCGAAAATGGATGCGCCAGTGATACGACCGAGGTCTATTCACTCCTGATGAATGTGAACGAACTGGTCGACAGTGGCATTGTCATTGTGAACGATTCTCTCGGATGGGAACTGTTAACATCCCTGGATACGATCTTTCTCGCATCGAATAGTGATTCAGTATTCCTGACGCGTGCCATAATTCCGGGCGACGCGTTTGACGGCATGGAAAACGCCATCTACATGGAATATCGTTCGATCATCGACACGGGGACGGTTGATTTCGACACGGTCAGAATCACTGTCGGCGATACGATCGGGATTGGAACTGAAATCCCGCTCCCTGGGGCAATCGGACACTGGATCTACCCCAATCCGTTCAATCCCAGGGTGACGATCAGCATGTCGATCCCCGATCCAGGTGGAATGACACGGATAGATATCTTCGATGTGAGCGGACGGTTCCTGAGAAGGGTTTTTGAGGGACGGCTCTCACCCGGCGTATACAAAAGGTACTGGGACGGCCTGACCAAAAACGGAAGCAGGGCGGCTAGCGGTGTATACTTCTACCGGATTACCGTCGAAAAGAGGCAGGTGACGGGCAAACTCGTGCTGTTGAAGTAATGGGGGGCGTGAAAAATTAGAGGCATTTATTAAAAGCGCGACAGCAAGTCCGGGGACAGGCCGGTGTGAGTACCTCGAATTCGGGCTTTTAGCTGACATTATGTTGATTTAATATGTTTTCCAGGTCAACTTATCTTGCGCAACGCTAGACTATGGTGACTGCGTTTTCTTCGATAACGATATTCCTTTTAATCGATAAAGCGGCAAGTCCTCCAATCCAGATAGCCCCGGTTGTATTTTCAGAATCGCTTTTTTCCACGAGAATCCTGGCCAGGTTACCCTTCTCATTCCCCTGTTCCATGATCATGGATCCAGAAGAAGTGATGCCGTGTCGGATCAGGTATGTGCCAAGGGCTGCTGAGGATGTACCGCTGGCCGGGTCTTCCCACATTCCCAGAGAGGGGATGAAATCCCTTGAATAGGTGATACAGTCTTCGCAGAACGTATCAAGAGAGAAAAGGTGATTCGATTGGATGCCGAACTGTTTGTTCAGCTGGTTCAGTCTGATAAGATCAGGGCTGATATTAAAGAGCGTTTCTTTGCTGGTAATCGGGAGAAGCAGAGTCTCGATACCGGTAGAAACGATCTCAAGAGGAAGCCCCGTATTCAATATTTCCCTTTTGTCTATCCCGAGAATATCGACTATTTTATCGACAGGGATATCTGATGGCCGATGGCGGCGGATCTCCTGATGAATCAAGATCTTTTCGAGTATACCTGTATTACCACCCGTAATCGTGATGCCGGCAAGAGGCTCATTTCTGTCGGCAGCATTATCCAAAGATTCGTTTTTTCTGAAGTGAATATTGACAGGAACAACCCCGATATTAGTCTCCACAAACACCTTTGTAATACCCTCATCGAGGAGTATCCGGCCTTCGGTGATCAGCATATAACATGAGGCGATAAGAGCATGGCCGCTCATGTCGATTTCTTCACTGTTCGTGAAAAACCGGAACCTGAATGATGAATCTCTTGATTCAGGCGTTTTTATGAAAGTAGTCTCTGAGAGATATATCTCGCTGGCGATCAACTGCATAATATCATCAGAAAGCTCATCCGCCTCTGTGACAACCATGGCCGGATTGCCGCCGAACGGTTCTTTAGCGAAAGCGTCGACCTGATATGCAGTAATGTTCATTTTATCGTTTCCTTATCGAATATATCGAATATGTTGCAATTAACAACATCAGAATAACATATCTGGTTAAAAATCACAGCAGCCGCAAATTCTATTCCAATATAGTGTTATTTGTGTATGATATTAAAGTACCGTATTGATTCTACACCATTTTTCAGGTGTAAAATCAAATCATATCCGGTCTGCAGGAACCGTTGCCGCTAAAAACGGGAGTCATTATGCCGCGTAATGGATACAAGGTCTTCTCCACAGGTACGATTGCCGGGATGATCATCAAGAACCGCCTTATTCGTTCCGCCACCTACGAAGGCGGAATGACCGTGGACGGCAGGGTGACACGAAATATACTCGACCTGTACCGGAACCTGGCCAGGGGAGGCGCCGGCCTGATCATAACCGGCCATATGGCCGTGATGCCCGGTGGAAAGGGAAACGAAAGACAGCTCTGCGTCTTTGACGACAGTTATACAACTGAAATCGCAAGGATAGCCGAAGTGGTCCATAGATATGGCAGCGACTGCAGAATCGTCGCCCAGATCAGCCATGTCGGCAGGCAGGTACTTCATGACGCGAAATCCGCCGCATGCGTCGGCCCTTCCGACGTGCCTTCGCCTGTCCTCAAAAAAAGAGCCAGCGTCCTTTCCGAACGCGACATCAGGATTATTATCGCTCGATATATCGACGCGGCCGCGCGGGTAAGAGAAGCCGGGTATGACGCGGTGGAGATCCATTGCGCTCACGGGTACCTGCTCAGTTCGTTTCTCTCCCCGTATACAAACCGGCGCAGCGACCGGTATGGGGGCTCTACCGGAAAACGGCTGACCATACTCAAGGAAATTATCTTCGGAATAAGAGAAAGAATCGGAGAGTTTCCCGTCATCGTCAAATTGAACTGCGACGACCACGTCGAGGGAGGGATCAGCATCAACAGTTTCCCCGAAATAGCCTCGATGGTCGAGGCCCTCGGCGCCGACGCTATTGAGGTAAGCGGAGGTATGTGGGACTGCCTCGCGAGGACTGAAGAGGAACTCGGATTCTTCCCCCTTCCGATCCCCGAAGCACGCACAAGAATCGGCAGCCCCGACAGGCAATCCTATTACGTTAAATACGCCCGGCGGCTCGACCTCGGGATTCCGGTAATCGTAGACGGGGGGCACAGGAATATCGATAGCATGGAAGAGATCATCGGAAAGGAAAACATAGCTTTTTTCGCGCTTTGCAGGCCTCTTATAAGCGAACCCGACTTGCCCCGGCGCTGGCTCGAAGGTACAGGCAGCGAAAAAGCGAACTGTGTATCCTGTAATTCCTGCCTGCTGGAAATAAAGAAAGGTGCCGTCCGATGTGTGCTCAAGCAGAACAGGCTCAAGCACAAGGTGGTTATGAATCTCGTTCCCCGGGTTTGGAAAACGATATTCAAATAGCAGAGCCTTCGATCACCCTTCTCTTCTCCACGCCTCGTCATGCTCGATCATCCGCAGACCGGCTTTTTCCATCAGCTCTTCGAGCTTCTTTGTGGAAAAATCGAGATTGCTCGACACATGGTAAAGACCATACAGGGTCGGATCGAACAGAGGCGTATCAAGGTCGAAGATGCCGCCGAGTACCGAACTGGCCGCACCGACCATCCATCCGGCGGCAAATGGGATGGTGATCCTTCGAATTTTCTTTTCCGGCATATTATTTTCGATCAGCTTCATGTAAAATTCGTCTATCGATGTCTTCTCCCTGTCCGCGACGTTGTATGCCTCTCCGCAGGCCTCGTCGAGCGATGCAGCGGCAAAGACCGCGAGAGCGACATTCTTGATATGGGCGAGGTGCCAGGTGTTTCTGCCCCGGTGCCTGCCGAAATGCACGATGAAGGGGGATGACCGAAGAAACGAGACGATCCTCGGAGTAAGTGTGGTGTCTCCCGGTCCCCATACGGCGGCGGGCCTCAGTATCACGTACCTTTCAGGCGGAAGCTGCGAGCGGATCATTTTCTCTGAGAGTATCTTGTACTTCGGATATGGATTCCTCCTGTTGTCATCCATCGGAGTATCTTCATCCGCGCCGGAAAAATCCCTTATGCCGTACACATCCGTTGTCGACAATTGCACCAGCCGACCCGCACTGTTATTTTTAATGCAGGCCACGAGATTGCGGACGCCCCCGTAATTGGCCTTTCTGAACGAAGTATCCCTGCCGAGGTCGGACGCACGCCCGGCGCAGTTGACAACAACTGTCAGCGGCGCATGCGCGCGCGCCATACCCTGCCCTACCGCGGAACGCAGGCTCTCCAGATCGCTGATGTCAGCCCGGACGATCCGTATCCGGTTATCCGCGGCAAGAGCATCGATCCTGCTACTGGTCTTATTATGGATGAGCGCGGTGACCTGCCAGCCGCGTGTAACAAACTCCTCTACACAGGCCGATCCTATAAAACCGGCGGAGCCCGTTATGAGGACATGTTTCATATTATTTCGTGCTTCCTGCCGAATCGTTCCAGGGCGCCGAGGACTTGATCCAGATCGTCCTTCGAATGCCCGGACATGATACTCATCCTCAATCTGGGCTTGTTCTTTGGAACGGCGGGAAACGATACGAAATTGATGAATATCCCCTCGGCGAAAAGATCGCGGAGCAGGGCTTTCAGCTTCGCTTCGTCGGGGACTATAACGGGGATGATGGCCGAATCGGTATTGCCCGTATCGAACCCGAGGGATTTAAGATTGTCACGCATATAGATGATGTTCTCCCAGAGTCTCCTGTGCGGCTCTTCGTCGTTTTCGAGTATGTCGAAAACCTCTATAAGGCCCGCCACTACAGGCGCGGGAAGGGATGTTGAAAAGAAATATGACCGCGCGTAGAAACGCAGGTAGTCGATCAGCTCCTGCGAACCGGCCGCGTATCCTCCTATGCTGCCAGGAGCCTTCGAGAGCGTTCCCATAGTTATATCCACTTTTCCTTCGACTCCCTTGAGGGCCGCGGTTCCCCTTCCACCAGGCCCTACTACTCCGGTCGCGTGAGCCTCGTCGATCATAACGTAGGATCCATAACGCTGAGCTATCTCGACTATTTCGTCGAGTTTCGCGACGTCCCCTTCCATAGAAAAGACACCGTCGGTAACGATGAGCGTGTCTTCTCCCGCGCCGGAGTTCCTCATAACTTTGTTCAGGTGTTTCATATTGTTATGGAGATAATAATGGGCCTGCGCTCCCGAGAGGCTGCAGCCGTCGTAGATCGAGGCGTGGCTGAACATGTCCGAGACGACTTTACTCTCTTTCCTCAGTACCCCGCTCAACGTACCGACATTGGCAGCGTAACCGGTCGGATAGAGGATCGCCGCCTCGCACCTGTAAAACGCGGCGATCCTGCGCTCGAGCTCAACGTGCAGATTGGTCGTGCCGGCAAACAGCGATACAGCACCTGTGCCGTAGCCGTATTTCTTCGCTGCGGCCACGGAGGCTTCGACGACCCTGGGATGGCAGGATAGCCCCAGATACGAATTCGATCCCATCATTACGAATTCCCGCACCTCACCGGTAACAGGGCTTTCGGCCATCACCCTCGGACCTGGTGAAGAGTACATCTGCAAGCCGAAGAACCTGTTGCCATCTCCGTATTCCTTCTGCAGGGGAGCCTGGAAGGCCCTGATCTTCGAGAAGATGTCGGGCTGCCCGTTGTCGAAGCATCTTTCCCATTTGGCGGCGGTACTTTTCATTGCTTCTGTAGACGTTTTCATCATTCTGCCTCTTTTCTCATCCAAACATCCTGGTGGACATCGATATCAGCTTTTTCCTGTAATTATCCAGGTCCACGCAAGCCCTCGGGTCGGGAAGCGTCTCGTGCGGCAAGGTTCTTCCATCCGCTGTCCGGTACACGATTCCAGCCGCGCCGCGTCTTTCGAACCGGCCGATCCTTCTGAACATGTCTGAAGATCCTATTTTTCCGGCGTGTTCCTCTCCGACAAACGCCACCAGTTCATACTCGCCGGCCGAACTCATCAGGAAAGCTTCGGGCCGTATATCCATCTTTCCTGCCATCTCCAGAACACCGTCCGCGCAGGGAACCACGGAAATGTCTATCTCGAATCTGTAAGAATCATTCAGTCTTGCGACGGTCTCCAGCGCGGAAAAAATCCCGTCGCTCGTATCTATCAGAGCGACATCGATACCGGCGAGGCGGCGCGATTCCTCCAGGCGGCTTTCAAAAAACGGGTTCCTGTCTCCCGAGAGAAACGCAAGCGTTCCATCGCCAAAGGAGCCTGTCACCATGACGGCTCCCGACTCTGGCCTTATCAGTCTCGAGGCTCTCGCATCCGGATCGGCGAGGATTCCGGCGGCGAAACCGGTTACCCTGTACTCTTTATCACACCCCACATCACCACCGATATATGAAGCTCCACTCTCCCGGAGAACGTCCGATATTCCAAGCGAGAACGCGGATACCCAGTCAGTATCGGCTTCATGCGGAACGATCAGCGATGTCATCATCAGCATCGGCTCGGCCAGTACGGCGAGCAGGTCGCTGAACGTCGCTATCGCGACGTTCCGGCCGAGAAGCTTTGGATCGCTGGCGTACAACCCGTCCTCGCGTGAAAACTCGTCGATCGTGAATGCCATCGCCCCTTCGCCGATCTTCACTATCTCTGCATCTGACGTAAAGACTTCGTTGAGCTGAAAACCAGGCCTGCCCAGATGCTTCCTTACGGCTTCTATGATCTCTTTTTCCTTCATCACTGTACTCCCCTGAGTCTGATGGCTCTCGGACATATCTTGATCCTTGCGGGGCACCAGCCTGCCGCGTCGCCGTCGAATTCAGTCTGAACGCGGCATCCTTCCGGTTCGATCTCCACCTGGTGGGCCTTCCCCACGAGAAACCGTCTGTCGCGTGAAATATCTCCCGTATAAACCCTGGGAAGATTAAACAGAAAAGATGCCTTCCCTATACCACTGATTATGAAATAATAGAGGAACCCGTCGTCCCTCGCGATATCGATATCGAGCTTCAGTCCGCTGGCGATATACGGGTTCTTGCCAACCGTGATGTTGAGGACATTGGTAAATATCTTTTTCTCCCCGTCGATCGTTATGGTGTAATCATTTCCCCTTGATGAGACAAGCGTCGTGAATGTCGCGAGCAGAGTGCCCGCAAAGTCGCCGATACTTCCGCGGTAACGATTCGACCTTTCCGCCACACCGGCACCGAG
>CBDUUV010000038.1:0-21209 GCA_965370495.1 uncultured bacterium
AACTTGGAAACTGTCTGGAATCCATCTCCTCTATACAGGGGCTCGATGAAACAAAAAAAATCATCGAGTTAATGATCGCCGAAAGGCAATCACGTACCGGCAGCAACGAAATTGCGTCTCAAAAAAACAATGAGCCCACGGGAAAAGGTGACAGGCCAGTATTCATGCAGCCGATGTAGCCCGGGGGAATTAAGACATGCCAACATTATGCTAAAGGACCGGCTTCAACAGTTTCGATATCTTTTTGAGTAGTTTCTCTGTATTGAAAGGTTTTCCCATCAGAGCATCCGCCTTCAGCGGGCGCTCCAGACCTTCCCTCTTGATATCCCTGGCAGAAAGGATCAAAATCGGAATATCCTGCAGATCATCATCACCTTTCAATATATTGCAGATTTCATAGCCATCGATCCCGGGCAATAAAAGATCCAGGATGATAAGGTTCGGAGCGAAACTGGAAACTTTTGATAACCCTTCCTTACCATCGAATGCGATATCTACTTCATAACCGGCATGTTTCAATGTAAACTGCAATATTTTTGCAAGGTGGATTTCATCATCTATAATCAATATCCGGGAAATCATCTCTACCCTCATTGAAATTAAGATTATCGAACCTGTCCAGCGTCATTTATTCCATGCACCTGTATTACAGGCTTGCTATTAGTGTGCCAGACGGATCATCCCGAACTACTTTACAGCCTGAAACCGCAGCAGAAAATCATCCTTCCACCACATCCGATATAGCTTGCAGGCTTGATATTGATCATTCCGAAACGATTTGTTTCCACTTTGTTCAAGGAAATCTTTTCACCCCTCGACATAACCATTCATTTATGTTATACTAACAAAGTACAGGGCAATTGATTGATAGTTTTTGCTCATTAAATAAATTAGCTCTTTCTGGTAACCTGATGGGAGATAACAACATGAGCACACTTAGAATCAGGCTTCTTCCAGTTTTAACTGCTATTGCGATCCTGGCACTGATCAGTCAGTCAGCATTTGGAGCAGCAGCATCGATCAAAAAAAGTGTGACGGTGATGGAAGACGGTAAATTTCTGGTCAAGATCAAAGTAACCGCATCCGGTTCGAATATCTACGGATTGAAACTCATCGACCCCGAGGCTTCCATAATAAATGTCTATGCGCCTCGCGGCTGGTGTATCGTTACCGATGGTGAAGATTTCCTTGCAAGAACGTCGAACGTCCCGCTCAAGGCAGGCAGGACTGTCGAATTCATCATCCATTCGACCTCTGACAAAATTAACTATACATGGAGTGTTTTCAACCAGATGAAACAACTTGGCAAACCCGGGATACTCTAGAACGTCCTGACAGCGCTTCGAGCCCGGGGTGATCATCAAACGTGAGGATGATCGTCCTGGGCATTTTTTATACCTTGTACCCTGTGGCCGGGTTCAATCACTGGAATAGAGATATTTACCGATCTCTACATCACGCACAGGCTTATCAAATACATGCTTGATTTTGTATCGCAATTCCCCGCTCCGATGGTCCAATTCATTTAGATCCAGGATCCTTTCTTCCGCCGGAACGTAGCCATCAGCCTCCTTCGTAACCCGAACGCGGGGAAGTGAACCATACCTCTTGTTCAAATCCACGACTACGGCTGTCTCTCCTGATTCGAGAAACAGGAGACTGCCGATCGGGATATTTCCCATCATATGCAAAAAGATATCGAAATAATGGGGATGAAACTCTGAACCCCTTGTCCTCGCCATCATCTTGATAGCTTGATAGGGGCTTATCTGCTTACGGTATGCCCGTTTCGTAGTCAACGCGTCATATGTATCCGCTATTCTCACAATTTCGCTTGCATCGAGGAGCTTTTCGTTTTCCCTTGCGGATGGATATCCGCTAAAATCATGCCGCATATGATGCTGGTACGTGACTTGGCATATCAATTCGTCTATGCCCTCTTCTTTGAGAATCCTTGCGCCATCTGCGGGATGTTTCTTGATCAACTGCCATTCAGACGGAGACAGCCTGCCTCTTTTCAGAATAATTTTCTTTGGAACATAAATTTTGCCGATATCATGCATCAGGGCAGCAAGCCCTATCTTGCCCGCCTCGTCTTCCTCAAAACCTATATAGCGCGCAGCCGCCGCGGAGATCACGGCTACATTGACAGAGTGCTTGAATGTGTAATCATCATACGCCGTCAGCGACTTTAAAAGCAGTACTATCGAGTTATTTCTGTCTTCATTAGCGATAAGCTTGAGTAGCATCTTGCCGGCGCGTTTACCGTCTTTTGATTGTATTTTCTCGAGTTTTCCCAGAACATCACCGATAATGCGGCTGATTCCCGACTCTTTCTTTTTATTCCTGTCAGCAGGCATTTTCGATCTATTCAGAATATAATTTTTCTTTTCCTCCACAAAAACCCTTTTCTCCCCCTCCACAAGCCTGTGTCGTACTTTGATATGCCTGATTTGAGTCCAGGCTGTTGCCAGATCGAAACTCCTGTCGCCATTAAGCACGCTGGAAGCGATCTCCATGAAAGCAAGCAGTTCCTCTTTCTTAAGGGATCTTTCAAATTCGATTTCTCCAATCGCCATTGCTTCTAAAGCTCTCTTGAGAAAGAAATGATGCCTGTTATTTGTCTTTTCGATGCTCAGTTCATAGTTCAAATAGCACAGCGAACCCCTTATTATCCTGAAAACCAGGCTTTTTTTGTGTCCAAGCATTTCCATGATAGAGAAATACGAATCTTCGAGGACGGAAAGGATCGATGGGTGCCCTGACGGATACAATTTGACCTGCAGCAGCAAATTTTCCATTTTTTCGACTATCTCTGAAAACTGCCCTAATTCCCCAGGCAGGGTACAGGATACAGATGCTTTCATGTCGCCTCTTTCAGGGATCGTAGCTACACATTCCACCGCTTTTTTCGATGCAATTTTCATTCCCCGGCAAACCTCCGAAAGCGATTGTTTGAAAAGTGTTATCAATATTCTTGACCGGCAGGCCGGGCATATAATACATTTTCGTCAGATTGCTTACAAACTTACGTTTAAATGGAGCTATCGATGAAACGTTCCTACACGATCGCACTTTCTTTTCTTCTCCTGTGGATCTCATGCACACCATATAAAAAAGTGGTTCTGGATGAAGATTTTATCGAGCCAATTGACACTATCGGGACTGAAGAAATCGAAAAGAGGATTTCTTCTCTCAGGAAAGAACTCGTTACAAAGTACAAAGACCCTGCCCTTCACAGGCACCTGGCAATATACTACAGGTTGCAGGGCACACCATATTCACGAGCCAGATCGATAGATGAAATCGAAAAAGCCATTTCCCTGGATCAGGATGACCCAATCAATTATGTCGAAAGAGGAATGACGTTCTACGCGATGCAATTCACCGGAGAATCTCAGGCATCATTCAAAAAGGCTCTTGAACTCGACCCCGGTTGTTTTCACGCATGGCACCAGATGGCACGTATCGAAAAGGAGGAGTACCTGGAAAATATGTGCTTCACAAAACATTTAATAAAGGCACTCCGATACTACAAAAAAGCGTACAATCTCGACAACACGCATAAAGACACACTCTTCAACCTGGGATTTCTGCACCTCAGGCGAAATATGTACAAAACTGCAAGAAAATATGCTTCAGAAGCGATTAAGTATTACCCCGACACCGCACGGCATCATCTTCTCATGGGAAGCGTGCAGTTCAGGCTCGGGGAATTTCCCAGAGCTGAAAAAGAATTTAACAAGGCCCTCGAACTTATGAACGACGATGAAATTTCAGCATTCCTCGAAACAGCTCCTCTACTGCATCATGAAAAGCGTGATGATTATTTGACCTGGTCAGAACAGAAGAAAACCGAATGGAACCGGAAATTCTGGCTCAAAAATGACCCTACCATGACCACAGAACTCAACGAAAGATTATTGTCGCATTATGAAAGGGTCTTCTTTGCCAGGGAACTGTTGACATTGAAAAGACTTGGTATCGATGGTACGGAAAGCGCGCGTGGACAGGCTCTCATAAGCTATGGCCTTCCGGATAAATTTCTTTATAGTCTTGGAGAGGGTCTTGACGGACCGTTTGTCGTATGGGAATACAGCAACGATGCGGCTAATTTCAGATTATATTTCCAGGATGAATTCCTGAACGGAAACTACCATATCCCCATAGATCCACGTTTCAGAATGCTTGCTGATATGACTCAGAATCGATTCGATAATATACCCCAGGCGTATGAATACCCGGTAGTTGCCAGGCTCGCGCCGCTTCTGGTCCAGAGTGCACAGAAAAGAGGTATCGAAGGCAACACATCTATTGAATTTTCAGTCGCGATTTCTGACTCCACAATACATCCTGAAAAAGACAGTTTCAAGTTTGCTTTCGCGGTCTTCGACCATGACTGGACCCGTATCGCACATAAAACTCAACCCATCAAAGCCGATACCCTTATAAAAATCAACAGGGCAAGTGGCACCTATTATGTATACAATTTTCATATTGATATGCTGCCACGAATATTCGAATGTTCATTCGGCTTCGAATTCACTGGCGGCAAGCCTCTGCTCAGAGGCACATGGAAAGGCGATTTTGTGATCAGGGATTTCGGAAGTGGTTCACTGAAAACAAGCAGCATTAGATTCGTTCTTATGGACAGAAACGGGTCCTGCACTGAAATACTGGACCCCATCCCATCTTACAGCACTGGAAAAAACCTCTGCATTGCTTACGACATCTATAACCTTAAGCGTGGCAAAGACAATATCTCAAGATACAGAGTGACTTATTCCATAAAAGACCCAGTCTGCCCAGACTCCGAATTGGCAGGTCTTAGAAAAACACTTTCATGGATGAAACGAGGTATAATGGGCGGCGAAAATGCAAGCTCCCCATACATTTCAAGTTCTTTTGAACAAAGTATTAATGCTTCTGAAGTATCCGACATACTGCAGATAGATATTGGATCACTTGAACCAAAAAAATATCTTTTGCTCCTTACGGTCGAAGATAGAAACAACGGAGAAACATTAGAGGAAAACCATTCCTTCATCATCACGGAATAATCGGAAAGCCCACGCATAAGATCGGGATTTCCTTCCCGCCCCCCGTATCTTCAACCTCTTCTTCATCTGAGAAAAACAGTGTCATTATGAGATACACCGTAAAAGCAACAAAGATTGTCACTATCATAACCTCTTGGACCATACCGATCTTTTTTTCCTCTTCAAGCTGAATCTCGGTCACCTCGATAGAATCAGCATATATTGTTACAAATGCGCTGTTTCTGTCGGGGGGAAAATCCGGAGAAGTGATGACCAGGTCTTCAAGTACCAGCATTTTTGAATTTTCAAAGATAGTTTCAGATGAGGCCTGTTGAGCGGAAACCAGTGTGCCCATGATAAAAAGGATGAATATCGTCTGGAACGGTTTCTTATTCACATCCCCCCCACCTCTCGTACATAACGATCTCTTCAAGAGTCTTTCGCGGTCTGACCACTTTTTTATCCGAGGCATAACCAACAGGAGTAAGCGCAACTATCTTGACTTCCCCTGGAACACCAAGGATATCTCTTACTTCTTCCTCCTGGAATGCTCCTATCCAGCATGTCCCGAGCCCTTCCGCCTCGGCTGCGAGCATCAGGTGTTCCAGCGTAATACCGATATCAACCGGCAGGCTGTTCCAGTATCCACCCATTTTTTGATAAGCTTCTTCTTCCCTTCCACATACTACTACCACGATCGGAGCCTCGGAGAGAAATTTCTGGTTTTTGCAGGCCGGAACCAGTTTCTGTTTCGTCTCTGCGTCCTTTACTACAATAAATATCCACGGTTGACCGTTTTTCCCCGAAGGAGCCAACCTCGCAGCATCCAGGATCCTGTTCAATTTTTCTTCTTCGACGGAATCAGGTTTATACCCCCTGACACTGGTCCTCATCCTGATCGCTTCATATATATCCAATTCAAGCCCTCCCTGCAGAAGCCCTGAAAACCAATTGAAAGATTCTCTCGAGAATAGAGCGTTTCTTCCCGTCATGGCATTCCGGCAGTATATACCTGAGTCCGGAATCCACCGTAATGAACATAATAACAGCCATGACCGTAAATATTATCCAGTTGCGCTCCGGCACTTTCCCAGGAAAGATAAATATATAGAAAAGCATCAGATCACCGGCAATAGACTGTAGGATAGTTTTGATTTTCCCAAGTTTGCTGGCCGGCATATAATCACCGAACCTTTTTCTGACAATAATGCGATAAACCGTTATCGCGATTTCACGCAGCAATATCACCGAAACGAAAAAATAGAACCAGGACCAGGAAAAAACAATACTCAGCGAGATAAAGATCACGGACATAAGCACTTTATCGGCAAATGGGTCGAGATGTGCTCCAAGTTTGGTGACCTGCTTGAACTTCCTGGCATACCAGCCATCAAAGTAATCCAGCATCGAAGCGATTATCAGCATCCATGCCGCCAGGGCCTGGTATTGATCATGTCTGAGTAAAAATATCGCAGCAACAGCCATCAATATTCTCATCATCGTGAGTACATTAGGAACTGTTATGTCCTTACAGGTCAACATCAGGCTCTTTCTTACTCGCCTTGCACTATCCTCCTGTAGATAATATACTACAGTTGGTAGTATGATACTACTAAAGTGCTATAACATGCAACAATTCAAAAACCGGAACCCGGTAGAAGCAAAAAAATGCAGACCGGAAAATCGAACAGAATATTCAAACGGCACAGAAAAGGAAAAGACTGGCTGATAATCATCGGTGCAGCCGTCATCTTACATCTCCTACTATTCCTGTTTCTCAAACTTGAATATCTTGAGATTTTCAGAGCAGAAACTCCCGGTGATGATGGCAGTTCCGAATATTTTTTCAATAACAGACCTTTCTCCCTTATACCGTATCCAGAAGATGTCATACTCCCTGACATTATCGACCCGGCTGCTGTTCCAGAAATAAACCCTGTCAAATATTCAATCCTTGATGAACTTGGCGAACCGGATGTGGATATAAAACCTATTTACAGGGGCGGCAAAACAGGCGGCAGTGACGGCCGGACAAGCCCGGAAAGAAACACTGTCGAACCGAAGCCATTATTTCTTCCATGGCCGAAATATCCGAACGGAATCAGGAAGAATGTCAAAGGCAAGGTCGAACTTCTCCTTTTCGTAAATGAAAAAGGGGAAGTCGACGAGATAAAAATCTCCCGGGGACTTCCCCAAAAATCATTAAATAACGCGGCCATCGAGGCGGCCAAAAAGATTCGCTTTATTCCCGGCCAGGTCCGAGGCATCCCAACCGCGATGTGGGTACGGCTCACGATCGGATTTCAGCCTCGTTAACCATATCACTTATAAAGTGATTTGACGTACCCCCAGCTCGAAGGTTCATTAGCAATCTGACAGTTGAAAAGATCGAGGATACAATGTCCCTCGACGTAATCATCCACCCAGTTCGCGGGGTCATAGTTCTGGAGTGCGCCATTATATGCGCCCTGCCCGCAGTACTTGGCAAAATTGCCGGTACCATACTTCATGACCATCATGGTCCCTTCATACGTAGCAAATGTACGTTCCTCGATATCAAGCACACCGTCAAAATCCCAGTCACCGTATGTTATCGAAATCACTAGCGTGCCACCCATTGTTCCGTTGACAGGATGATCGATCTCCCACACAGGCTTTGAAGCCATGGTGGTTCCATCGAAGTGAGCCGTCCATGATCCGGACATTGCATTGTATTCAAAGAAGTTGGTAAAAATATAGTCCCATCTTGCTTCAGGATCGGTCGTGGCGGGCAAGCCTGTGTCATCCATGAGCACAAACCATGACGCGCCAAGCACGATCGGATCACCCGCAACCACCTCTCCAGAATAGAGTGGAGGAGATGTAAGAATCATATTTCCAAATCCCTCAAAATCAAATTCCAGCATCAGTGTATCAGGCAGACCCTGGGCATTGATGGCTATCGGAATAACGGCAACGATCATTACCAGGAACAGGAATGTTAATATGCAGTATTTCATTTATGATCACTTCCTTTCTATTCCGGGAGTCAGTCCCTGTGGATCGCCTTGATAGAACCCCAGCTTGCAGGTTCATTTCCAGTAACACAATTTGTGTCCCTGAGATAAAGTCTGCCAGATGGAGAAATCGGCGAAGGAATATACAATTCTTCCTGCCATGAAATTTCATCTACCAGATCCATAGTGCCCGAACAGTTACCCTGCCCGCAGAAGCTGGTGAAACATCCCTTACTGTAATTAATGTAGCATACCAAACCGATAGACAATGCCTTGTTGAGGTATTCATTATCTTCCATTATCCCGTTCCCGTTGAGATCGCGGATCACGATCCTGAAACTCGTGCACAATCCTCCCAGGGTGTCCTCGGCTTCAGTATAGAATCGCCATTGCGGAGAACTGTCCCCCAGCGGCCCTGACGGGAAAGTTCCATCCCAACCTTCATTACCAGGCGTATTGTCATAGGTGAAATATGTACTGAAGATAAAATCCCATCTCTCATTGTTGGTAGTGCCCGGATCATCTGTCGGCCAGCTACTGTCGTCGAGACTCATCCAGTACACGCCCGGCGACAGCGTCCCTGAGACGATATTACCGCTCCATATGACAGGTGAACTCATGAAAGAACCCCCGCCATCAAGCGAAAATGTCTCGGTTTTAAACTCTATAGCTGAGACGTTCGACGCAGCAATGACCAGAAAGATCATCCCCACGAGTCCGGCCGTTATCTTTTTGCTCACAGTTACCCCCTCCTCTTAGGTATTTAAATGATACAGTTATCAGCATTCACCGCGGAGTGTACCACAATCCGTCGTATTAAGAAAGATTTTTCTTTGTAAAACCCCACTTTTTTTGAGTATTTCTACCTGTTATTACCATACTTCTCTTTCAGAATAAATATCGAATATTCTCAGCGAATAATCCGTAAACTCGCCTATTACTTCAGGATAACCATCGTTGTTCATATCGAAAACCGTTATTCTGTCGCCAAACGGCTTATTCCACTCCAATTCGATATTGTGGTACCTGCTGTCTATAACGATCCCTGTGTTCAAAATTATCTCGAGAGCATCATCCGAGTCTACATCGGCTATCACTATCTCCACCGCCTTGAATTCTCTTTCACTTTTCCATTGGCAGCTTTTGTCCAGCCCATCGATGATAAATAACTTCCCGTTTGCGATCAAAATGAACTCCATCTGGGGATCCCCGTCTATATTGCTGATCTCGATGGCCTCAATACTCGTATAATTGTCCTCGATATTTTCCCACGTATTTACAAAACCATCCATGCTGTAAATGAGAATACGCCCGGAAACAGTAGCAATAACTATATCCATCATCCCGTCGCCTTCTACGTCCAGCACAAAGAATTTTCGTACCTTCGAACCGAGATTGGTAAGTTCCCACTCCCGTTTCCATCCCTTGGAAGTCCAGCGTTTGAGATATACTTTCCCGTAGACATCGGCGTATATCATCCCCCACGCGTTACCGTTGTCGAGCGGAATCACTTTTGCAAAGGGAAAACGCCCGAAAGCTTCCAGCAGGTCGTACGGATCGATCTCCTCAGACGACACCTGACGGGGCAACGGCAATAAAAACACTGCAAGCAGCACCAATACCGATCCTGAAAACAATATCCTGTTCATTAGTCTTTTTCCTTCCCGGTTGTGTCTGTCATTTTTCCAATCCCCACCGGTTTCCCACCGTGACGTGGATCAGAAACACCGCAGATCATGCCTTCCTGGACCATGATCAACTGTGCATCTCCAATTACCGATCTTTCCTTCAGTTTGTGTCCCCTTTTTACAAGCCCGGCCCGCAGGCCAGCCGGGAAAACTCCTTCCTCAAAATAAACCAGATCCGGAACCCACTGATGATGGTATCTTCCGGAGGCAACAGCTTCGTCAGGGCTCATAGAAAAATCGATAATATCGACAATCAGTTGCGCTATAGTCGTAATGATCGTGGAACCTCCCGGCGTACCCAGCACCATTAAGACCTTATCGCCTCTGAGAATAATGGTAGGAGCCATCGAACTGAGCATCCTGTTCTCCGGGGCAATGGCATTCGCCTTCCCTCCGGTAAGCCCGTATATATTAGGAACACCCGGCTTTATCGAGAAATCATCCATCTCGTTATTGAGCAAAAAACCTGCTCCCTCCACCACCACTTTCGAACCGTATCCGCTGTTCAGCGTCGTTGTCACAGCAACCGCACAACCATCAGCATCTAAAACCGAGTAGTGGGTAGTCTCTTCGCTTTCATCCGCGATCACTGGGCTACTACCAATATCTGCGGCAGAAACGGCTTTGCCGCCTATGGAGAATCGTAGTTTTTCGGCATATCTCTTTGAAATCAGCAATGAGACCGGGATATTGTTGAAATCGGGGTCACCCAGATAAACAGCCCTGTCATAATAAGCTCTTTTTTCAGCTTCGATCATCCAGTGTACCGATTGTTCGGACAGAAAGTCCTCCCCTCCCATATCAAAACCTTCCAGAATATTGAGGATCTCGATTAGAACAATTCCGCCGGAACTCGGGGGCGGAGCCGACAATATCTCGTATCCCCTGTAACTTCCAATAACGGGGTCTCGCAGAACAGCCTTGTATTTGAGAAGATCCTCCCTGGTGATCAGTCCTTCACCTTTTTCCATTTCTCTTATGATAAGGGAAGCGATCCTGCCTCTGTAAAAAGCATCCGGGCCTTCCGCTGCTATTAATCTCAGCGTGCCCGCCAGCTGAGGCTGTACAAGCGTATCACCCATCACTAGACATCTGCCGCTGTAGTGGAAATATTTTTTCAGCGCGGGGTAATCCTTGACATATTTTTTCAGTCTACGAAGTGAGCTGGCAAGGTGATAACTGACCGTGAACCCTTTCTCAGCCAGTTTTATCGCGGGTTCCAACAGATCCCGCCACGGCATACTTCCATATTTCTCCCAGGCAAGATACATCCCCTCCACAGTCCCCGGTACCCCTGCGGCCCTGTGGCCAAGTGTACTCATACCCGGTATGACACTGTCGTTGTCGTCAAGGTACATCTTTTCACAAGCGGCTAGCGGCGCTTTCTCCCTGAAATCAATGAACCCCACCTCACGCGAATTCTTTCGGACCAGCATGAATCCGCCGCCGCCCAGATTACCAGCAGTCGGATGAGTTACCGCAAGAGCGAACCCGACAGCTACCGCGGCATCGACAGCGTTGCCACCTGAACGAAGTATTAATGCTCCCACTTCTGTCGCTGCAGGGGATGCCGTAGAGACCATTGCTCCACCCGAACAGGTGATAGCCACCTTTTCGGTACACGCAGCCCGGGCCTGTCCGAACCCGCACATAATCAAAATTATCAGGATGGATATTGTAACGCGCTTTTTTCGTGTCTGGTCGTACATGAACCCCCGACCGGCCATCAGGTTCCGATAAATCCCTAATTTTCGTTATTTATCACCGGTACTGTTTTTACATATCCAGTTTATCACCATGTTTTGTTTTTGTAAACCATTAAATCATGACCAATTAGCTCGCTACATGAATAAATTTCATATCTGAAAAGGTTTGACCTGTCCCGATTCCTTATTTAGAATGGAAATCCGTTGATCCTTGAATCGATATCAATCCGGGTTTGACCCGGGAAACTCCGAACGAGGTTGGAGGCCTGTCATGAAAAAAGCCCTGATGCTTGCGTTTATTCTGTTTTTTCTTCCCTTGAGTGAAGCCTCAACCACTCCTGGTGATATAGCGGGGCAGACGAAACTATCGATAACTCATCCAACCGGTATCACATGGAACGGGAATAGTATGTGGGTCGCGGACAGAAAAACCGACACTTTCAATGAAATCGATATGATATCCGGCAAGGTAAAAAGGTCTATCGATTCACCGGGTTATTTCCCGTCCGGGCTGGCCTGGAACAGAAACCTGCTCTGGAGTACCGACCCTTCCGCCGGCAAGATATTCGCGACTGATGTCAAAACGGGCCAAACTGTCAGGACACTCGATTCCCCTACTCCCAGCCCAACCGGCATCGCATGGGATGGAAACGACCTCTGGATCTGTGACAACAAAATCGACAAAATACTTAAAATTGACCCGAGTGACGGTACTACCATCATCTCATTCCCTTCGCCGGCAACCGATCCTCGCGGGATCACCTTCGGAAACGGATACCTCTGGTGCAGTGACAGGCTCAGGGACAAGATTTTCATGATCGACCCCGGAAACGGGCATGTCGTCATTATCCTTGATTCCCCCGGCCCTTTCGCATGGGGCCTGACCTGGAATAACAGTCATCTGATTAATACCGATTACCAGCATGATTCCATCTTCGAAATCCTGGTCAGGGGTGACAAACTGTTCAGGACTTATGACCCCAGGACGGCGATCGTCGATTTTTCCACTGAGGCTGTTGCGGTTGGTCCTGGAGAGATAATCTCCCTGGATATATATTATGCGGACCCTTCAGACAGGCCCAGCCAGAGACTCCTGAGTCCCGTCGAATATTCCCCCCCGCCCAAATTCAAAGAAGACCGCTGGGGCCAACGGATAGCCGTCTTTCACTTCGAAGGGCTCTCCCCGGGTGAATCAGTCGAGGTATCCATGAAAGCCAGGCTCGAGACCTCCGCAATCCGTTATTACATATATCCCGAAGATGTAGGTTCAAAAATTCCGGACAGGATCAGGAAACCATACCTTGCCGATGATATTAAATACGACATTCACAATCCCTATATTCAGAAACTTGTCAGCAAGATCGTCGGAGATGAAACAAACCTTTACTGGAAAGCCAGAAAACTCTTTCAGTACCTGATCGCCAATATGGAATACAAGCTTGCAGGGGGATGGAACACGGCACCCACGGTGCTGAAGCGCAAGAACGGTTCGTGCTCTGAGTATTCTTTCAGCTATGTAGCTCTCTGCCGCGCAGCTGGTGTCCCTGCGAGATACGTAGGTTCTCTCGTAGTTCGCGGAGACGACGCCAGTTATGATGATGTCTTTCACCGTTGGAACGAGATCTACCTGCCCGGCTACGGCTGGGTACCCGTTGACGCCAATGCCGGCGACAAGCTGCTGCCCGCTGACCAGGCAGCGGCTTTCGGAGGTATCTCCAACCGGTTTCTCATCACGACTGCCGGGGGTGGAAATTCGGAATATCTTGGCTGGAGTTACAACCATCAGAACCAATGGGTATCCACCGGCAAATGTACTATCAAGGCAGAAGTAATCGCGGAGTGGGAACCGGCCGAATAAAGGTAAGATAGACAATATTTCTACACATCAGGGATTGAAAAGAAACTGGACTACATCACCGTCTTGTATGTAATAATCGTGGCCTTCCGTTCTAAGGTGTCCATGGTGCTGTACATCCGCTTCCGATCCGTATTCTACAAGGTCCTCATAACTCATGACCTTTGCTCTGATAAACCCTTTTTCCATATCTGAATGAATCCTTCCTGCAGCCTCGGGAGCTTTTGTCCCTGTTGGTATCGACCATGCCTGAAGTTTTTTGTTTGCCGTGGTGTAATACCTTACCAGGCCCAGGAGATCGTGGCACTTTTCTATGAATCTCTCTTTTGCTCCCGCGCTGATACCCATCTCCTTCATGAACTCATCCTGATCATCCAGGGATAGTTCCTCGATCTCTCTCTCCAGCCTCGCTGATATCACGATAGTCTTCCCGGTACCGTACTTCTCCGTGACGGACGAACAGGTTACATCATCGCCTGCCGGCGACTCCTCTCCCGAGTTCAACACAATGATCCTCGGCTTGACAGTCAGCAACTGCAACTCAGCAAGAAGGCTGGATATATGTTCGGGTAATCCTTCAGTCTCTACCCTCTCGCCGGCAGCAATTCTGTCTTTGACCGATTCCAGAAATTCGAGGTTTTTCCTCTCTCCCTTACTGGCAGCTTTGACCCTTAGCTTTTCTTTGCTAATCCATTTTTTCACGCGATCGAGATCGGAGAGAAATAACTCCGTTTCGACGATCTCCAGGTCCCCGACAGGGTCCAGGCCGCTGTGAATATGACTCACGTTGGGATCATCGAAACATCTCACCACATGCGCAAGGACATTCGCTTCCCTTACATGATGAAGGAACCTGTTGCCAAGCCCCTCCCCACGGCTTGCTCCCTTGACCAGGCCTGCGATATCAATAAATGTGATATGGCTCGGGATTATCTCCTCAGGGTCCAGGATCGCTGCAAGTTGCTCCAGCCTCTCGTCCGGTACCGCTACTACGCCCTTGTTGCAATCTATCGTACAGAAAGGATAGTTTGACGCTTCCGCACCAGCCCTGGCCAGCGCATTGATGAGTGTTGATTTTCCAACATTGGGGAGCCCTATGATTCCTACGGTCAGCACCATGATATCCTCCCTGGAAATCACCTCTTGGACTGGATTAATTGCATGCTTTCATAACTTCCGATCATTTCCCCGTTTCGACAGGATCATCTTTCTCCTATAATAGAACAGAGAAAAAGCTGTTGTAAACACAGAAAATCCCCGGCCTTTTTAAAAACCGGGGATCTTGATCCCTCTGAAGCTGAAAGAAAAAACCCTGTCTCAAAACAATGACGTAATCTTCAGCAGCACAGGCGCAAAAACCAGAGCTACAACAGACATCAGTTTGATCAGGATATTCATGCTCGGCCCGGATGTGTCCTTGAAGGGATCTCCGACTGTATCACCAACTATCGACGCGGCATGGGCATCCGTACCCTTGCCGCCAAGATTTCCTTCCTCGATCCACTTTTTGGCATTGTCCCAGGTCCCGCCCGCATTCGCCATGAATATCCCCATAAGAACACCTGTGCCTGTTGCGCCGGCCAGGAACCCCCCCAGAGCCTCCGCACCCAGCAGAAATCCAACTGCAAGCGGAGCAATGATTGCTATGACACCCGGCAATATCATTTCCTTCAGAGCAGCTTTTGTCACTATATCAACACACCTGTTGGTATCCGGTTCTGCCGTTCCCTCCATCAACCCGGCGATCTCCCTGAATTGACGCCTGATCTCTATAACCATCTTGTTTGCTGCTTTTCCGACCCCCTTCATCGTCATCATCCCCATTATAAAAGGCATCAGTGAACCGAGAAAAAGCCCTATTACAGTCTTGTGCGAAGCAAGGTCGATCGTTTCCAGCCCAACCGTCTTCTGATATGCGCTGAAAAGAGCCAGCGCGGTAAGAGCTGCAGATCCTATGGCGAATCCTTTCCCGACAGCCGCAGTTGTATTACCTATTGAATCGAGCTTGTCAGTGATCTTCCTTATCTCCGGGCCTGCCTTTGACATCTCGGCTATCCCGCCTGCGTTGTCGGCTATCGGCCCGTAAGAATCTGTGGACATGACAATACCGATTGTAGAAAGCATCCCGACAGCCGAAAGGGCTATACCGTACAAGCCACCACCAAATTTAAATGATACGAATATCGCCGTCACCAGTGTAAGTATCGGCATGATAGTACTTTCAAATCCGACCGCAAGGCCTGTTATGATTGTCGTCGCAGGACCTGTTTGACTCGCTTTCGCGACCTCCTTGACAGGCGGACCCGAAGTAAAATATTCGCTTTCGATTCCTATAAGGATCCCGGCTATTATCCCTGACATGATAGCCCAGAATGGCGCTATATTCCCGACAACCATCGGAACAATGACGTATGCCGCGCCAATAAATATCAGCACGCTGATGTAGACACTGTATCTGAGGGCGGACTGTGGCCCTATTTTTTTCAGTGCAGATATCGACCAGATACCAAGAACCGAAGCCACAAGCCCAACGGCGATCAGGATGATCGGCAGAGCCATGTATTGTACCGTTTTTTCAGCTGTCATCACCGCTGCTATAGCCATCGCCGCGACAACGCTCCCGACATAACTTTCAAAAAGGTCGGCGCCCATGCCGGCTGTATCACCCACGTTGTCACCGACAAGGTCCGCTATTACCCCCGGGTTACGAGGATCGTCTTCCGGGATGCCCGCCTCGATCTTTCCTACCAGGTCAGCCCCGACATCAGCGCTCTTCGTAAAGACTCCTCCGCCTACACGGGCGAAAAGAGCTATCGAGCTGGCTCCCATCGCAAAACCACTTATGATCCTGGGATCACGCGCCAAAAGAAAATAGAAACCGAGGCCGATCACTCCCAGCGATGCTACCGAGATACCCATGACAGATCCCCCGCTGAAAGCGATTACAAGCGCTCTTCCGATCCCGCCTTCTTTTGCTCCCTGACATGTCCTTACACTGCTCTTGGTAGCAGCTTGCATCCCGAGCAATCCGGCTGCCATCGAACAAAGCGCGCCGAACAAAAATGCCAACGCGGTCTGAAAACCCAATGCGAATGAAAGGGCGACGAATATCACCACGATAAAAACAGCGATAATCGAATATTCTCTTTTCAGGAACACGAAAGCACCTGTGTGTATCTTCTCGGCCAGCTTACGCATCACCTCGTCACCTTCAGGATAACGGTTGACCCGGAAATATGTCATCACCGCAATCAATATACCGGCAACACCTATCCAGGGTACGATCCCTAAAACAAGCTCAAGAAGATCAGCGTTCATAAGAGCCTCCTCGATTGCAAAGCCTCCAGCCATTACAGTTCAGTTACATACAATCTTATCGACTGGCAAAGTCTGACATTTACAAGCAATTGTCAAGAATTTTAATCAATATCTTCAAGTTTCGGCTTAGGAAACGACTCCAAGCTCCTTCCCGACTTTTTTAAACGCGTTTATCGCCCTGTCGAGATGTTCACGGGTGTGCGCCGCTGATATCTGGACACGGATGCGCGCTTTGCCTTCCGGAACCACAGGATAAAAGAAACCTATCACATAGATGCCCTCGCTGAGGAGGCCGTTTGCCAGGTCCTGGGAGAGCCTGGCCTCCCCGAGCATCACCGGAACTATAGGGTGGCTTCCCGGCACAATATCAAATCCCGCATCCGTCATCTGTTCCCTGAAATACTTCGTGTTTTCGGCAAGGGTCCTGAGCAACGGGCTGGGTTCAAAAAGCATATCGAAAGCTTTTTTCGCAGAAGCAACAAGTGCGGGTGGCAACGTGTTTGAAAAAAGGTACGGCCGCGATCTCTGCCTGAGCAGGTCAACTATCTCCTGTTTGCCTGTTGTGAATCCGCCGGACGCCCCTCCCATCGCCTTGCCAAGAGTCGATGTAATTATATCGACCCTTCCAAGAGCATTGCAATGCTCGACCGCCCCCCTGCCTGTCGGGCCGAAAAACCCGGTGGCATGGGAATCGTCGACCATCACAAGAGCTCCATATTCATCTGCTATATCACACACCCTGTCGATCTGGGCAATGATCCCGTCCATCGAAAAGACACCGTCCGTAGCAATCATTATCCTGCCGGCGCCATCTGCCCTGGCAGCATCGAGTTGATTTCTCAAATCATCCATGTCATTATTTTTGTACCGGTACCTCTTTGCCTTACATAACCGGATACCATCGATGATAGAAGCATGGTTGAGTTCATCACTTATAATAGCATCGTCAGCTGACAGCAAGACTTCAAATAACCCTCCGTTAGCATCGAAACAGGATGTATACAGAATGGTGTCATCCATCAGAAAGAACTCGGCGATCTTTTTTTCCAGCGCCTTGTGAATATCCTGTGTTCCGCATATGAACCTCACTGAAGAGAGCCCCAATCCATGCGATTCCATCGCTTTACGTGCAGCCGCTATCAGCTCTTTGTTGTTGGCCAGGCCCAGGTAGTTGTTTGCGCAGAAATTCAACACCTCGTCTCCGGTAGACACCGTGATATCCGCTCTCTGTTCGGAGGTTATTATCCGTTCTTCCTTGTAAAGACCTGCTTTTCTGATTTCATCCAGCGTTTCCCTGATTTCCTCTTTGATCGTGTACATCTGAAGCTCTCCCTGATAGATATTTTACTTTCTGTTATACGTTCAGTTTACCCTTTTTGTTTTTTTCTCCGAGAACCTTTAACATATCCTCTGTCATCGAGACAAGATCGTACTGAGGATTCCACCCCCATTCCTCACGAGCCACTGAATCGTCCATATAATTCGGCCATGAATCGGCTATTTCCTGTCTTACAGGATCATTCTCAAAAGTCAGGTCAAATCCGGGTATGTGCTTTGCGATTTCCGCGGCTATCTCGACAGGAGTAAAGTGCATGGCCGTGACATTGAATGCATTTCGGTGTTTCAGCTTCGAAGGATCAGCTTCCATGATATCAATCGCCGCCTTGATGGCATCGGGCATATACATCATATCGAGCGAGGTTTCCGGTTCGAGATAACATGTGTATTTCTTTTCGAGGATCGCCCTGTAATAGATCTCGACTGCATAATCCGTCGTTCCTCCCCCTGGAAGGGTTCCATGCGATATGATCCCCGGGTACCTCACTCCCCTTGTATCCAATCCATAGCGCAAATGATAGTAGTCACAGAGAAGCTCACCAGAGACCTTTGTCACGCCATACATGGAATGTGGCCTCATGATAGTATCCTGAGGTGTCGCATCCAGAGGAGTATCCGGCCCAAACGCTCCGATCGAACTCGGCACGAACAGGCTACACCCGTTTTCTCGCGATACTTCAAGAGCGTTATATAACCCATCCATATTGATCTTCCAGGCTTTTTGCGGTTCAGTCTCAGCTACAGCTGAAAGAAGAGCGGCCAGATGATATATGACTTCGACCTTTTCCTTCCTGACCAGGGCATTGAAATTTTCCTGCGAAAGGACATCGAGCCTCACAAATTTTCCGGCACCTTCGAGAAGTCCATTTTCATCATCCCTTATATCGCTTGTCAATACGTTCTCTATGCCATACCTGTCGCTCAACGCAAAAACCAGCTCCGACCCTATCTGGCCCAGAGAACCGGTTACCAGTACTTTTCTCTTTCCGGTCGTACTCATCTATACCCGCTTTCTTCCAGTAAAAATTTATTTCCTTATGTCTTTCAGTGCTTTCTCCGTGGCCTCGAGAAGCGCATCCGCCCCGACCGGTGTTCCAGCCGCATTCATCATCCAGAGGTCAGGAGCTATATTACCCATCAGGGCCATCCTCTCGAATTCTCTACCGATATTCCCTGCTTTCTTCATCTGTTCCTTGACCTGGAAAGCTATCATGTGTCCGATCGCATAGTCGGGAATGTATAGAAAAGAGTGTATAATATGTGAATAAATTCCCAGTATGTAGCTATCTTTCACACCAAATACAGGAGCAAAATACCTGTTCCACACTAGACGGGATATATCGAGCGTCGCTTCTCTCAGCTCAGCAGGTGTTGCATCCGGGTTGTCATACATCCAGTGCCAGATCTTCATGTCTACGAGTGAAACCCCACTGATCTCATAAGTCATCCAGAAATCATTTATCACATGCATTGCTTCGGATTTGCGGTCCTGGCCCGGATCAAGCCCCAGGAGCATCAGATCGTTTCCCTGGAAGACAAAGGCAAATGCTTCGGTAAAGGCCGTGTTGGGAACACCGGCAAGAAGTGTATGATCAATGTCATTCATCGTTATAGTCTGCTCGACGTTGTGTCCCAGTTCATGTACAGCAATATTGAACCCCTTGTAATCCATACCGTTTTTACCGATACGCGTACGCAATCTGGCGGGCTGATGCCGCATTTCACCACCGGACGCGTGCCCGGAGCCCCTTGCCGCTTCTACAAGAATGTTACGGGAGATTCCATCCGCTCTTTCCTTGCTGAAATCCAGCAATTGCAGAAACCGCGGAATATCTTTTTCGAAAGCTTCGGGATCGGGGTATTTCTTCCCGACGATTCTGTCGAGCTCCTTTTCCGAATATTTTCCCGTGGATTTGAATCCATTGTACCATATATCGAAAGGTTCGAGCTTTCTTCCGAGACGCTCCTCGATCAGTTTGCCGATCCCCCCTGCCAGAGGTGACGACAATACAGCCACCAGCATCTTTTCAACATCTTCTTCGCGTATCTCTCTTCCCTCGTCAAACCTTCTCGCTATAAGAGAAGGAGCGGAGGGAGAATATTCATCTACGCCTTTTGACGCCAGGAAACAGTCAAGAAGTATCCTGTACCTGGTATCCGGCTCCCTGTCACTGGCTATCTTCATATCCGGTGGCAGATCCTCATCCGAATCGCTTACAGAGGCCGGGAAGACTTCGTTAGTCACCGGGTTCCAGTCGATATGCGGATTATTAACTACTATCCCGGGGATGGTCTGGTCTACAATCCTCTCCATAACCTTCAATATCATCCTCTGTTTTTCTATTCCGTTGACCTTATTGCCGTAGTTGGCCTTTAGCTCGTCACGAAGATTCCAGTGTGAAAGAAGTCTCAGCCCGGCAGGAAAGATTCTTTCCCCCCTGTCATCGAGAAGGTGGTGCATCCATATGTTGTAATCCGCGATATACTGGTCCGATGCCGATCCTGCTTCTGCAAGCCTGAGATTGACCCTGGCAGGGACCCTTTTCGAAAAACGCTGCGCAAGGCGGGCCTCGGCCCACTCACGCCGGGTCCATTTTTTCCCATTTGTCAAACGCTCTTCCAGCGTCGTCAAAGGAAAATTCAATAGTGCTGTAAATGCGATTTTGTTAGCGAAAAGATCGTCCGTTATGTGAGCCCCTACATCATATGCCGCAAAAACCCGGTCAATTGGCAATATCGGCCCTGCATCAAGATCTGTCTGAAGCCGCATGGCAATAGACATCTCGTGAACTGACCCATTGACCTTTTCGAGTATATACTCAAACCGTACAAACATGGCATCAAGTGTTTCGCCACCTGCCGCGAAATTTGCTCTTACGAATTCCTCGAAGACAGCGGCATTACCATCTTTATCACTCCAGTAACTTACAACCTGATCCATCCCGCGAACTATGCGTTCACGCTGCTTCTCACCGTATCTGGCAACCAGTTCCGTCTCGAGCTTCCTGGCTGAATCCTTGAACCACCCGGGTTTTCCAGCATTGGCGCCTGTCGAAAAAATCATGGGCAGAAACAGGAATATTGCTATGTCGACTGCGTGTGAACTGAAAAAGTTTTTCACCCGTAGAGCCTCCTTCTAAGATAGTGTGCCTGCAACCTGTTCAGAACAGGCATTCTAGCATCAGTTCTTTTGAATCTCAAGCATACATTGCCGTAAATTCGCGATTTTTACAAAAGATGCCGGTTACCGGAAATGAAACTAATCATAT